>MNDE01000191.1:0-40520 GCA_001914785.1 Acidobacteria bacterium 13_2_20CM_57_17 | reverse complement strand
CGGCAGCGGCGATCAATTCGCCATCAATTAAAAGGACGGCCGCGGAGTCGTGCCCCTGAGAAATACGGTATTCGCGTTCCTCAAGATTCGGCCAGTGCTTTTTCTTGAAAGCCACTGCATTTTCAAACCCGCTGATGCCCAGTATTTTCACGATGACGGTCCTTTATGCATAGGCAAGCCGCAGTGAACTATTCAGTGGGAAAATGCATCTCCTTGTCACCTGACGGGCCGAAACTTGTGATTCAACAGCGCGCCTATACCGGAACGGAAGAACCTTCTCAAAGCAGCAACGGCTCCCACACTCTGCTTTCGGCGAGACAAAGGAACAATACAGTGTTCCCCTTCGCGATGCGTCGAGTACTTTACTTAGCTTGGTTTCCGGTCTTCACCTAGTAGCTCGACTTCTGAAAGTCCATATAGGATTCCCGCGAAATCGTTCGTTGGGCCTCTTAGATCTAGGAGCCAGTCGTCCCCGGCCACGGCATCTGAGTTCTGCACAAGAGGTAACTCAAATGGCTCGCTCTGATAGCAAGATCTCTGTTGAACTCTTCGCGACGTGCCCCCAATCAAAAGATATCTCCAGCGATTGCTACGCGAGGAGCGTGGCGGATGTGGCGGGCTGGAGTGAGCAATGCGGCTGCAAAGGAATTTTGGTCTATACGGACAACAGCATCGTCGATCCCTGGCTGGTGTCCCAGATCATCATTGAGAACACCAAGAACCTTTGTCCGCTTGTGGCTATCCAGCCAGTGTATATGCACCCTTATTCGGTGGCGAAGATGGTTGCGTCGTTCGGATTTCTTTACCGGCGGCGTATCTACCTTAACCTGGTTGCCGGCGGGTTCAAGAACGATCTGGCCGCACTGAATGACACGACCGCGCATGACAAGCGCTATGCGAGGATCATTGAGTACACAAGTATTATCAAACAGCTTCTCGCCGGACGCGAAGCGGTCACGGTGGAAGGGGAATTCTATAAGGTCGACAAGCTGAGGATGACACCTCCCCTCGCGCCTGAGCTTTTTCCAGGAATCTTCATTTCCGGATCCTCTGAGGCAGGGCTGGAGGCCGCCAAGGCAATTGGCGCAACGGCGGTGAAGTATCCGAAACCGGCGAGGGAATACGAGGGGCTGGACCCGGAGAACGAACTCAATTGCGGAGTGCGCGTGGGGATAATTGCGCGGAGCACGGAGTCAGAAGCGTGGGAAGTCGCGGAGGAGCGTTTCCCGGAAGACAGAAAGGGTGAGTTGACCCATCAGGTGGCAATGAGAATTTCCGATTCGCTGTGGCACAAACAATTGTCTGAGCTCGCAGAAGAATCAAAGAACGGCAGAAGTCCGTACTGGCTTCGGCCGTTTGAAACATACAAAACGTTTTGCCCCTATCTAGTGGGTAGTTACGAGGCCGTTGCAGAAGAATTGTCGCGATACATCAGCGCCGGGTACTCGACGTTCATTCTGGATATACCGCCCACCAAAGAGGAGTTGCATCATACGCAAATCGCGTTTGAGACAGCGGCTCAGACATCGTCGGTCGCTGTGAAAAGCGATGCTGTGTGGAGACCCGTTCAGGCAGTCGCCAGGCCGAGTGGTATCACTTAGGCAGGAAGCCAGGCTCCGATCCGAAAATAGTTGGGATCGATCTTGCAGATAGGCACCATGGTCCGAAACCTTGCATCAGGTTTTTTCGAATCGGCGGAGCGGTTCCCTGAGCGTCCGGCGCTGGCCGTCGGCAACGAGAACATTTCGTACCAATCGTTGCGCCAGGAAGTTGCTCGTATTGGCGCAACCATCCAATCAGTGGGAGATCATCAGTCCGGAGTCGTTGCTCTATTAGCCCATCGCAGCAAAACTGCCTACGCAGGTGTCCTTGGCATTCTAGCCGCGGGAAAGGGCTACGCGCCTTTAAATCCAAAGTTCCCGCTCGACCGGACACTGAGAATGCTGACTCTTTCCGGTTCCTCAATTCTGATAGCGGGAGCGGAGAGCTCTGCTAACTTACCGAACCTCTTGTCCACGGCCAGCGGTTCTCTAGTTGTCATTTTGCCGGATTGCGACGTTGCGCCGGCCTGGTCAAAAGAACTTCCGAAGCATCGATTTCTGCCCGCGGGACAAATGAGCAGCGGGAGGAATCTTTCGTTCAGCCCTGAACTTGCTAGCGCGGCGATTGCCTACTTGCTGTTTACGTCCGGGAGCACGGGCCAGCCCAAGGGCGTCGCGATTCATCATTCGAATGTCCAGCCCTACGTCAAGTATGTATCTGACCGCTACTCCGTCAACGAGGAAGATCGGCTTTCGCAAGAATTCGATCTTACGTTCGACCTGAGTGTCCACGACATGTTTGTCTGCTGGGAACGCGGGGCGTGTCTTTTTTCCGTTCCGGAAAAGTCCGTAATGATGCCGGCTAAGTTTATCCGCGATCATCAGCTGACGATGTGGTTTTCCGTGCCTTCTGTGGTCGGAGTTCTGGAAAAAATGAGGCTGTTGAATCCCGGAAGTTTCCCGAGCTTACGGCACAGCCTCTTCTGCGGTGAACCCTTGCCCGCCAAATATGCGGCGCTCTGGCAAAAGGCGGCAGTTAACTCAACGGTGGAGAATCTGTACGGACCGACAGAAGCGACGATCGCCATCACTCACTTGCACTGGGATCCCGGTAGACACGAAAAAGAATATTTGAACGGTGTCGTCCCGATTGGCTGGCCCTTCGCAGGACAAATGTGCCGGATCGTTGATGAGGAAAAAAGAACAGTCGCAACCGGAGAGAGCGGTGAACTCTGTCTGGCAGGCTCTCAGGTTACGAATGGCTATTGGAACGATCCCGACAAAACGAGGGAGCGATTTGTTCAATTGCCGGGTTGTGATGGAACGACCTGGTATCGGACGGGAGACCTTGTGAAGCAGGATGCCGAGGGTTGCATCCACTATCTGGGCAGAATCGACCATCAAATCAAAGTGCGCGGGTACCGCATTGAACTACAAGAGATCGAGGCCGTGCTGCGACGCGTTTGCGGAACAGAACAGGTGGTGGCAGTCGGATGGCCAGTCAGGAACGGACTGGCGGAGGGAATTATCGCCTTTGTCTCGCGGAACGAGGCCGTGGACGAAAATGTCGTGCTAGCCGAGTGCCGAGAGTCGCTTCCGGAATACATGATTCCACGAAGGATTTATCTGCGGAGCGAATTCCCGCTGAATGCGAATGGAAAGACTGATCGGCAAGTTTTGATACGGCACCTTGATGCAGAAGAAGGACAACTGCAAGAAACGGCCGTCCTGCGAGGAAGTGCGCGCTGACGAAAGAGGGAGCTTGCATTTTGGTTATACGCGGCCGAGTCTCTGAAGGGTGTTACGAGCAACACGCCTCAAGACTGCCTCAACGCGACCACGCTGACGGTAGCGGATTTCCTTGTTCAAGAGCGCAATCTGTTCTTGTGTCAGGCGCCAATCCGACGCTCGGCAATTTTCTTCGATATGTTCGACAGAATCTGCCTTTGGAATGGCCACGACAGAGTCTCTAGCGATGCACCAATTGAGCGCCACTTGAGCCTCAGTTCTGCCCGTCTCCGCAGCAACTGTTCTGAGGACACCGGCCGGATCATTCTTTCTCATGGCATGCATCCCCCGTGCAAGCGGACTATAAGCAATTAAAGTTATCTTGTTTTGTTGGCAGTATTCCAAGAGACCGACTTCCGCGCTTCGATCCACAAGATTATAACGGACCTGATTGGAGGCGATTCGGGATCGATGCAAAACGGACTGCGCCCTTTGAAGCTCTCCGAGAGAGAAATTGCTAACGCCGATGAAGCGAATCTTGCCTTGATTCACCAGCTCTTCCATGGCACCCATTGTTTCCTCGATGGGAATGGTCGAGTTCGGCCAGTGAAGCTGGTAAAGATCGATGTAGTCCGTTTTGAGTGCTTGAAGGCTACGATTGGCGGCATGGTAAATATCCTCACGTCGAAAATTCCAAGGGGAAGCCTTGGTTGCCAGGAAGACTTGATTGCGAATACCCCGAATGACTTCGCCCACGAAACTCTCGGTTCCGTAAGCTTCCGCCGTATCAATGAAGCGGGCGCCGAGTTCGATTCCCTTTCTCAGGGCTTGCACGCTGCCTCGATATTGCCACGTTCCAAGTCCGATTTCCGGAATCGTCAACTCTGCGGCGCCAAGTCTCTTGTGGAGCATGAACGGCAGGAAAATCCTTATCTCTCGATCGGCTCAAGCTTGCTAAAGAATTCCTTCAGTGTCGTATCCCAAGTCAGGGGGATGCCACACTTAGCGATCGGCCGGGCGGGATTTCCCTGAACCATGTGAAGCGGTGCGACCGACCGTGATACGACACTTCCCGCAGTGACTACTGCGCCGTGGCCAATCGTGACGTTGGGAAGAATAATTACTCCGGCGCCGATATTCGCATCATCCTCAATCCGGACGGACACATGTCCACCATGCTCCGTTTTCCTCGGGGCCAGTCCATGGAGGTGGGCGATGATAGTGCATCGCAAGCCGATCTGAACACGATTGCCAATTGAAACCCACTGGGGATAAGCGGTTTCAAGCAAAACGTCGGTTCCAATATGCACTTCCTGCCCGATCTTCACGCCACGCCATCGGTGAAGCCTCACTCGCATGGCGCCCGAGCCAGGACCGAAACGGGCGCACAGATGAAGTATCCGGTTCAGTAAACCGCGGAAAAAAGGATCGGGCGGAAGTTCCCTAACATCTGGAATTGCCTGATTCTCTTCGGTGCTCTGTGTCACATTCCCTCGAGCCGAGAAGTGATGGAGTAATCGATGGGCCCGCATTTCCAACTTGCGGAGTTCTTCTACCACGAATCTCCCCAATATGAGAACTAGATCTACGTCGACAGTCAGAGAGCAGCTAAGACGAGTTCGGTACCGGGAAGGGCCGCAATCAAGTGGACCGCGAGCTAGCGACCCTACTTTTCTCCGCAATATACTGTGAAATTGGCCCCAGAACAGTCAGGCTTTCAGGATCCAAGCCGCCAAAGTCTACTTTAATGTCAAAATACCGCTCCAGAGCCATCACTAAGTCAACGAATCCTAGGGAATCAATAATGCCCTCGGTCAAAAGATCGAAGTTGTCTGGAAGGTTTTCTGGAATCAGCCCCTTAGCAGCGATTGGATGAGCGAGCTGGGCAACCACGAAGCGTTTCGCTTCGTCAGCAGTTATGTGTTTCATGTCTCCGCCTGCCACTTCGAGAAAGCTGGAACTCTACTACCGCATAACACATGGGATGCAAAAAAGACAAGGCTAGTTACAGGCTAGTTACTAGACGCGAGTAATTCGCCAACTGAGCGCACGAGGCGCAGCCCCCGTGACGGAAAGGAGAGGTAGCACACATATGAGAAAGAGCGGCAGACGCGGACAAATCGTGGAAATACCCGAGGAAGGTGCCCGCAGATAGCTCGGTTTTCGGAATCCTTTCAAATAGCGATGCTGGCATAAATTTGTTGACAAACCAATTTTTGCGATTGTCCATTGCGAATTAGGAGTAGGCAATAGGATTTGACGGCACTGGCATTCCTATCCTTCTGAATCTAATGCAGTTCCCGGCCGACCTGCTAAAATGCGTTTGATCTTAATCGAACGTTGGGCCGCAACCCATTTGACCTAAAAAGACCACATGCTCGGAGCCCTTGGGCAGCGGAGGCCTGTCGTGAACCAGCCTCAATAGATTCCCCTATCACCCCCTCCTGTATTCACCTTCCAATCGATTGTGGGATGGACCGGATTGCCGAGGACGGTCTCTTTCACTAGATTGCAATGCGAGGAAGTTCCCGGGCCAATTGCCGCGGAAACAGGAATGCCAACGTCTAGGCGCAAAAGGGTGGCAGACGCAAATGTCTGAAACCGTGGCGTGCCCGACGAACTTCTGGACGGGGTGTAGCCTATGTCCCACAAAGCCAATGTCTTAGAGTCCGCCGCCAAAGGAGTGGCCTTTGCCGGTCGCGAAACCGGAATACGAAGTTTGATTCTTTTTTCGTTGGCCTTCGTGTTCTTCATGCTGCCCTCCCTGGCACTTACGCAACAAACTTCTTCCAAAACGCAATCGAGCGATAAGGCTTCGTTGGTCGGGAACGGAAATGGCAGCAAAGAGCCGGACAACCCTGTCCCGAGCGATCCCAACTACGTTATCGGTCCACAGGACACGCTGGATATCAGTGTATGGAAGGAGCCAGATCTCACGCGGGCGGTGCCCGTGCGGCCCGACGGAAAGATTTCTCTCCCTCTATTGGATGACGTCCAGGCGGGAGGCCTAACCCCAGCCCAACTTAGAGCGGACATCACGCAGAGGTTAAAGAGATATTTTACGGATCCGCGAGTCACTGTGATCGTTACCACGATCGGCAGCCAGCGCATCTACCTCATGGGAGAAGTGACACGCGCTGGCGCGTACCCCTTGGTCCCAGGGATGACGCTGCTACAGGCGCTTTCCAGCGGAGGCGGATTTACACAATTCGCCAACACAAAAAACATATATCTCCTGCGCGTGGAAAACGGGAAGCAAGTGAAGCACCCGTTCAACTACAAAGATGTGGTCAATGGAAAGAACCCCGCCCAGAACATCGTGTTGAAGGCGGGAGATACGATTGTCGTGCCATAAGGGAGCCATGAGCGTCCTACGTTCAAATTTGTGGATAGCGATGTTGGCGATTCCACTTGTGTCGCCGACGACTCTTGCACAAGAACAATCCGGCACCCAGGCCAGTTCCGCGGATCGGCCCATCGACACGCGCATAGCTCCTGCTCAGAACAAAAACAAGTCTCAGGATGCGGACGGCGACACTCAGGGGCCTTCTCAGGACACACGTAGCCTGGCTGGGGCAGAGGAATTCTCGTTGGGTCCTGTTACCCAGCGACGCAGTTTTTGGCAGCCGCTCATCGGCGTGACTTCAACCGTCGATACGAATCCACTTGCGTCTGCGGCTACCCAAAAGACTAACGTGACAACGTGGAGTTCTGCGTATGCGGGGATCGACGTAAACAGGATTTCACGGCGGTCTGACCTGACCTTGAGTTATCTCGGAGGCGGCTTAATTTCCAACGATGGAACGGCGAAGAACTCGGTTATCCAGCAATTGGGATTCGGCGAGAAGTTAGCCTGGGGCCGTTCCACGTTCTCGTTGTTTGACATTGTAAACCAATTGCCGGAGACCTCGTTTGGCTTTAGCCTGCCGGGTTCATCCGTGCGCCTGCCTGGGGGCCAGGGCGTGTCGCTGGAACCGATCTTCACTCCAAATCAATCCATTCTAACGACCCGGGGACAACGAGTCGGCAACGCATCTGTGGTGGAGCTTGACACAGCGATGACGCCAAAATCGTCATTGACGTTTGTTGGAGGGTATTCACTGTTACGCTTTCTTGACAGCACCGGCTTCCTCGACTACAGCGAGGTGACCGCCCAGGGCGGCTACGAGCATCAGGTGACTCGCCACAACTCAATGGCGCTGCTCTATCGTTTCTCCGAGCTGCGGTTCAGCAGCACCGTTCAGCCGATTGACGCGCACACCGCGCAGCTTTCCTTTGGACGAAGAAACGGGCGGTTTGCATTTAGGGTGGCCGGAGGTCCAGGGGTCAGCTTCCTTCGAACAGCGTCTCCGGCGGGCTCGACGGCGGCAACCAGTTCGTCAAGACAAGTCTACTGGACGCTTAATACTTCGATGACTTACCAAAAGGGGCACTCGACATTCGGACTTGCGTACGATCGCTCGCTATCGGGCGGGGCGGGTATCCTGCCAGGCGCAATAACCGACCAGACGACCGGTTTCTTTAACAGTCAATTCTCGAAAGCATTTACTGGTGGAATAACTGCAGGCTACGCACGGAACCAGGGATTGAATTCTCCTCTAACACCGGCCCAGGCGCAGATCTACAACTATTGGTTTGGCGGTGTGAATCTTAGTCATTCTTGGGGCCGCTGGACGAGCCTGGACCTGAGCTATCGAGTGCAAGTCCAGGATGCAAATACGAATTTCTGCATAGGAACATCCTGCGGCCGGAATTTGCTGCGGCAAACTGGTTCGATTGGCTTCAATTGGCGTTCGCGGCCGATACCAATCGAATGAGTGAATGGCAGATCGACCAGTTCGAGGAAAACGAATAGCGATGGCCACTAATCGAGAGTTCACTTTTGAAGACTACTGGGCGATTCTTCGGCGAAGACGCTGGTCGCTGATCCTCCCAACAGTTGTTGGAGTGATGGGGGGGTTCCTGTTAAGCCTGGTTCTGCCGGAAAAATACATCTCGCACACGATTGTCCTGGTTGAACGACCTGTCGTGGGAGATAGCTACGTCAAGCCAGTCATGAGCGAGGACCTCAACCAGCGTCTGGCAAGCATGAAGGAACAGATCCTTAGCCGCACACGGTTACAGCACCTCGTGGAGAAATTTGGCCTGTACAAGAAAGACGCCAACAGCTTGCCGATGGAGGCATTGGTGGAACGGCTGCAGAAGTCTATCGCAGTGACACCGTTGAGCCCCATGCAGGGTACACAGTCTGCGGGGCTGCCCGGCTTCAATGTGGAAGTCACCTTCGGTGAGGCGCGGGTCGCTCAACAGATTTGTTCTGAAATCACCTCGATGTTCATCGAGCAGAATTTGCACCTCCACGAGCGACAGGCCGAAGACACGACGCAATTCATGGCCAAACAATTGGAGGATGCCAAGGCCAAGCTCGACGACCAGGACGCCAAGCTGGCCGCGTTTCAATCCCGCTATGTGGGTGCGCTTCCCGATGATGAAAAGACCACTCTTACGTTGCTCACGGGAACGACGCAGCAACTCGAGGCCGTTACACAGTCCCTCAATCAAGCCCTGCAAGATAAGGCATTCACAGAGTCCATGTTGAACCAACAAGTAGCGGCCAGGAAATCGTCGGCGGAGGGCCAGAATCCCCAGACTCTAGAACAACAGCTTGGCAAACTGCAGGATCAGCTACTTTCGCTGCAAGGGCACTACACGGAAGAACATCCGGACGTGGTGAAACTCAAGAACGAAATCGCGGATCTGCAAAGGAAGATTCAGGAAGCTCCTGCGGCGCGCCCGGGCCAACCTATCGATCAGAAGACAAGAGCAGCAGTGATTGAGTCACCTGAGATCCAACAGCTGAGGGCGCAGTTGCACCAAAATGAGGTAGCCATCCGCCTGAAGACAGCGGAGCAGGAAGGACTTCAAAAGCAAATTAGGGTATTGCAGGCCCGCATTCAGTTGAGCCCAACGATTCAGCAGGAGTTCAAAGCCTTAACGCGGGACCATCAAACCGCGCAGGATTTCTACAACGAACTGTTGAAGAAACGAAACGAATCGCAAATGGCCACAGAGCTGGAGCACCGTCAACAAGGCGAACAGTTCCGCGTGCTGGATCCGCCCAGTTTGCCGGAGCGGCCCTCCTTTCCCAATCGGCCCCTCTTTGGCATAGGAGGCCTGGGGTTAGGTTTCGTTTTGGGTTTGGGCTTGGTGCAAGTAGCCGAGTGGCGGGATAAGTCGATGAGGAATAAGCAGGATATTGATATGCATCTCGGAGTGCCCACTTTGGCGCTGATTCCTTGGGCCAATCGGACGTCCGTCAGCAAGAACGGCAGGAGCAGTCACATTCCTGCGAAGCGAAGTGAGCTCGGTTTGCGCGCTTAAAGCTTGAGAGTGGAGAGTATGTACGAAAAGTTCTTCGGTTTGAACGAAAGCCCATTCCGGATCAATCCCGACCCGCGTTATGCATTCTTGACCCTGAGCGCACGAGAAGCGCTGGCCGGCATGACGTACGGGATTCAGACTCGGAAAGGCATCATTCTGCTTACAGGCGAAGCAGGAACGGGAAAGACGACGCTGCTTAACATGCTGATGAAATGGCTCCACCATCAGCGAGCCGCAACCGCCTTTGTATTCAACACTCAGCTAAACGTAAATGACTTGTTCGAGTATTTGATGGCGGATTTCGGGATCTACTCTGAATCGCGCTCCAAGGCCGAGATGCTTATGAAGCTGAACCGCTGGCTGCTGGATCGTCAGCATGCGGGGGAGCCGGCAGTTCTAGTTGTGGACGAGGCCCAGAACCTCACACCGCAACTCCTCGAAGAAATCCGCCTCCTCACCAATTTGGAAACTTCGACGGAAAAGTTGCTCCAAATTGTACTGTCGGGGCAGCCAGAGCTCGAGACGAAACTCAGACATCCCCAACTGCGGCAACTTCGGCAAAGGATTACGCTGTGCTGCAGGACCAGCCGGCTTTCGCTGGAAGAAACGCGCGGCTACATCGCACAACGGCTTCATATCGCCGGAGCGAACGGTAGAGCAATCTTTACCGCGGAAGCCATCGAACGGCTCCACAAATACGCCTGTGGGATTCCCCGCGTGATCAACGTGCTCTCCGACCATGCTTTGATCAATGCCTTCGTTGATGACCGAAAATTTGTTACGCCGCAAATGGTAGATGAGGCAGCACGTGAATTCGAACTCTTCGCCGGTATGCCCGATGATCAGGCCGCCAATTTAATGTCTCAAGATAACTCGCGAGAGAGTGGCTCGCTGCTCCAGGAATTCGCCAAGCGGCAGGATCGCATTCGTCAGCGTCCTTCCGCGTTTGTCCAATCAAAGGAACGAATTCTATGAGTCGCATCTTTGAGGCTCTTCAAAAGATTCAGTCGCAGCAAACACCAGTAGCATCGGGTGCAGAGACAATACCGCCCGAACCTGTGGCTTTTTGGACTGAGCAACGCGAAGAGGAGTTGCGCGCGACCTCAAGTTTCGCACCTTCCGGACCTCCCCCTCGTCCATCGCTGACCTCGTTCGCTCCCGGGCTAAATGCGTTGCGACAACGCTGCGCAAAGCCTGCCTGGAAGCTCCACAAGGATTCTCTCGTTTTGTTCAATGAGCAGTCTTTCGATCAATGCGCCGAACAATTCCGCATTTTGCGCGCGCGTCTATACCGCCTGCGTGAAAAGAAGCCCTTTCGTACTCTGCTTGTCACAAGCGCCCAGGCTGGTGAAGGAAAGTCGTTCGTAAGCCTGAATCTTGCGCGCGCGATCGTACATCAGCACGAACGGCATGCATTGCTTATTGACGCTGACCTTCGCGCTCCCAAACTGCACGTGAGTTTAGGAGCCCCCTCCTCTCCAGGGCTCAGTGACTACCTTCGCGGCGACGCCGATGAATTTTCCATCATTCAGTCGGGCACCGGCGAGAATCTCTTCTTCATTCCCGCTGGGAGACCAGTCTCAAATCCGACGGAATTGCTTGGCAGCACGCGGACGAAGAGCTTGTTCGAGCGGCTGAACACTCTGTTCGATTGGGTCATCGTGGACACGTCGCCGGTATTGCCAGTGTCGGATGCCGCTGTGTTGGCACCAACGTGTGATGGAGTGATCCTCGTCGTTGGCGCGGGCAGGACTTCCTCTGATTTGGCTCGGACGGCCTGTCAGGAGCTTCGTGAGAGCAGATTACTAGGTGTTGTGCTGAATGGTGTTGAAGATGACGCCCTTGGCAGCCCTTATGCGTACTACGGGAGAAGCGAACACGTAAGGGGTTAATTGTTGTTTCGCCGGTTTCATTACCTAAAGAAACCGGTCGGTGTGGTCGTAGAGCAGGTGTCCTCGTCCTAGGTTAAGGGATTTGGGACTCTTAGTGCGGTAGCTTGTCTAAAATCGAATTTTTTGTAGAACCTCCGCCTTGAAGGGACCTCGTTAGCTTCTGAAGACACCATCGAGTTTTTCGCCGGGTCGTCCTGCTCCAGCTTTGCGCTGCTCGAGAATTATAGCGGCTGGACTAATTTGCTCCTCGTGAATTTTTTGGCGGTTTTTCCAACACCCACTGTCCTAGTGAAAGGATTCTCGGAGGTTCCATATCATGAAGCCAATTGCACATGCTCGAAGCAACAAAGCACTTGCTCTCAGCTGCGGTTTCTTGAAAGAGACGGCTGGCCCCAGGGAAGGATGTGAAGCTCCTCTCCGGTATAGCCGTTCGTCCGACCTGCAGACTCGCGAGATCCTTTCTGAAGGAATGTTTCGAAGGGTTCTCCGCTGGGAACGCAAACGGGCGGAACGGTATCAAAAGTCCTTCATGCTAATGCTCCTGGATGCCTCGCAACCTCTCCTAACGGATCGAGGTCAAAGGACCTTGCCGGCAATTCTCGCGGCACTTTCACGCTCTACAAGAGAAACAGACATGGCCGGCTGGTATCAGGAGGGAGCTATTCTAGGCGTACTATTCACCGAAGTCTGCGAAGCTGACCGCCGTTCGCTTGAGAATCTGTTGCGGGCCAGCGTTACCGAATCGCTCCGGGCAAAGCTGGGTGCAGAGCTGGCCGACTGGATTCGCATTTCATTCCATTTCTTTCCAGAGGGCTGGAACGAGCCGAATCGCGACAATGGGGCGGACGTGACGCTGTATCCAGACTTGCTTAATCAAAATGATACCAAGAAGCTTCCTCGAATTCTGAAGAGAGCGATGGATATTACAGGGAGCATTTTGGCTCTCCTGCTTTTCTCTCCTGTGTTTGCGATTATTTCCGCCATCATCAAACTGACGTCGAAAGGGCCGATCTTCTATCGTCAAGAAAGAGTGGGTCAGTACGGACGGGGATTTACGTTCCTGAAATTCAGGTCCATGACCTGCGCGAACGACCCGGGCATCCATCGGGATTATGTGAGGCGATTCATAGCCGGAGAGATCGGTTCGAAAGCAACCGGCTCTGACAAGAATCCAGTTTTCAAAATTACGGCGGATCCGCGGGTCACGCGCGTGGGAAAGTTTCTGCGTAAGACGAGCCTGGATGAACTGCCCCAATTCATCAACGTCCTTAAAGGGGAAATGTCGCTGGTCGGGCCACGGCCTCCGATTCCCTATGAACTGGAATCGTATAGGACCTGGCACCGGCGCCGCGTGTTAGACGTAAAGCCTGGAATCACCGGATTGTGGCAAGTCAAAGGCCGAAGCAGGACTTCGTTTGACGACATGGTTCGGCTGGACCTTCGTTACGCGGGCACATGGTCGCCCTGGCTGGACATCAAAATCCTGCTGCAAACTCCACGGGCCGCCTTTTTTGGCGAAGGCGCCTACTGAGATGCAAGTGGAACACGACGCTGATTCTTTCAAAGGATGCCTATGACAACGCAAGCTGACTCTGGGCGCAATAACTACGCTCCAGGAATCTCCGTGCCTATTTCGGAAAGCCTGAAGTATCAGGCCCACAAGTCCCCCTCTGACCTGGTGCGCGTAGGCATATTTGGTTACGGTTACTGGGGTCCGAATGTGGTGAGGAACCTCCACGCTCTGGAAAACTGCCAGGTCGTGACCATCTGCGACAAGAATCCTGCCGCACTCAAGCGTGCAAACAGGGTCTACCCGGGTGTGCACCTGACTACGGACTTTTCCGAGATTATGACATCCCCACGGATTGACACGGTTGCCATCGTCACTCCGGTCTGGACGCACTTCGAACTTGCGAAAACCGCCTTGCTGAATGGCAAGCATGTTTTCGTCGAAAAGCCTTTTACATCGACTCCGCAACAAGCGGAGGAGCTCATCGAATTGGCGGAGCGGACACGGCTCAAGATCATGGTGGATCACACGTTTCTGTTCAGCGGCGCGGTGCGGAAAATCCGCGAGCTCGTTGACAACGGAACGCTGGGGAACCTTTATTACTTCGATTCCACTCGCGTAAACCTCGGCCTCTTCCAGCATGACGTGAACGTAATTTGGGACCTCGCTCCTCACGATATGTCCATCATGGATTACATCATTCAGGAGAAACCCGAGGCCGTCGTCGCCACGGGTGGAACGCATTTGAATTGCCTGGCGGACCTGGCCTTCATCACCGTGTACTTTCCAAACAAAGTAGTGGCGCACATCAATGTCAACTGGCTCTCGCCTGTAAAAGTTCGGACGACTTTGATCGGCGGTGAGAAAAAGATGCTGGTATGGAATGACCTGGAGGCCGACGAGAAGATCAAGGTTTACGACAAAGGCGTGCAGATCACGAATGGCCAGAGCGTCTATGAATTGCTGGTGAGTTACCGTTCCGGGGATGTATGGGCGCCACGAGTGGAACAAGCGGAGGCTTTGAAGCTCGAGCTCGAGTATTTCATGGACTGTATCAGGAACGATCGAACGCCCTTCAATGACGGTCTTGCAGGATTGCGTGTGGTCAAGCTCCTCGAAGCGGCTGACCAATCACTAAAGGAGAGAGGGAAAATCGTCCGGCTATGAATCACTATCAGTGCGTTGCTGCTGATGTACTTTTCGGAAAAAACGTAAAACTCTCCGAGTTTATTAACCTGTATGGCTGCGAAATCGGAGACGAAACCAAGATCGGCGCATTCGTTGAGGTCCAGAAAAATGCCCGGATTGGCCGCTGCTGCAAGATCTCAAGCCATAGCTTTATCTGCGAAGGTGTGACGATTGAAGATAACGTCTTTGTCGGTCATGGAGTTACGTTCATCAACGATTCGTATCCTCGCGCCACGACAACCGAAGGAGGCCTTCAAACTGAGAAGGACTGGAGAGTCGAGACAACCTTGGTGAAGCGAGGTGCTTCGATTGGCTCTGGAGCGACAATTCTGTCCAAGGTTGTTATCGGCGAGAATGCGATCGTCGGTGCAGGAAGCGTGGTAACTCGGGATGTACCTCCAAACGTCATTGCTGCCGGAAATCCAGCGAAAGTTTTGCGCGCGATCCCTCGCCAAGATAACAGCTCGAATCGAAACGGACATATTCCCTTCTTGGATCTTGTAACGCCTCACCAGGAGCTTGAAGAGGAGCTTGTCTCTGTTTTCCGTTCTGTGTTGCGTTCAGCCAGCTTCGTGGGCGGCTCAATGGTCGAGGAATTCGAACATGATTTCGCTCGCTTTTGCGACTCACGGTTTTGCATCGGTGTGGGCAGCGGGACAGACGCTCTTCGGTTTGCGCTGATCGCTGCCGGCATCCAGCCGGGAGATATTGTCCTTACGGTTCCTCTAACGTTTATCGCCACAACCGAAGCGATTTCGCAGACGGGCGGACGCCCCGACTTTGTGGATATCGACCCGCGCAGCTACACAATGGATCCGCAGAAATTGTTGCATTATGCGGAGACGCAGTGCGTGGTTGACGCGGGCACGGGCCGATTGGTCCATAGAGTCTCTCGTAAGCCGGTTACGGCAGTCATACCCGTGCACCTTTACGGCCGGCCCGTCGACATGGACCCAATTCTGGAAATTGCCACGCGATTCAACCTCATGGTCATTGAGGACGCATGCCAGGCACATGGAGCGGAATACTTTTCAAGGAAAGAATGGCGTTGGAAGAAAGTCGGTTCCATGGGACGGGCCGCCGCTTTCAGCTTTTACCCAGGCAAGAACCTCGGAGCCTGCGGCGAAGCAGGTGCCGTTACCACGAATGACGAAGACGTTGCTCGTAAAATCCGCATGCTCAGGGACCATGGCCAATTGCGCAAGTACTATCACGAGATGGAGGGATACAACGGAAGACTCGACGCGTTGCAGGCGGGTATTCTCCATGCAAAGCTGCGCCGTCTTTCTGAATGGAACGAGGGACGGCGCGAGGCTGCCACGCGCTATCGTGAGCTTTTTGATTCTGCCTCCGCTGCCCTTAAGGTGCCCCAGGATCCCGATTGGGTGCGATCCGTCTATCACCTTTATGTTGTTCGCGCGCTGGATAGAGATGGACTTCAAAAACGTTTAGCCGAAGCGGGTATTAGCACTGGCATCCACTATCCTATTCCGCTTCATCTGCAAAAAGCATACGAGGGTCTAGGGTACAAGAAAGGGGACTTCCCTGCCTCGGAAGAAGCGGCATCGGAAATTCTTTCTTTGCCATTGTACCCGGGGATTTCCTTAGCCGAGCAGCAACGAGTCACGGAAGCCATATCGGAATTTGCTCCTGTTCAGACTGCCCAGTGAGGTCTTCCAGATGCAGACGACCATAACAAATCATACAAGCACTTTGTCAGAACCTTTCATCGTTCGGCCAGAACCATCCATAGGGACTCTCAGTGGCCGCAAGATCTGGATTGACCTTGAAAATTCTCCGCACGTGCCGTTTTTCCGCCCGATTATCGAGGAGCTCGGGAAACTCGGCCTTCATGTGTTTGTAACTGCTCGTGACTGCGCCCAGACCCGCGAACTCGCGGACTATTTTGGACTCTCGTACAAGCTATTTGGACGACACAGCGGAAAGAACAAGGTAGCAAAGGCCGTGAGATTGGGCGTCCGGATGTGTCAATTGACACCTACGATCAGGAGTGAGAAGCCGGCCCTGGCACTCTCCCATGGGTCGCGGTCTTCGACGTTTCTCGCCTCGATCTTGCGTATTCCGTCGATCACGATCTTCGACTATGAATTTGTGAACCAGATTACTCTCCCATCTCTGGGCTGGGTGATGGTTCCGGAAGTGCTCCCGGACGAAGCTGTTCACTTTAGAAGAGACCGGGTACTCAAATATCCCGGCATCAAGGAAGACGTTTACGTTCCGTTTTTCAGGCCCGATCCGTCCGCAATGGGCCAACTCGGAATCAACGGCAAGGATATCGTGATCACTGTGCGGCCACCGGCAACCAACGCTCACTATCACAATCCAGAGAGCGAGCACTTGCTGGTTACGGCAATCGAGTTCATCGGTCGAAATCCGGCCGTCAAGATTATTTTGCTGCCGCGCTATCCGGAACAAGCGCGTGCTCTGAGAAAGACATGGTCCGCTCTCTTCGCCAGCGGCCGTATGTTGATTCCTGAACACGTCGTCGACGGACTCAATCTAATCTGGTATTCCGATCTCGTCATCAGTGGCGGGGGCACTATGAACCGCGAGGCCGCAGCATTGAATGTTCCAGTCTACAGCATCTTTCGAGGAAAAATAGGAGCTGTTGACCGTTATTTGTCCGGCTGCGGACGCCTCGTTTTGTTGGAAAACACCGCGGACGTGCCAAAGCGAGTGATGATTACTCGCCGAACTCGCCCAGCCAGCCCTCACTCTGGCACTGCTGTTACCCTGCAGGCAGTCATCAGTCACGTCTTGAAAGTGTTAGAGCTCACTGCCGGGCCTGTTAACTAAGCGGCGAGATGCGACCCAAGTTTTCATTGGCATTCTTTATAAACAGAGTTCCCGTTGCCCTTGGGTTTCAATCTGGTGGCCCTATGACTGAGAGACTGATTCATGGCTGAGAATCATTCGCGTGTCATGGACGATGAGCCCAGGACAGCGGTCCGGAAGCTTCTTGCCTATTGTCAGACCAACGATTGGGCTGGTTACGACCCTTACGATGCGCTGAACAGCAGGATTCTCAGTGCAGTGCCTTTCCTGAGCACCAAACTTCCTCGGCTTGTTTTGACGCAGGCCTTGAAGCGAAGTCCAGTCAACATCCGTCCGGTGTTGCTTATTAAGAAGACGCAGAACCCAAAGGCGATCGGCCTCTTTCTTTCGGCGTTGCTAAACCTATCGAGGGTTGGACAGCTTGACCAGGAAAGTCTCATCGAAAAGATGATCGAGCGGCTCATTGCCCTTCGGTCGCAAGGCCTTCCCTACTGGTGCTGGGGGTACAGTTTTCCGTGGCAGACGCGCACGATCATAGTGCCGGCTGGGGCGCCTAACCTGGTTTGCACCTGCTTCGTCGCCAGCGCGCTTTTGGATGCATATGAGCAGCGCGGCGATGCGCGCTGTTTGAGCATGGCGATGAGCGCCGCGGAATACGTCCTCGGCGAGCTTTACTGGGCTGACGGCGATACGGTCGCAGGATTCAGCTATCCCTTGCGCTCCCTGCGGGTTCAAGTTCACAACGCCAACTTCCTGGGCGCCGCTCTTCTTTGCCGAGTGTACAAACACACGCGAGAGGAAAGATTCCTGGAGCCCGCCCTCAGGGTTGCACGTTATTCAGCATCAAGGCAGCGTGCAGACGGCTCGTGGGATTATGGCGAGGCAACTTCACAACGATGGATCGATAACTTTCACACTGGCTTCAACCTCTGCGCGCTGAACTCGATTTCTCAGGATACCGGCACATCAGAGTTCGAATCGCATATTCGGCGCGGCTTCGAGTTTTACCGCAGCCACTTTTTCTGCGCAGATGGCTCAGTCAAATATTTTCATAACCGTAAGTATCCTGTGGACATTCACTGCGTGGCCCAGAGCATTATCACACTTATGACTCTCAAAGACCTTCACCCGGACAGCGTCCCATCGGCACGTTCCGTATTTCACTGGGCCATGAATCATATGTGGGACGAGCGTGGTTTCTTTTATTATCGGGTCCTTCGTTCTTGCACCATCCGCACTTCGTATGTGCGATGGTCACAGGCGTGGATGCTTCTCGCGATGTCCACACTGCAATTCGAATCAGCTCTTCAGGTGGAAACCAGGCACCCGAAAATGTCAGAGGCTTTCGCCGGGGCCTATAACCATTCCATGGATGTTTTGATTGTCCCATCTCAGCAGTAGACTCTCGAGACGCCTTCCATGATTGAATTCATTTTCACGCTGGATTATGAGATTTACGGAGATGGGACCGGGACGCTTAGGGAATTGGTATATGAGCCCGCCGAGCAGCTCCAGACACTCTTTCGAAAGTGGAATGCACAGTTCGTGGCTTTCATCGAAGTCGCCGAGTTGGAGAAGATTGAAACGTACGAGACAGATCAAGCAATTCATCTCGTTAAGAAGCAAATACAGGATCTATATCGGAACAATCATGAAATTGCGTTGCACCTTCATCCGCAGTGGTGCAACGCCAGGCGCAAGCAAGACAAGTGGGTTCTCGATTATGGAGAATATAACCTATGCGTTTTGCCACGAAAGAGAATTTCTGAAATTGTTGACCGCTCTCTGCACTATTTGCGCAAGGTCGTCGGACAACCAGAATTCACTCCGCTGTCCTTTCGTGCTGGAAATTGGCTGTTCCAACCAACCGAAACTGCGGCAAGCGTTCTAGCGGAAAACGGGATCCAAATAGATTCTTCGGTCTTCAAAGGGGGACTCCAGCACAACCATACTCTTGACTATCGCCGTGCCTCAAGAAATGGCTATTACTGGAAATTTAGTAGCGACGTGAATCAGTCCGATGCACGAGGGTCGTGGATGGAGGTGCCGATCTACACCGAAATGGTTCCGTTGTGGAGGGTGCCGACCACGAAGCGCATGGGATTTGCTCGTGGGCTTGGGATTCACGGTCAAGGCTTCATGCAGAAACTGAATCGCGGCCGTGATTTGTTGCGCTTTTCGTATCCCATGAAGCTTGATTTTTGCCGTATGAATCTTAGAGAGCTGACGGCAATGGTGCACCGTATTATCCAGAAGGATCGGCAGGATCCTTCATCATACAAACCGATAGTTGCGATCGGACACACAAAGGATCTGACCGATTCACAAACAGTCGACGATTTCCTTGCCTTCTTGCGAGCAAATAAGATAACGATCTCGACCTTCGAGATTGCTTACTCACAAATGTTAAGCGAAATGAGCCAAGCTCCGTGCCTCAGTAGTATGCGCGGTCAAAGAATTGAGCGTGATCGCATGTGTCTACGCAATAGACAGTCGCTCTGATCATGCCATCCAGAATCAAACACAGCGTTTCAGGAAGGAGTGGGGGGGATGAGCGATATTACCAAAGAGCTAACAGAGCTTAAGCATAAAGTTGGTCAAACAAATAGTGTCACGTACGTGCTCATAACAGCTGCCCGAAATGAGGCGCAGTTTATCGAACTGACGATCAAATCCGTGATCGCGCAGACCGTCCGGCCACTCAAATGGGTCATTGTTAGTGACGGCTCTACAGACGGCACAGACGAAATCGTTACCAAGTATGCAGTCGAGCACGACTGGATCGAACTTGTCCGGATGCCAGAGCGTCGCGAGCGACACTTCGCGGGGAAGGCTGGCGCTTTTAATGCCGGCCACAGTAGAGTGGCTGGATTGAACTTCAGAGTAATTGGAAATCTAGACGCCGATGTCACTTTCGATGCGGGGTACTTTGATTTTCTCTTAAGAAACTTTATCGAGAACCCTCGCCTGGGGGTGGCCGGAACGCCTTTTCGGGAAGGCACTCTTCAATACGATTACCGTTTCACAAGCATCGAGCATGTCTCCGGCCAAATCCAATTGTTCAGGCGCGAGTGTTTTGAAGATGTCGGCGGGTACATCCCGAGGAAAATTGGAGGGATTGACTTAGTTGCCGTGATTTCCGCGCGAATGAAAGGTTGGCAAACAAGATCGTTTCTTGAAAAGAGTTACGTTCATCATCGACCCATGAACACAGCCACACAAAATAAATTCATTGTCCCTCTTAAGGGAGGGCGAACCGACTTCGTTCTTGGAAGCCACCCGGTGTGGGAAATCTTTCGTTGCTTCTATCAAATGACACGACGACCCGTTTTCCTGGCGGGGGGCCTTCGCCTTGCTGGCTTTCTGTGGGCGCTGGTATGTCGAGTTGAAAAGCAGGTACCTGCCGAGCTGGTTCGTTTTCGGAGGGCAGAGCAGATGCACAGACTGCACAGCTTTTTCAATAATCTCGCGCACGCCGCCTTTCGAAGGGCCGACCAAGATAAGGCCCTTCCAGAACCACGCTCCAGATGTGAAAAAGCTACTGTCTTTTCAACACACCAATAATTGGGAAGAACAACTTGTTATCCACACTAAGACGCACCCTTATAAAGAAACTCCAGAAGGTGTTCTGGATCTACTGGACCGACAATTTTATTGTTGTTGCTGGGAGTGAACCAAAAAAGGCGGAGCCCGCGATTCCGTGCTCTTGCATACCAATCACGTACGATAATTGTTGGCGAGTTGCGGATTTTCGAGAGAAGAACTGTATTTCCGAATATCAGGCCAAATTGTGTCGCAAAGAATTGGGTTTCTTTGCGGAATCCTACGGCAAAGTAGTAGGAAGTATCTGGGCAACGGTTAACAACGGATCTGCACCGACGATTGTCAGAATGTATATGCCCCTCATGCATAAAGAAGCGCTGATTCACGACATCGTAACGGACCCAAAGCATCGCGGCATGGGAGTCGGGCCTTTCATGGTCGAAAAACTTGTTTCAGATTTGTTTGCCGTTCACGGCGCGGTCCGCATAATTGTGGACGTAAATGTACGAAACCGCTCTTCCTTACGAATGATGGAGAAAATCGGGTTAGAGGTGAAAGAGCAAATGCTCTATATTTCTGCACTTGGTCGGCTTGTACTGCAGAAAACTCTAAGAGCCTATTCCTGAATGCAAACCGACGTTGACCGTTAGACACTAGGCGGGCGCTATCCGTAGCTCGCAGTTCATGGAAGCACTCAAGGGACTTGGATCAAACCTGAGGAACAAATGCGCATTCTAGCTGCTTCGCCAACTGAGATTGCTTGGCATTCTGGGCTGCCGATTTTCGCTTGTGAACAATTCTTGCAGGCAGCGGGCGATGAGTGCGGGTGGATTGGAGGAGTCGACGATTCAAAGGAACTTCGATGTATTTTGCCATATACGGTGATTCGCAAACTTGGGTTCCGTATCGTCAGGTTTAGGACCGACACAATACCCCTGGTGGCGCTTAGCGCGGAAGAGGAAAGATGCTTTTTGAACAATGTTGTTGATTATTTCCGAGACAGCCAAGCTGACATGATCATTCCGGCGTCCAATAATACACTTTTTCGAACCTACCCAAATGGTGCTCTCGCAGCTCCGTACGGCACATTCATAAGCGACCTGAGTAAGTCGGAAGATGCACTTTGGAATGAAATGCATGAGGTTTGTAGGCGAAACATTCGGAAGGCCATGAAAGGTGGGGTGCAAATTAAGAGTGGCAAAGAATACCTCGACGCAGCCTACAAGCTCATCGCTGATACATTGGATAGGTCCGGCGTTAATCTTAGAAATTATGACGAGTTTAGGAAAATGCTCTTGAGTTTGGGCGACAACGTCAGGATATTCGTCGCCGAATTTCAAGGCGCGGTACAGGCTTGCGTCGTCGCGCCGTTCAGCATGCACAGTGGCTATTACTGGTATGGTGGCACACTTGCAGAACGGGCAAAAGGGGCAATGCACTTGTTGATGTGGCAGGCTATGCTGGAGCTGCGGGCATTGGGCGTCAAACAGTTCAACTTTACTGGTGTTCGAATTGATCCGGAAAAGGGCTCGAAGCAGGAAGGCATATTGACTTTCAAAATGCGATTCGGAGGAACTCTGGTTCAAGGGTATATGTGGAAGTATTCTTTTCGGCCCGTTAAATTTGCCGCTTACTCCTTGGCCGTGCGTTTGCTTCGAGGAGGCGATATCGTAGACATAGAGCGCCACAAACTTGGGCGGACGGTTGCCCCAGTTCCATCCTGCTGAGATATCGTCGCTTACAAAGTTCCCAACTGGATCAAGTTCTCCGCTTCTTTCTTTTTGAAATCAATTGAGGTCGCCGCATCACCTCCTAAGAACACCTTATCCAAGACTGTCGCACGAGCAAAAGTTAAAGGCTTGACTTGACCGTTCATGTTTTCAATCCTCTGGAAGATCCGCGATGGGAAGAACTCGTGAGGACACACCCACGGGCTTCCATATACCACACGCGAGGCTGGCTGGAGGCTTTACACCGAACATACGGATACGAGCCAGTGGTTTACACGACTTCGCCTCCGACGGCTGATTTGACGAACGGTGTCGTCTTCTGCCGTGTCAGTAGTTGGGTGACAGGGTGTCGAATGGTTTCATTGCCTTTTGCAGACCACTGTGAACCCCTTGTGGAGGGTACGCATGACCGACAAGAAATCTTCAGCTTCTTAGTGCGTGCATCGAAAAAGGAATGCTGGAAATATGTCGAGCTCCGTCCATCGAGCTCAGATTCTCTCGGTGAGTCCGGCGCTGAGACGAGCAACTCTTTTTTCCAGCATGTTGTGGATCTCCGCCCTGATCTTGGGGCTCTCTTTCGGGGGTTGAACAAAGATTCAATACAGAGGGCAATTCGGCGTGCGGAGCGCGAAGGACTCTCTTATGAAGAGGGCCGATCCGAGGCGCTCTTGAGGAACTTTTATCGTTTGCTGTTGAAGACGCGCCGGCGTCACAAGTTGCCGCCCCAACCCATCGATTGGTTTCGAAATTTGATTGCGTGTCTGGGCGAACGGCTGAGCATTCGGCTGGTGTCGAAGAATGGGCAACCTGTCGCCAGTGTCCTCACGATGTCCCACCAGGACACGGTCGTTTATAAGTATGGCGCCTCCGACCCGAATTTTAACAATCTGGGAGGTACGCCCTTCTTGTTTTGGAAGACCATTCAGGAAGCCAAGGAACAGGGATTCCAGGAATTCGATTTGGGTCGGTCGGAGATTGAGAACGCCGGTTTGGTTGCTTTTAAGGACCGTTGGCGTGCTCGTCGCTCGATCCTGAGTTACATGAGATTTTCCAATCAGCGCAGTCGGCCTGCGATGGAAGGCTATCCCATGCAAATGGCCAAATGGCTTTTTGCATGCATGCCAGATAGCCTGCTTATGGCAACAGGAAAAATGCTTTACCGCCACATCGGCTGAAGCTTGCTGTAGGCGTATTTTCGAAAGCGCGCCAGTCTAAATGGCAGACTGAAGAGCGCCAATCCAAGGGGAAGTCATGAACGGGGCCTTTCTCGATTATTACCGGTGTCCGGAAAGTTTTGCTACTTTCGGTCTCAGCGGAGAATTGTCCAACAGCAACGGCTTTTTCCACTTTGGTTCCGACACAATTTGCTACGGGCGGACCTGTGTCGGTCACTCGGCCAAGTCTGTCACAGATGAGCTTTACGATGTATCTGACCAGGTGACGGCCAATGGATCGACGCTCCAACTTCCGTTCAGCCCGTCAGAAGTTGTCTCTAACCTGCGTTATGAACGCTATGTGTCAGCCTCAAATGGTAATGGGAAACAGCTTACTTCTGCGCCTGCCATCCGGAAAGCCTATTACAAAATGCGGCCGATGCTGTCCTTATCCGTGCGCAAGCATTTCCAAAGAATATGTCTGGG
Organism: Acidobacteria bacterium 13_2_20CM_57_17; assembly: GCA_001914785.1. Lineage (GTDB taxonomy): Bacteria > Acidobacteriota > Terriglobia > Acidiferrales > UBA7541 > Acidiferrum. The sequence continues at coordinate 16,571 of MNDE01000191.1, read as the reverse complement.
CGACTGGGAGCAAATTCCCTTCCCTCATTGGCCCGTAGATTTGAGCGTTGAGCTTATGTTCGAAAAGCTTCTGGCTCTGTTGCTGAAGGTTCATGGCGTCGACCAGATCCCGTTTATTTGGTTTTGGCCGAATGGATTCTCCGGTTGCGCCATCATGACTCATGACGTGGAAGCATTACCCGGTTCTGAGTTTTGCTCAACCTTGATGGATTTGGACGAGGCTTATGGGATCAAAGCCTCATTCCAGTTGGTACCAGAAGGACAGTATCCAGTGTCGGCGGACTTCCTCAGCAGCATTCGGGACCGCGGATTTGAAATCAACGTTCACGATTTGAACCACGATGGCCTCCTGTTCAGCAATCGGGAGGTATTCTTGCAGCGCGCCGAGCGAATCAATCAGTACGCAAGGGAATACCATGCAGCGGGGTTCCGGTCTGCTGTCCTCTACAGGAATCCGGAGTGGCTTGAATCCTTGGATTTCTCCTACGACATGTCTATTCCAAATATTGGCCACCTGGAAGGTCAAAGGGGCGGCTGTTGTTCCGTAATGCCATTTTTTGTTGGAAATATTCTGGAGCTCCCACTCACTACGACACAGGACTACTCTCTATTTCATATTCTGAAGCAGCATTCGATTGACTTGTGGGTACGCCAGATCACTCTGATCCTTGAGAAACACGGTTTGGCCAGCTTCATCCTTCACCCCGACTATCTTCGGGAGCCGCTCGCTCAAAAGACCTACAAAGCCTTGTTGACCTATCTTGCCGAGCTGAGTTCCAACGGAAAGGTTTGGATGGCTCTCCCGCGAGAAGTGAATCAGTGGTGGCGCCAAAGAAGCCAAATGAAATTGGTTCGTCGTGGAAATTCGTGGGAGATCGAGGGTGAGGGCAAAGATCGTGCACGGATCGCTTATGCCAATCTTGAAGGAGACCGCGTTGTTTACCACGTGGAATCGCCTTGCGTCGCAGCTGCAAACTGACTCATGCCTCCGCGTCTCCTCTACTATTCCCGCTTTTCCATATCAACTCAATAATAGGCCCTTGGCGTCGGTGCGTATCAGAACCATATGAGCCAAATGCAAAGCGATACTCTCTTGATCAGCCCAGACGACCTTATCTTGATCACAGGGGCTGCTGGATTCATTGGGTCGAGGCTCGTCGAAAACCTCCTGGATGGTGGATACCGCAACTTGCGTTGTTTTGCCAGGCCTTCCAGCGCAGGGGGGCGGATCGAAGCCCTTTCTGATCTTCACCGCGACAGGGCGCGAATTGAAGTGTTCAAAGGCAATCTTCTGTCCCCTGAGGATTGCGCCGCTGCCACAAAAGATGTGGCAGTCATCTTTCACTTGGCTGCGGCCAGGGGCGAAAAGTCTTTTCCTGACGCTTTCATGAACTCAGTCGTTACGACGCGTAATCTCCTCGAAGCGTCCCTCCTGCACGGCTGCCTTCTGCGTTTCGTTAACGTTAGCTCGTTTGTGGTTTACACCAATATGCAAAAACCGACGTGGAGATTGTTGGATGAATCCTGTCCAATTGAAAAACATCCTGCTCAGCGGGGAGACGCCTATTGCTTCGCCAAGGTCAAGCAAGAAGAAATAGTCACCGAATATGGCAAGAAGTTCGGTCTCCCTTACGTCATCGTCAGGCCCGGGTACGTCTATGGTCCTGGAAATGAGGGCATCACTGGCCGCGTGGGGATCGGCACGTTTGGTGTCTTTTTGCACCTCGGTGGTTCAAATAGGGTTCCATTTACCTATGTCGATAACTGCGCGGATGCTATCGCTCTTGCAGGATTGAAGCAAGGAGTGGATGGCGAGGTCTTCAACGTAGTGGACGACAATCTTCCCTCCAGCAGGCAGTTCCTGCGCCTGTACAAACGGAGCGTTGAACGCTTCAGGTCAATTTATGTCCCTCACGCTCTTAGTTACGGGCTCTGCTATCTGTGGGAGCTCTATTCGAAGTGGTCTGAAGGACAGTTAGAACCCACGTTCAATCGCAGGATATGGCATTCGTATTGGAAAAAGTCGCGCTACAGCAATGCAAAAATAAAGATGCGATTGGGCTGGATGCAGAAGGTTGCTACGCAGGACGGATTCAGGCGATATTTCGAGGCTTGCAGGAGAAGAGTACAAAGTGCTTAAAGTTGCCATTGTTGGATGCGGGAAAATCGCGGATTCCCATGCTTCCCAGATTCAAAGGGTCAAAGGATGCGAAATCGTTGGGGTCTGTGACCGTGAACCGCTAATGGCAAAGCAGCTATACGAAAGGTTCCCTGTAAAGCAGTATTTCAGCGACCTGACCACACTTTTGAGTGAAGCCAAGCCGCACGTCGTTCATGTCATAACACCCCCGGAAAGCCATTTCGATATTGCCAAGATTTGTCTTGAATGGGGATGCCACGTCTACGTGGAGAAGCCTTTTGCAATCAGCGAGAGTCAGGCTCGAAGACTCATTGCCCTAGCGAACGAGCGGGGCCTCAAAGTAACCGCAGGACATGATGATCAATTCAGCCATGTCGCTCGGCGCATGAGGACTCTTGTACAGAGCGGTTTTTTGGGCGGCGCTCCGGTCCATATGGAGAGCTACTATTGCTACGAGCTTGGACGGTCGGGGTATGCAGGCGCCCTGCTCAGCGACAAGAATCATTGGGTTCGAAGACTGCCAGGGAAACTACTTCATAACATCATCAGCCACGGCGTTGCCAGGATCGCGGAGTATATGACGAGTGCTTCACCCCAGGTATTGGCCTATGGCTTTGTAAGCCCACTTCTTAGAGGCCTGGGCGAATCTGAGATCATCGACGAGCTGAGAGTTATTATCTCTGATGAAGAACGTACTACCGCGTACTTCACTTTCTCATCGCAGATGCGTCCGGCTCTCCACCAGTTTCGCGTTTATGGCCCCAAGAATGGTCTCGTACTGAATCAAGATCAAGAAACGCTTATCAAACTTCGGGGGCCCAGATACAAGAGCTACGTGGAAAAGTTTCTGCCGCCTGCAATGCTTGCGGGGCAGTGTCTTGAGAATCTTGGGACAAATCTAAGGAGGTTCCTGGTAAAGGATTTCCACATGAAATCGGGCATGAAGTATCTGATCGAATCATTCTATCGTTCGATCGTCGAGCAAACTCCCGTACCTATCCCGTATAGAGAAATTCTTTTGACCGCTAAGATCATGGATGCCATTTTCGCTCAACTGCCCATGGAAGGTTCGCAGCCCCAACAACGACTTACCTCTGCCGTGAATACTCTGGTTGTTTAATAAACACAGACTCTGAGCACATGTCCGCGGCAGGAGAATACCCGAGGGATTGAAATGCAACTCCAAAAAGCGTGTGGGAAACACATCAGAATTGACGGGCGGCTCATCAGAATCGCTCGGCTCGACGCTGACAAGTATCACTTTCTCGACGACCCCGAGGCCACGCTGGACGGTCTAAGGAATTGCGGCACACGAATTGACCTCTTTACGTTTATGCAAAGGCTTACCGACCCTCAGCCGAAGTACCAATACCCGATGGAGTGGGACAACTTGGCTGCGTTGCCAGTGTCCACTTTCGAGCACTGGTGGAATCAACAGATCGGTTTCAAGGCCCGTAATAAAGCTAAGCAAGCTGAGAAGAAGGGCGTCGTAATCCAAGAGGTGCCCTTCAATGAGTTCCTTGTAAGAGGAATTTGGGAGATTTACAACGAGTCTCCCGTGCGCCAGGGAATTCCGTTTCTCCATTACGGTAAGGACTTCGCCACCGTGCACAGGGAAGCGGCAACTTATCTCGACAGCAGCTTCTTCATAGGAGCCTTTCTTGAGGGGAAATTGATTGGTTTCACTAAACTAACTTTTGACGACCATCAGGTACAAGCCAATATGATGCACATTATCTCTATGATTCGGCACAGGGATAAAGCTCCAACGAACGCGCTGATCGCCGGGGCCGTTAGGTCCTGCGCTGCTCGGAGAATCCCTTACCTTGTGTACTCTAACTTTGCGTACCCAAAGAAGACTAAGAGCGCTCTCAGTGATTTTAAAGCGCGGAATGGTTTCAAGCGCGTTGACCTCCCGCGCTACTATGTCCCTCTGAACCCGCTTGGATCGGTTGCTTTGCACCTCGGCCTGCACCACAGAATGGTTGACCGACTTCCAGAACTCTGGGCTGAAAAGCTCCGCGAACTTCGCAAGAGCTGGTACAACCGCAGGTTTCAATCAGCGCCAGAAGCGCTCTTGGACTAAAGAAACCATGCCGGGAATCGTTGGTCTTGTTACAAAAAGGAACCGCGAATGGGCCGAACCGCAGCTCCTGCGGATGGTTGAGGCCATTCGGCATGAGCCTTTTTACAGAAAGGGCATCTGGATCGATGAGTCCATGGGCGTTTACGTGGGGTGGACAGTTCGGGAGAAATCTTTCTCGGATAGGATGCCGCTCTCCAACGAAGAGCAGAGTATCTTTCTTGTTTTTTCCGGGGAGGAGTACTCAGAACCGGGGATCGCACGCCAGCTCAAGGAACGAGGGCATTCAGTCGAACCAAATGGTTCTTCATATCTAGTACATCTGTACGAGGAAGATCAGAGGTTTCCGCTTGCCTTAAACGGAATGTTCCACGGCCTCGTGACTGATAGCACGCGTGAAACGGCAACTCTATTCAATGACCGCTTTGGAATGCACCCGGTCTGTTATCACCAATCGAACGACGCGTTCTACTTCGCTGCCGAAGCCAAAGCCATTCTGGCTGTGCGTCCTGAGCTCCGGACGCCCGACCCCCAAGGTCTTGGAGAGTTCGTGGCCTGCAGCTGCGTGCTGGGGGGCCGAACAATATTCAACAAAATCCATGTTCTTCCGGGTGGTTCGGTCTGGGTCTTCCGTAACGGCGCGATCGAACGCAAGGATACATACTTCAAGATCAAAGAATGGGAGGAGCAACCTCTCCTTGATCCGAGCTCTTACTATGCAGAGCTCTGCCAAGTCCTCTCTCGAAACCTTCCTCGGTACTTCAACGACCACGAGCCCATTGGCATCTCCCTTACAGGCGGATTGGACACGCGCGTCATCATGGCTTGGAGGAAGCCTGAACCTCACTCGCTCCGGAGCTACACGTTTGGCGGAGGGCTTCGTGAGTCTCAGGACGTAAAAGTAGCAAGAAAGATCGCGGGCGTATGCCAGCAATCGCATCAGGTCATAACTGCAGGGGCCGACTTCCTGGCACGCTTTCCCCACTACGCCGAGCGCAGCATTTACTTAACCGAAGGAGGTGTCGATCTCTGCCGTTCTTCCGACCTCTATCTTAGCGAGAAGGCCCGCGGAATCGCCCCCACGAAAATCGTGGGAACTTACGGCAGTGAAATTATCCGTCATGGAGTGATGTTCAAGCCCCAGGAACCCTTACAGGGGCTGTACCGTCCCGAGTTTCTTTCCTACGTTCACCAAGCCAAGAATGTCTATTGGTCGCTGCGCGAGGAGCATCCTGTTACGTTCGTCGCTTTCCGACAATCCCCCTGGTACCACCAAGGAATACTTGCGTTGGAGCGAAGTCAACTAACAGTACGATCGCCGTACCTCGACAACGATTTCGTCCGAACAGCGTTCCGGGCACCCAACAATAACGGAGCGAGTAACGAAGACATTCGGCTGCGTCTCATCCGCGACGGCAACCCGGCTCTCGCACAGATCCGGACCGATCGCGGTTTCGGAGGTAATTCAGGGCGTATTTCCAGGGCAGTTTCACGTGGACTTCTCGAGTTCACGTTTAAGGCCGAATACGCGTACGACTATGGCATGCCTCAGTGGCTCGCCCGTGTCGATCATCTCTTTTCCCCCTTGCATCTTGAGCGGCTTTTCCTTGGTAGGCACAAGTTCTACCATTTTCGTGTGTGGTATCGAGACGCTCTTTCCAAGTATGTTCGGGATATGTTGCTCGATCCAAGGACACTTTCCAGGCCGTTCCTAAACCCAAAAAGAGTCGAAGCAGTTGTGAATGGTCATATCAAGGGGGGGCTAAACTATACGACCGAGATTCACAAGCTCCTCTCCTTGGAACTGTTGCACCGGCTCTTCTTTGACCACAGATGAGCACACCGTGCAAACCCCAAAGCGTCCAGAGCGAATAGAATGAGTTCTTGGACTGCTCTCATCGTCTATGCACTCGGAATTGTCGGCCTTTTTTTTCTTGATCGTGATGGCTCCGTTCGCACGTCCAAGGCCCTCTGGTTGCCGGTCATTTGGCTATGGATCGTGGGATCAAGACCCGTCTCCATCTGGCTAGGAATCACGCATTTCGGCCCGCCTTATAAGGAGCTTGTCGACGGCAGCCCTTTCGATCGGCTCATTTTCCTAATTCTGATGGCCCTCGGCATGCTCGTGCTGATCCACCGGAGTCGGCGGACAAGCGTTCTCCCCAGGGCGAGTTGGCCTATCTTGGTGTATTTCTTCTACTGCCTTTTTAGCATTCTTTGGTCGGATTTCCCCGATATAGCCTTCAAGCGCTGGACCAAGGCCCTCGGCGACCTAGTGATGGTTCTCATCGTCGTAACCGATGCCGATCCGCTTGCGGCACTTAGGCGCCTCTTTTCACGCACAGGGTTTATTCTAATGCCTGCCTCACTGCTTGTGATCAAGTACTTCGGCGATCTGGGTCGCGCTTATGACCCCTTCATCGGGACGCAGATGAATATTGGTGTGGCGGCCGACAAGAATATGTTGGGCGTCACGACTTTCGTCTTGTCGCTCGGTGCGCTGTGGCGAATTCTTACGCTGCTTCGAGATGGCGACCAGCTTAACCGCGGCCGGCACCTGCTGGCTCAGGGTACGCTCCTCGCCTTTGGCTTGACGCTCTTGATGATAGCCCACTCCGCCACGTCTGTGGTCTGCTTTGCGCTCGGGGCGGGGTTGATGCTGGCGACAGGACTGTCCAAAAGTAAATCTCGCCCCGCCTTTGTGCATGCACTTGTTCTCGGCATCTTACTCGCCGGCGGTCTCACGATTTCGCTCGGTAGCGAGGCGAGCGTCGTGCACGCATTGGGCAGGCAAACAAACCTGACTGGACGCTCGGCGATCTGGGAAGCCGTGATTCCGATGACGCCCAACCCGGTGTTGGGCGCCGGCTTTGAAAGCTTCTGGCTCGGTTCGCGGCTTGAGGCGATGTGGAACGCTTTTCCGGTCTTTCGTCCCAATGAGGCGCATAACGGCTACATCGAGGTTTATCTCAATCTGGGCTGGATGGGCGTGGCCCTAATCGCGCTGGTTCTGGTCAACGGCTACAGGCGCGCCACTGCCGTCTTTCGCCGCGACTCTGCCTTCGGCGCCCTAATGGTCGCCTATGTTGTGGCTGCAGCGTTCTACAGCATAACCGAGGCAGGATTCAGGATGCTTGATCCTATTTGGATCTTCTTTCTCCTCGCTACCGCCGCGTCGACAGACTTCGCTTCGAATCTATACGACGAACAGCCGGAAACCATCGGCCTACGGGCAAACAGGGGCGCTGTTTTTTCAGCCATAGACAGATCTTTCCCCGATATACCACGGGAGGAAAATTGAAACCTTTCGACGCCAACGGCACTTTCGGTCCCATTATCAAACAAGATGGACTGCGGAGGACCGCTGTTCGTGGCGCGGGGGTGACGATCGTTTCTTCAGGAATGTCCTTTGCGGTGCAGATCGCTGCGACCATGGTACTCGCGCGTCTGCTGACACCAGCCGATTTCGGCATCGTAACCATGGTCACGACTTTTAGTTTGTTGCTCTGTAGTTTCGGCCTGAATGGGTTCACAGAGTTGATCCTGCAGCGCGAGCACGTCACGCATTCTCTGGCCAGCAATCTGTTTTGGATTAACATCGCCGTCGGCCTCCTTCTGACCATTGCGTTCGCCGCATCCGGTTCGCTGATAGCGCTTTTCTATCACGATCCGCTCGTCAAACATGTCGTGGAAGGCATGTCGCTCACCATAGTGACAGGCAGCTTCTCGGTGATTCACGTGGCTCTCCTCAACCGCGCCATGCGGTTCACAGCCGTTTCGGCGAATAACATCGTCAGTCGCGTGGCATCTGTAGCAGTCTCGATCACTCTTGCCCTTACAGGCTGGGGCTATTGGGCATTGGTCGCGGGTTATGTTGCGCAGCAGATCAGCACATCCGTTGGCGCCTGGATCCTATGCCGTTGGACTCCCGGTCTTCCCCGCCGTGTTCCCGGTACCGGCGCGGCCGTGCGCTTCGCAACCAACGTCTATTCACACTTCAGCTTTAACTATTTCGCGCTCAACACCGACAATCTTCTCGTTGGCTGGCGATTTGGCGCACAGGCGTTGGGATTTTACAAGAAGGCATTCGACATTTTTTTCCTGCCTCTCTGCCAGCTCTTGTCCCCGATTTCGGCCGTCGTCGTAACCACTCTTAGCCGTTTTAACCGTGAGTTCGACCAGTACCGGCGCTACCTCTTAGCCGGCATTTCGGTCTTGTCCTTCTTGGGCATGGCCGTTGGCGCAGACCTTACGCTGGTTGGCCGAGACCTGATTCGACTCTTCTTGGGTCAGCATTGGGAAGAGGCTGGCAGAATCTTTATGTTTTTTGGTCCCGGCATCGGTGTCATGTTGCTCTACAACACGCACGGTTGGATTCACCTTTCAGTTGGCCGTCCGGACCGCTGGTTCCGCTGGGGCGTGATAGAGTTTCTCTGCACGGTGTGTCTTTTCTTCGTCGCCCTCCCGTGGGGACCCAAGGGAATCGCCTTAGCTTGGACTGTCTCCTTTTTCATTCTCATGTTTCCGGCCTTCCGGTACGCTGGAGGGCCGATCAACCTAGGCGTCGCACCCATCTTCGCCATTATCTGGAAATTCTTTGTCGCTTCCGTGGTGGCCGCGTGTACTACGGCCTGGTTAATTCATATGGTTCAATTTGAAGCCACTCCTGGCGCCCTAGGTGCATTTGCCCGGTTTCTCTCAACTTCTCTACTTTTTTTGCTGCTGTATATCAGTGCTGTGGTCGCGCTTCATCGGGGGTTTGGGCCCATTTACCAAACGGCTCGTCTTATCAGCGATCTGTTGCCGCGGCGCTCCGTACATCGGCCTGTTGGGGTCATCCCGTCTGCCGCGGTCACGAGTTCACTTTCGCCTGGCGCAGACTAAGACTTCGAACTTGCGGAAGGAGATCGGTTTCCCGCGGCAAATCACCATCGCGTACAATCCGCCGCGTGATTGGGTGTCTATGTTAGGAACTGAAATCAAGGTTGGGTTACTTACCGGCTGCCGAGACGGCCAGTATGCGTTCGGGTTGGTCGGGGCGATGATCTCAAAGGGCCTACGATTAGATATCATCGGCAGCGATGAAATTGATAGCCCTGACTTGCATGCAAACCCGCAGTTGAACTTTCTCAACTTCGGGGGCTCCCAGAAACAGAATGCCGGGTTGGCGCGGAAGGCGCTTAGAATCTTAAAGTACTATGCCCGGTTGATCCCCTACGCGGCCGCGGCCGAACCTAGAATCTTTCACATCCTGTGGAACTACAAGCTTGAGTATTTTGATCGAACGCTGCTCATGCTGTACTACAAACTGTGCGGGAAGAAGATCGTTCTCACCTTGCACAACGTTAATGCGGGAAAACGGGATTCGAACGATTCCCTGCTCAATCGGCTTACTTTGAGCTTTCAATACCGGCTTGCTGATCATTTTTTCGTTCATACGAATAAGATGAAGAGAGAGCTCGTTGAAGATTTTCGTGTTCCTGAGCGAGCCGTCGCCGTGATTCCTTATGGAATCAACAATGCTGTCCCTAACACGGAACTTACCAACGTCGAGGCAAGGCAGCGGCTGGGCATTCCTAACGGACAAAATGCGATCTTGTTTTTTGGCAACCTTGGACCCTACAAAGGCGTTGAATTCCTAGTCGCTGCATTTCAACGAATCTTGACAAGAAATGCGAACTGTCTCCTCATTATTGCCGGGAAACCAAGAGGAGGGTGCGAGAAGTACATTGCTGAAATTCAAGAAGCTATCAATAGCTTCGGCATCCAAGAACAAGTGCGACTAAGGATCGAATACATTCCCGACGACGAAGTGGAGATGTACTTCAAGGCGGCGGATGTCTTGGTACTGCCCTACAAGCATATTTTCCAAAGCGGGATACTTTTCTTGGCATACAGCTTCGGCCTGCCTGTAATCGCCACTGACGTGGGGTCTTTCAGGGAAGACATTATCGAAGGCAAGACAGGGTTCCTTTGTAGGCCAGCTGATCCGGTCGACTTGGCCGAGGCCATCGAGACGTATTTCGCAAGTGATCTTCACAAGGGTTTAGACAATCGTCGCCAAGAGATACGAGATTACGCCAACGCTCGGCATTCGTGGGACAAAGTTAGCGATTTGACTTTGAGCGCCTATGCAGATTTGCTAAAGGGCGCTCAACCCGAAAAAATCAGGATCGCGGTTCAGGTGTCCGCGCCAGAGAAAAACACGGAACAGAGAGTAGTCCGCCCTCATGCGGATAACCTTCAGACGGAGAAAAGAACATGAATATTGCACGACGCACTCTAACCTTCATGGGCGGATTCCTCAAGAGCTATGGCCCTTCAAATATCAAGAAGCTCCTTTGGGACAAGGAATTCTCAGGAGGCAAATGGAACTTCATCGATGACACTGTCGGCGACTGCGTGTACCCGCACCTGCATCGGTATCTCCGCGGCGGTAGTATTTTGGATCTGGGTTGCGGCCCAGGCAATACTGCGAACGAACTGGCCGCGGGTGCGTACCGGTTCTACGTCGGCGTGGACATATCTGAGGCAGCCTTGGACAAAGCGAGGAGACGGACGCTCGAGAACAGTCGAGCAGACAAGAACCTTTTTGTATTGGGCGATTTCCTTACGTACGTACCAACACAACAGTTCGACGTAATCCTCTTTCGGGAATCCATGTACCATGTCCCACTGAGCAGGGTGAAGACGATCCTCGACAGGTACTCAAAGTATCTCAGAGACGGAGGAGTTTTCGTCGTCAGGATAGCCACCGGGTGTGATGGTAAGACCAAATATAGGCCGCAGGCAATGGTAACCACTATCGAGAGGGAGTTCGCGGTTGCGGAGAAGGCTGAAGACAATATAACAGGTGCAACTGTACTTGTCTTTGGACCGCGGCCTCCGTGCTAGACATTTTCGCGTCAATTTCACACTTCAAAAAGTGGGACTCTTCGCTTCCGCTGGGTCGCCGGGCGTTTGGCTGAGAGTTCGCGGCCAGCCGCGAACCCTCAAGCGAATTCGTGCCGTTCAGTGAACAACTACCTGCAAGTTGCTTGGTGCCGCGGGTTGAGCTGTTGAACCGTTCGGATAATAGCAGCTATTGGCATTGAAGCTCAGTAAGCCGCTAACCCCCACCACACCATGCATCACGTTGTACCAGCAGTTCTCGGCCGGAGTATAATAGGAATGCCCGGCAGGTCCATTACCTCCCGCGACATCCGGGCCGATCGCAGGAAAGGGTGCGGCGGTTCCTGAGGGAAACACCCACCAGCCGGGCTTGCTACTCAGGTAAAACGAGGGCGGCAAAGCTGTACTCGCCGGGACGGGGTTCGGGTAATTCGTAATTGTGCTGGGAACCTCCGATGCACTGAAGCGCACCGTACCTGTAACTGTATCGTAGTTCCCCCAGCGCATGAGTGTTGCCGCTACGCGTGTATCGTTTGCCAAGGACTCGCCGTTCTCGCCGTCCGAATCACCGTTTACGTTGAAAATTGAGGTCGCGCTGGTGCCCTGGTAAGTGTTGTAGTAGTTGTCGGTGGTGCGACCGAGAACGTTTCCGATTATGTTAAAGAATCGAGCATACTTCCGTAGTTCAACGAGCTCGGTGTTGTTGGTCTTGGTCGGGTTGTTCCAGATATCGCCATAGTAGTGATTTCGGAAGTAAGTCCCAAAATGGTGCGTGCCATGGATATTGTCTACGCCGAAACCCAATTCAGAGTTGCCTTCATATAGCTCCATCGTCTGGCCGATTTCGTGCCATAGACCCGTCTGCATCCAATTCAAGGCGCTTCCGTTTGCCGTGAAGTTATCGTCAATCACGAAATTGTAGGCAATTACCGAGCCGCTGTCTGGGCCGTTGGGAATATTACATGCAGTTACGTGCTGGCAGATATTGTTCTGAATAAGAAGGTTGCTGCTTTCAAAAGGCTCAATTCCGTAACTCTGAGACGAGTTGTCGCTACCGTAGAGATAATTATCTTGAATAGTGCTTTGAGAAGTTTGAATGAGGCGCACATGGGACTGCATAGGACTTCCACCGGTACCGTTATGCTCGATACTACGCACCCCCTTCATCCAACAGTTTGTAGCGTTGAAGAAGGTCACGTTTCCGCAACCGCTGCACAGCGCCCCAAGCCCTGTACTGTTATCGAGCGTTAGGTTCTCAATACCTACGCCGCTGACCACAGCGTTCGCCCACCATGCTCCGGGATTCTGGCTTGCTCTCCAGTTGGGCATTGCCAGCCCTGGGGAAATCGTGACGGTCGTACCACTGATGCCTGTCACAGTTACCGTTTGCTGTTGACCACGGCCCGCGCGCCCCGCATGCGTTCCTTGCCCTACACAAAATCCGGCAACTCCACATACGAAAATATCACCAGTAGCCGGGAATCCATCTGTTGCGTCATCAGCCTGGTCAAGAATAATCGTATTGCCGACGACGAGATTAGGAATGCTGCTCAGGGTGAGGTGCGTAGCTCCTCGCGGGTAAACACCCGCTCCACCTTCGGTAGTCCCCGTCCAAGTTGCAGTGTTTTGGGGACCACCACTCCAACTGAACGATCCCTGAACGCAAATGTTAGCGGTTGGACCCCAACAATTTACTCCCCCGCCCCCGGTTACCAAGATCGTCTGATCTGCCCCGGAACCCCGCAGTGTTATATTCGACGCGCTGAGGGTAATTCCACCGGCAAGCGTATAGGTCCCTGGATTCAGAAGTACTGTTTGTCCGCTCGGGCAAGAAGCGATGGCGCTGTTGAGCTGAGTCAGCCCGACACTTTGTGCGAAGCTTGCAAGTTGCCCCACAGTGCCCAACGTCGTGCAGATCGTCGTGCGCGATGGAATGCCACCAGCGACGCCCGCCGTACTCCAGTCAACAGCGCGGCTGCGATCAATGATTCCGGACCATTGCTGCGCGCGAACGGCGAGCGGCGTCACGGAAAGTAAGATGAAGCAAATCAGAAGTCTTTTCATGTGTCGAATATACATTTTGTTCCTTTACCCATTTTTTTCCAAACCATCCTCAGCCCAATGTGGCTAGAGGGCTAACAACGGCCGCCCACCGTGTGCCACTACGGAGTAGGTACGGCGGAAAGAACTTCGTTCGAGTACCCACTCTCAATGATGTTTGGTCGTCTGAAATTCCATGTTCTATGTCGTTTAGATTCTTGGATTGACGGGAATGATGAGGCCGGCCGTTTGCATCCTTCGGCAAATGGCCTCAAGTAATTCCCTACTGCAACCAATCGGGCGGGTAGAGCAGTTGCGGCATTGCGGGCCGGATTCGATGTGCTCAAAATTCCCGCCCACACGACGAAGCTTAAGACATCAGTGAATGGGAGGCAGTCGGCGGAACCATGAAGTTTTTGTGGGACTGTGGAGCGAATTCGCGTCGGGCTTTCTCTTACGAAAGTACAGGCCCTACGGGGACACACAACTTCAACCTCGCAAGACAGATTCCATAGAAATAGTGCACTATTAGATGGCGAGTTCCCGTCGTGTGACGCCGGCAGCGAGATTGGACGCGCATGCACCATAACTGGTACCCTGATGATCCTCGAAAGCGACCGAATTGGTATATCCAACCCGGTTACGTGTCGCATGCCCTCGGTATCATTCCGGACAGGTCATGCCCCAGGGTTGATTCTGTGACTCGGTTTCCCCGTCCAGCCCGCTTGGTGCCCTTAGCGATAACGACCGCTATAGCCCTCGTTGTCATCGTCGCCTTGTGGACTTCGCGCCAAGGCGACGGGCTCTCACAGAAACAAGGTGCGCCTTCCAGCGGGCACTATGCCGTTCTGACATGGAAGGCCAGTCCCTCAGTTGTTGTCGGCTACAACGTATACCGGGCAGAGAATTCCGCCGGGCCGTTCAAGAAACTGAATTCGTCTCCCATCCGAGAGGCCACTTACAAGGATTCTTCAGTGCAAGCTGGGCGCACTTACTTCTACCAAGTGACGGCAGTCGATGCCAATGCCCACGAAAGCGGGTCTTCGAATCAGGTCCGCGCCATCGTGCCTTCATCATAGAGTCAATCCGAATTAAGGGATTGTTGCTTGCACTTGGTTCGAAAAACCACTCTGGTTTCCGGTGACGTCTACTGAAGTAGTCACATAATAGTAGACTTGACCGCTTTGCACTGTCGTATCTGTGTAGGTAAGACCGGCCACGGGCGACGAAGTAAGCAAAGTATAAGGCCCACCGTCCACCGTGCCCCGATAGACGTAGTAGCCCGTCACGGCCGATGTGCTCGCCACCCAACTCAGGGTTGCGGTGTGCGCCTGCTGTGCGGCGGCGGTGAAGTTCAGGCCTGTGACGTCGACATTGCTAAGCGTCACGCCTTGGCTGGTGGGACTGAAAGTGAATCCTTTCTTGCTCGGGGTTACGGCATAGTTTCCGGGCGCCAGTCCCGCGAAAGCGTAATCCCCTGAGCTGTCCGCCGTTTGTGTACCAGTCGATGCTCCACTTAATGTAACAGTCGCTCCGCTTCCGCCTGCCGCGGGAGTGATCGTACCTGAGATCTTGTACGTCTGTTGTGGTGGATTTGTAGCTTGGGTACTGCCCACCGTACCGCTGCATCCACTGACTAAGACCACGGCCAGAAGCATCCCGAAGGACACCAGCGCAAAGTTTGTGCCGGGCTTCGAAAAATCAGCGTTTGTAGCGGGTTTCGAGTGGATTGTGTTTCTTTTTGATTTGAGCACGGTTCCTTACACTAGGCTCCTTCCCCCTAGGGCAGTCTATAAGCAGCGCGCCCGATCAAAGTACTGGTTTGAGGTGCAAATATGGTACAGGTGGTACTACTGAACGCAAGGACAAAGTTAAATCGTTGAATGCGGAAATCAGCTACAGGCTCACAAATCCCGCTGTAGCAGTCACTTATAGGTCGGTGCAAATTCGGCAGACGATTTGCCTATTCCGTCCCATTGCTCGTCTATCACCGTCGCAGATCCGCAAAATACGTTGAGCCCCGTGCGTTTGCGATCTTGCCTTCCCTCACTGGTCAGTGGGTTCGGGTCCGCCCGGAAGTGAAGCAGACCCGGCAATGGCATGTAAGTGCCCCACCCTCGGCACCGTTCGCATGTCGGACCCGCCCCAGGTTAAGGAATTAAGGCGCTCACCTGATTCGAGTAGGAGCTCTCATTCCCGGCAGAGTCCACAGCAGTTGTCACGTAATAGTAGGTGGTTCCACTCTGCACGCTCGCATCGTTGTAGCTGAGTCTAGTTAAAATCGATGAATTGATCTTTATGTACGAACTCCCGTTCACCGTGCTGCGGTAGATGTTGTATCCAGAAACCGTGGAGGGACTGGAGCCCCAAGTCAGAGTCACAGAATGCTGAACCGCCACCACTCCAGTTCCCGATAAAGAAACCGCTGCAGGCGACCCTGTCGCGTTGCTCGCGATCGAGATGCTACCGTTAGCGCTCCCAGCCACAGTCGGATGGAATTGCGTTGTAAGAGTGAGGGTCTGCGACGGAGAGAGTGTGACCGGAGCGCTTCCGCCCGTAACTGAGTATCCTGTCCCACTCACTGAGATTTGTGAAATTCCGACTTTGGAATTGCCTGTGTTGGTCACCGCGACGTTCTGCGAAGTGGAAGACGTGCCAATCGTGACGTTGCCGAAGTTCAAACTTGTCGCGCTGACGTTCAGCGTGTAAGTGGCGGCGATCCCCGAACCGCTGAGAGCTACCGAAGTGGGGGTGGCGGATGCGTTGCTCGCCATAGAAAGGCTGCCCGAAGCGGTCCCAATCGACGCTGGCAGGAAGTTCGCCATGATCGTGGCCTTCTGGCCTGGGCTCACGCTCATGGGCAGTGATAGCCCACCGACCGTGAATGCCGTGGAGCCTGACGCTGTCACTTGAGTGACGTTCAAAGCGGCCGTCCCCGTGTTTGTGACGATCACGGCCTGGGACATATTGGTGCCGACCGGATCATTTCCAAAGTTCACTGCGCTGGAACTCAACTGAATCCCCGGTCCCCCAGCCGCGGCGACAGTCAGGGTTGCGGCCGTGCTAGTCGCTGCTCCCCCCGTATTGCTCACGACAACTCGGAACGTCAAGCCGCTATCCGTTGTGGTCGTCGCGGGCGTCGTATAATTCGCCGATGTTGCCCCCGCGATGTTAACCCCGTTCTTCTGCCACTGGTAACTCAGCGGTGCCGAACCCCCAGCCGATACCGCGAACGTCGCTGACTGCCCTGCCACCACGGTCTGGTTCCCCGGCTGCGTTGAGATCGTTGGTGCCGCTGCCACGGAGCCTGCTGCATTGAAGACCACGTCCACCCAGTAGTTCGCCTGGGTCGTCGAGGTAGGAAAAACCGTCCCATTTCCATACGCATAAACCCCATTGGCAGCGCCATTCCCGTTG
>MNDE01000057.1 GCA_001914785.1 Acidobacteria bacterium 13_2_20CM_57_17 | reverse complement strand
CGCCTGCGCGAGTTTTTCTTGATCCGCTTTCAGCGCGCTCGCGCTGGCATCCGCGTTGGCCTTCGCCGCGTCGTACTGTTGCTTCGAAATTTCGCCCTTCTCCATTAGCGGCAAGTAGCGCGCCAGGTCCGCCTTTGCCAGTTCGGCGTTCGCGCGGCTCTTCTCCACGTTGGCTTGCGCCCACGCCAAATCTGCGGTCTGCGCTTGCTCGTAAGTAGCCTTGGCGCGTGCCAAATCCGCCTGCGCGCCAAGCAACTGCGCATCCGCGCTCGAATTTCCGCTCGCCACATTTTCCCGCGTACGCGGAACATCCACTCCCGCGGAACGCGCTTCGCTCTCTGCCAGCGCGAGCGACGCCTTGGCCTGGTCCAACGCCGCCTGGTAATCGCGCGGATCGATCTTCACCAGCACTTGCCCCGCTCTCACCGGTTGGTTGTCATCAACAAGCACTTGCGCCACGCGCCCGTACACTTTCGACGCCATCGGAGTGATGTGCCCGTCCACCTGTGCGTCGTCCGTCGTCTCGCGGTTGCGGTAATAAGCGAAGAGCCCCGCGATCGCGGCCAGCACCACGGCTCCGCCGCCGATCAGCAGCCGCCTCGCCTTGGGATTCGCTAACCCTTTCGGCGTCTCTTCCAGAGACAGCTCTTCCAGGCCACGCGGCACTTTTGTCGCGTTTTCGAATCCGACTTCAATCTCGACGCTCATGGTTCCCCCGAATTACTTTGCGTAAACCTTTTCCATTTGGCCGGTCGAACGTGCCAAGTCCGCGCGCGCTTGGTTAAAGCGGTATAGCGCCGCGATCTGGTTGTCGTTTGCGCGCGACAGCGAGTCCTGCGCCTGAATGACTTCAATGTTGTTCGCCACGCCAGCTTTGAAACGGTCGCGCGCCTGGTCCACTTCTTCTTTCGAAAGCTGCACGCCCAGGTTGGCCACTTGCACTTCATTCCGCGCAGATTGTAAATTCAGCAGTGCCGTTTTCACGTCCAGCGCGATCTGGTTCCTCAGGTCATCCCTCTGTTGATCCAGCCTCTTGATCTCCAGGTCCGCCCGAACTATCTGCGCGTGAATTCGCCCGCCGGTGAAAAGCGGCATATTCACGCTAGCCTGATAGGTGTACGTAGGGAGAGCCGTGTTTCCGGACGTTCCGACGTACGCGAAATCCCCGTCGAACCTCAGCGAGGGCAGCCGAGAAGCCTGCGACGCTTTCTTCTGAAATTCGGCGGCCTTGATCTGCGATTCCAGCGCTTTCCACTCCTGCCGCTCCGCCAACGCGAATTCGATGCTCGGCTCCACTTCCGGCTGCGGTGTGTCGAAGAAAGTCAGCGAGTCTGCCAGCTCGATACTCTGCCGCGGATCGAGATTCAACAGGCGGCTCAGGGCGAAGAGCGACGTCTCACGGTCGTTTTCCGCTTCAATCAGCCGCTGTTTCTCGTTCTGCAATTCCACGTTGGCGCGCAGCGTGTCGATTCCCGTGCCTACGCCTTCCTTCTGCAAGTCCGCGGCTTGGTCATAAAGCGCTTGTGCCAGATTCACGCGCGATTGCGAGGCTTCCACATTCGCTACGGCGCGCAGCGTCCCGATGTACTGGGAAACCACCAGCAGAATCACCTGCTCCCGCGTCGACAGGCTGCTGGCCTTGCTGGAATTCGATGTGTTCCGCGCCGCCTGATATCTGCGCCAGAGTGTCAGGTCGAACACGGGTGCTCCGAAACTCGGGCCTGCGGAAAACACTTGATACGGTCCAAGAGTCTTGGGAAATCCCGGGAATGGCGTCCTTCCGCCGAACTGCGCCAGCAAGTTCACTTTCTGCGCTTCATCGGAAATCTTGGCACTCGCCTGCGGCAGCAAATCTGCCCGTGAAATATTTTTGTCCTGCTCGCTCTGTGCCGCCTGCAAAATGGCGATTTGCGCGGTTGTATTTTGCTTGAGTGCGAGTCCGACGGCCTGATCCAGCGTTAGGCGAAGCGCCTGCGTCGGCGCATTCCCGGGCAAGGAACCCGGCTTGTTTGTGCCCTGTGCGTGCGCCACCGTCGAACCAAACATCAAGCCGAAAAACACTGTGTAGAAGATAATGTGCGAGCCCTTGGAACGTTCCTTCGTGCTCACGTTTTCACCTTTCTTCTCGCTTGCCACGATTTCGTTCACGATGGCTTGATTCAGGCAGCCCTCCGCGACCAACTGTCCACCCTGCCGGTGAATTTCCTTCAACAGCACTTTTCCGGCGGCATCAATAAAGCTCACGCCGCATAAATTAACGTGGAACTTCTCGCGTAACGACGACGCATGCAGTTCGCGCCAGCATTGCTCCAGTGCCGCCACCCACGGCCCCGCCAACTTACCCTCGACGCTGAGAAATACCTTCCCGCGCCTCTTTTCCGTTGTAATCCTTAACATTGATCCCGTCCTGTTGGTTGCTAGTAGATGCATGATGTTCACCATCTGATGATAAATTCTCTTAATATGTAACCTACACAAATAAAATGACTTATGAACGAAGCTACAGATGATAGCAGTAGCATATATGCCCATATAAGGGCATATATCTAAATACGGGCAATACATATGCGCCCATATAGAGGCACCACAACTCTCTGCGCACTCCGCGCCACTCGCTACCCAGGTCATTACCTGGTTCCTTTTTACAGTTCTCTCCCGATTGGTAATCCGCCAAGAAACGTATAGAAGTTCCTCATTCGCACGGGGCGTGGCGATGAAGTATCGACGGGAACCCTTCTTATATTTCGATGAATTTAACCTAGTTTTTCGTTTTGCAAAGTCTGCGATCCACTCTTAGAGTATCCGCGGTGATTGACCAATCGGACCCATTTCGGCAGGAGGTAATTCATATATGGACTGGGCTGGCAGATATGTAAATAGAAGTGCGTCCTTACGACTTTTTTGCGCGACAGCAACTGTGGTTCTTGCCATTTTCTGCAGCATGAATGTTTCCTCTTCACGGGGCCAAGCCGTTTCAACCGGCATTGTCACGGGTCAGGTTGTCGACCCACAAGACAAATTCGTTGTAGGCGCCGCCGTGACGCTCACCGATGTGAGCACGGGCAGTGCCCGAAGCACCCAAACAAATGATGTAGGACGATATGTGTTCACGCAGGTTCCTCCGGGAACCTACAACGTGAGTGTCACCAAAGAGGGTTTCTCGCAAACGAGAATTAGTGACCAGTCGGTCGCCGTTGGGCTCACGCTGACCGTCAACGTGCAATTGAAGGTTGGCGCCTCGTCACAAACCGTGGAAGTCACCTACACTCCCGGCGCCGAGTTGCAGACCATGAATTCGACGATGGGCACCACGATCGACGGCAATTCGGTTCTCCTGCTGCCCAACATCGGGAGAGAAGCAGCTGCGCTCGCCACTCTGCAACCCGCGGTCACGCCAAACGGATATACTGCGGGCGCGGTGAATGATCAAAATACTTACCAGCTTGACGGCGGCAACATTTCGGACGATATGGCTGGTTCAAATAACATTTATACGCCAAGCCTCGCCAATCCCAACCCGGTGGCCACGGGGGGAGCTGCTACCGGCGTAATTCCCACACCGGTGGAGAGCATCGAAGAAGTCAAAGTCTCGGTAAACAACCAGACCGCCGACTTCAACAGTTCGGCCGGCAGCCAAGTGCAGATGGTAACCAAGCGCGGCACTAACCAATTCCACGGCTCCTTGTATGAGTATTACCTGGATAGCCGCGTGGGCGGTGCCAACACCTGGGATAACAACCGGCTGGGGGTTGCAAATCCCTCCGCGCATCGGAACCGCTTCGGCGGCTCTCTCGGCGGGCCTCTGACCCCTTCTTTCTGGGGAGGGAGAACCTACTGCTTTGCAAACTACGAGGGTTTGCGTTATCCGTTCAACACCACGATCGAAAGAGAAGTGCCCTCAGCTCTTCTGCGCCAAGGGATCGTGCAAATCAATAACAGCGGAACCGTAACGCAATACAATTTCAACCCTAGTCTTGGCCCCTTGGCAACTTGCCAGGGAGGTCCGTGTGATCCCCGAGGCATCGGATTCAATACTCTTGTCCAGAAAATCTGGAACACGCAAATGCCGATGCCGAACGATCCAAGCGCTGGCGACACTTTGAATACCCAGGGATTTCTCGCTCCTATCAGCCTCCCCGTAACCTCTAATTTCGGTGTTGTCCGGATGGATCACGACTTCGGTTCAAAGTGGCATTTCATGGGCAGCTATCGCTATTACCACTTCCAGGCGGTGACCGCCAACCAGACGGACATCGGTGGCGTGCTGCCAGGCGATACGCTGGGACAATATAAATCTGCCATTTCACGGCCGCTCGTGCCGTCCTATTACGTAGCCGGGCTTACGACAAACATCACGCCAACTTTCACCAACGATTTCCACTATAGCTACACGCGAAATTTTTGGCAGTGGAATTCGGCGTTGGCCCCGCCGCAACTCTCCGGCTTGCCCGCTCCGATTGAGATCGGAGGAGAGAGCGGTTCGACAAATCATAATACCGCCTATGGCGGCGGTCAGGATGCGCTGATCCCTTATAATGTCGACACACAAGATGTCCGCGCGCGCTACTGGGATGGACACGACCACGCCATTCGTGACGACCTCAGCCTCATTCATGGCAACCACCTGTTTCAATTCGGCGGCCTGTACCAGCACACTCTCGACATACATCAACGCGACGACAATGGCGTATCTACCTTTACAGGGCTCGTCTACGTTAGCGGCGGCACGTCCGCGACCAACATGGCCATGCCTACTGCTTACCAACCTGCCGGTCTACCCAGTTCCCAGCTCACTAGCGTGTGGCAGCCGCTCTATGAGCAGGTTCTCGGAATCATCACCCAGCCCCAGGTCATTTACACGCGCTCCGGGTCCAACCTAACGTTGAATTCTCCGCCCAACACGCCCGTGACGGCCCATAGCATCATTCCGACGTACAACGTCTATTTCAGCGATAGCTGGCGGATGAGGCCGACTTTTACTTTCACTTACGGGCTTGCCTGGACACTAGAAATGCCTCCGTATGAAACCAACGGCATGCAGACCATGGCCGTGGACCAGAGCGGCACCCCGATCACTGCGGAAAATTACTTGCGCAACCGCCAGACATCGGCCCTCAACGGCCAGGTCTTCCTTCCACAACTTGGATACGAATTGGTTGGCAACGCTGGCCGCAAGTATCCCTACAACCCGTTCTATGGAGGGTTCAGTCCGCATGTGGCGGCCGCATGGAATCCACGCTTTACTAACGGCGTCCTCGGGAAAGTATTCGGGCAGGGCCACACCGTGATCCGCGGCGGATGGAGCCGTATCTTCGGCCGGTTGAATGGCGTCGACTTGGTTTTGGTTCCGCTGCTCGGTTCCGGACCGCTGCAGCCCATTACATGCCCTGGAGCCAGCATGGCCGGACAGTGTCTGGGAGCCGGGAAGGTGGACCCAACGAATGCTTTCCGGATCGGCACAGATGGAACTACAGCGCCGCTGCCCACTGTTGCGCAAACGTTGCCCCAACCAAACTTCACCGGCATTAACTCGGCAAAAGCGGGTGATACGTCACAGCTTGATCCCAACTTCAGGCCGTCGCGCTCCGATGAGTTCGACCTCAGCATCCAGCGGGAACTACCTGGCAAGATGTTGCTTGAGCTCGGCTATGTGGGTCGAATCATCCGGAACGAATACCAGGCCGTTGATCTGGATTCCGTTCCGTGGATGATGACCATGGGAGGACAGTCCTTCGCCAACGCTTTCGACAGTCTCTATTCTGAAATCGCGGGCGGACAGCCGATACAACCTCAGGCGTTCTTCGAGTCGGCCCTTGGCGGGACGTCCTCCGCCTTCTGCAGCCAGGCGAACCCGGCGACTGGCACTCCATTCACCAGTTGCTCGGCCGCAGTAGTTGGACAGCAGAAAAGCAATATCACGAACGTTGCGCTCTACAATCTGTGGACTAAGCTGCCGTTCACTTTCGGAAACAGTTTGCTAAGCCAGCAGCAGGCTAATAGCCTCTTCATGGAAACCAGTCTTGGCTGGGGCAACTACAACGCCGCGATCGTTTCGTTGACCGGTCAGAACTATCACGGTTTGACGGTTCGCTCGAACTTTACTTGGAGCCGCTCGATGGGCACCGGCGACACCACGCAGTCCACTAGCTCCTTCAGCGTGCCTAATCCTTTTGACCTCAGCTATGGCTACGGCCCGCAGTCCTACGACTACCGATTCCTTTACAACCTGACTCTTCTCTATCAGCCGGCGTACTTCAGGAGTCAGCATGGACTCACCGGTCACCTCCTCGGCGGCTGGTCCATCGCCCCCATATTTACCGCATATAGTGGCGCTCCTCTGCGTGTCACGGGGCCGTCCACATGTTCGTCCACTTGGGGCGAAGTCTCTTGCAGCAGCAGCCTCAACGCCTGGGAGAACGCCGTCCTGACTTCACCGTATACCGCGGGTAACTCGGCGCACTATGGCGTCACATCAACGAACTACGGTAGCAGCGGGAACCCGCCCACCCCCGCAAACCCGCTCCTGAAAGGAACAGGGATCAACTTGTTTGCTGATCCCAACGCGGCTGCCGCACAGTTCCGGCCGTTGCTCCCTGGCCTTGACACAAATGCCGGAGGCAACGGAGTTCTCCGCGGGCTGCCAGGCTGGAATGTGGACGCGACCATCGCCAAGGATTTGCTCTTCCGCGAGCGTTTTGGCGCCACCTTCCTGTTCCAATTCTCCAACGTGTTCAACCACGTGCGTTTCGCGGATCCGACTCTAAGCCTTGCCAACCCCAGCACGTTTGGAGTGATCACTCGCTCTGCGGCAGGCTCAACAACCATTCCGCTGTACACGCCGCGGCAGCTGGAATTCGGCGTGCGCGTCCATTTCTAATCACCGAAGCGCGCAATATGTGAGACGGAGAAAGAGGTACGGTAGGGAGGCGTTTACGTCTGCCCGCCTCCCCGTCACATCCCGATAAGCCTCAAGGAGCGGATCGGGACGTAGTGCTCCATCAATGGGACTCCTGAAACGAAGACTAGGTTACAGGAGTCCGCCCGGACAGCGACTCAAACTTCTTTCAACCTTGTGAATTATCCCGGCGTTCCTGATTACTTCTTCACCGCAATCGCCTGCAATTCGAAGTGTCCCCCAGCCAGTAGCGATCCAGCCCCGATGAATTCGCGTGCGGGATAGTCTTTCGTCGAGAAGTAGCTCGCATAAATAGGATTGAATTTCTGGAACAGCGACAAATCCGTGCACGCAATTTGCACGTACACCAGATCGTCCATGGTCATGCCTGCCTGCGCGAGAACTTCCTTTTCCCCATCGAGCAACAGTTTGGCTTCGTCTTCTATTTTTTCCGGAACTTTCCCCGTCTTCGGATCAATGCCGATTCGTCCCGCCAGGTAGAGTGTGTTACCAGCAAGAATGGCGTCGCTGAACGGGGCCGTTATCGGTCCGCCCGCGAGCTTGATCACTTTGCGCGTCACTTGTGGCGTAGGTTGCGAAAACGCTCCTCGTACGGTTAGAATTCCCGCCACCGCCAAGACCGCTGTCAGAAAACCAATGCGACGATTCATGTTCCCCCTCCATTTGAATAGCCTGCGCAATACGCCGCGCGAGTGTAATACCCAATTCTCCTCTCGGCAAGCACCCCTAAGACACCCCAACCCGTCCCTGCTCAGGAGCCTATACTTCCGCGACCAAAACGGATTGCTCGATAACGTGTAGTAGTCTACAAAGCGGATATGGATCGAGAATCCTTCAATCATTGGCTGGCCGCTTATGGAACGGCATGGACCAGCCGTGACCCCGAGGCCGCCGCATCGCTGTACGCAGACAACGCCACTTATCAAGTGACGCCCTTCGACGAACCGCTGCGCGGCCGCGCCGCGATCTACGAATATTGGGCCGGCGTAGCCAAAACTGAAGAAAAAATCCAATTTGATTACGAGATCCTCGCGGTCACTGCGGAGCATGGCATCACCAGGTGGCGGGCGTCCTTTGTCCGCGTACCGCCTGGCCTGCAGACGAAACTCGATGGAATTTTTCTAATCGTGTTGGATTCAGCGGGACGCTGCCAGTCCCTTCGCGAGTGGTGGCACAAGCAACAATAAGATGCTTGCTGTGCCTACTTGATCTGCTGGTCCGCCGGCAATGCCTGGTTAATGCTCTTTAATGTCTGAAATCCGTCTTTGACCACCGTTGTCTTGATATTGTCCTTGGTCACAGCCACGGGTTTCAGCATGATGGTAGGCACCTTTATCCAGCCATTGCTAATCGTTCCGTCAGCGTGCGCCTTTTCGCCTTTCGCCAGGCGGACCGCTTCCTCTGCGGCTCTTGCCGCTTCGTTTACGATGGGCTTGTAAACGGTCATACTCTGCACGCCCTGGGCGATACATATTACTGCGGCCAAATCCGCATCTTGTCCCGAAACCGCCACTTTGCCGGCGAGATTATGTTCGCGGAGGGCCTGAATCGCACCGCCGGCCAATCCGTCATTGGAAGCCACGACGGCAGCGATCTGGCCATGAGTAGAATCAATCGCCTTCAACATAAAAAGGTACGCTTCGGAAGGCAGCCAGTCTTTGGTATACGCATCGGCGATCACCTTGATGTCGCCCCGGTCGATATAGGGCTGCAGAACGCTCATCTGTGCGTCATGCAAAGCTTTCGCACCCTCGTCACGAGGAGAACCCGCGATCAGCACATAATTCCCTCGGGGCGCGTGTTTTGCCAGATATTCCGCTTGCATCCTGCCGATCTCAACGCGGTCAAAACTCACATACAGATCGACATCGCTGTTCATGACCAGCCGATCGTAGCTGATGACCTGGATATTGGCCGACTTCGCCGCGTCGACCATCCGGCTTGCTTTTGTGGTATCGCGGGGCATCAAAACCAGCACTTTGATGCCTGCCTTGATCATGTCCTTCACTTGCTGGAACTGGCGATCAGCGTCTCCGCCGGCGTCCCTGGAAATCACTTCCACCCCTAGTTGCTTAGCCCGCATTTCAAAGGAGTTCAAGTCCGTCTGCCAACGCTCTCCCTTCGTGTCTTCTATGGAGAACCCTATTTTTAATTTGTTCGTGTCTTGCGCCAGCACAAATTGTCCGTTAAGGATTGCGGCGAATATGGCGCACAGAACCGTCGATCTGCATGGGGATTTCGTCAAGATACCTTCCTCCCTGTCTATGCCGACCAGTATCCTTCCGGCTCCGAATCTAAGCAACCGCTCGACCCAAATCAGTCAACTCTCGATAATTCGCATAACCGGAGATATGCCGTCACGATCTGGCAGGCCATTCTGAGGAAGCGGGGCGCGTCGCTACATGCCGGGATATTTGCCCAAGTAAAGTAGGGCAATGTCGATGGCGTCGCAGAATCTATGTGCCACAATGGGAATGGAAGGAGATTCCGATTGAAGTACCTATGCCTTGTCTATGGTGAAGAAAAGAAAATTGGGGCCATGACGGACGATGAGTGTATGGCTTACGACCAAGCGCTCCGAAAGGGCGGCCGATGCCTTGCCTCGGAGGCCCTTCAACCCGTTCGTACAGCGACTACTGTGCGGGTCCGCAAGGGAAAGGTCGCCATCAGGGATGGCCCTTTCACCGAAACGAAGGAGTGCTTGGCAGGGTTCTATTTGATTGAGGCCGCCGACCTGAACGAGGCTATCCAAGTCGCCTCGCAAATGCCGCCCGCTCGCGTGGGCAGTATCGAAGTGCGACCAGTCAGGGAACTGACCAGCACAAGCGGCGAACGAAGGCAGTTGTAGCGAAAAGAACACTTGTCCGAGAAGCGAGTTAAATCAGGCATGCGGATGTGACCGGCTTTTACCTCTGGCTTCTCTTCGTGGTCAGGCCGGCGAAGAGGTTTGTTGCTAGAGAGAGGCTGCGTGGGCATCAGCGCGCGGCGCCGGCTTTGCGGATGTAGATGCCGCCATTAAAGTTTGTGAATTGTAATTCGGGGCCGCCGCCGTTGATTGTGGCGTGCACGGCCTTGTCGATCTTGACAAGGTATTTGCCGCCGTGGCCGCGCCCATCCTCGACGACTTGCTGCGGCGCGGAAACCTGAACCTGCACGTCGAAATCACTGAAAATCTCCCCGCGATCGGACTTAAGGCTGAGGTTGGCTTTCAAATCCGCGGGAAACGTAACGTCAATGTCGCCGTTCAAAGAACTGAAGGCCATGGCCTTCTGGGGATTCACGCGCGAAAAAGTAGCTAAAAGGCGCCCGTTCAAGGCATGCGCGACGACGCTGCCAGAGACGTTGTTCAGGGTGACGGAGCCATTCACGTCGTTGACGTCCAATTCGCCGTCCACGCCAGTGACCACGATGTCTCCGGAGTTGACAGCACTCAGCTTGAGGGAAGTGTGAATGGGAACGGAAATGGACAGGTCGACGGCGCGCATGAACGAATCGGTGGAGATGCGCACTTCGTTGTTTTCTTCTTCCACGGAAAGGCCCGTTCCTGAAACCGGGATGCGCTTCATGGTCGAATCAGAGCGCGCCGATTCGCGGTTGCGGGCGCGGGCTTCGACGACCACTTCCTTGCCGTCATAGCCCTTGACGGTAATTCCGCCGTTGACCAGGCTCGCCTTCACCAAAGCGGGCCGCGCGGGATCGCTGAGATTCACGGAAACGCGATCCGCGCCAGATGGCGTTTGCGTCTGCCCGCAGGCCGGCGCGGCGGCAAACGCAACGCAGAGAATTGCAGCAGCCACAACGAGGGATGGGAAACGCTGAGTTTGGTCATTCATGATTTTCAAGAATACGAATCTCTCCATTTAGATTTTCCACCTTGATCTCTGGCCCGCCCGAATTCACTCGCACACCGGTATAGCGGTCTGCGTGAAAAACTACCTTCGCGGCATGATGCTCTTCCTGAATGGCGCGCACCGGCAACGCGGTGACGGGAAAATCGCTGTAGATGCTGCCGTTGAAGGTCTTGAAGCGAAAATCCGCGGCCAGGCCTGGCGCGAAACGCAAATCCACGTCGCCGTTTATGGTGCGGAAGTCGGACTTTTCGCGAGGGTTCTGGCGAAAGGAAACCTTGACAGGGCCATTCACAGTATGCGCCGTCCCGAAACCTGCGATGTTGTCCATTTCGACGTCGCCATTGACATTGCGCACAAGAAAACTCCCGTTGATGTCGCGCACCAATACGCGGCCCTCATTCACAGTCTTGACTTTGATGTCGATGTCGCGGGGAACGCGGAGCTGAAAATCCATCTTGACGATGTAGCCCTCGAATTCGTGGCGGCCGCACCCATCGTCGCAATTGCAGCGGAAAGGCCCGTTCACATAGAGCTTCAGGGAGCCTGCTTGCTCGGTGATGTCCAGGGTGACTTCCTTGCGAGCCTGTTCGAGCTTTTCCTTGGATTCCGCGCGGACAGACTTTTTGACCGTGAGTTGCGCCTGGTCGGAATTTGTGCCCACGACTTCGATGGAGCCCCAGACGTTGTCAATTTCGAGGGACCGGTGCTGGACGCCCGCCATCGAAAAAGACTTCTGGATGGTCTCCTCCTCCTGCACTGGCAGGTCGCGATCGGAGTCATCGATAGTCATTGGGAATACGGAAGGAGGATGAAACTCCACGGGAAGAGGTGCAGCGACTTTTATTGCCGGCTGAGGGACTTTTATGATTGCGGACTGGGCGGACAAGGAAAAGGGAAGTAGACAGCCGACTGTCAACACCGTGAAAAAGCGCGCGTTTCGCATGGTCTCCTCCTCAATTCAGTTTGCTTCTGGCCCATTCGACGCGTTGTCGCACCGTGGGATTCAGATTCGGAGCTTGCTGTAGGGCCTGCAGCCGCTGCGCAGCATCGGGATCCCTCCATTCGAGCAAAAGATCGATCAGGGCTACCTGCACCAGGGGCGATTGCTGCTGCTGGAGAGAATCCAAAATTGCCTTGTGAACCTGGGGCTGCCGCCCGTGGCGGCTAAGGGCATCGAGAGCCGCCAAGCGCACATCCACGCTCGCGTCGTAGCGCAGCGTGTGAAGGAGAGCGGAAAGCACCTGCGGATCAAGTTGCTGGTCGCGCGTGCTCCAAGTTACGCCCTCGAGCCGCGCGCTGGCCGATTGCTGCTGTAGCATCGAAAGCACGACCAATTGCTTCATGCTCGCGAGTTCAGATTGCATGGCAGCCAAGTCTAGGGAAGGAGGCTTAGGGCCAGCCAGGCGAAGTCCGGCGAAAACGCCGATGGCGAGCAGCGCAGCGCCCCACGCTGCGGCCCCCAGAGGTGAGCGAAGCCAATGGAACACGTTCCAGCTCCAGACAGAAGCCCGCTTTCTCCATTCCGTGCCGCCCTCGGGCTGATTCGAACGGCCCGCTTTGTACGCCTGCAGCATGGCCTCAAAACGTGCGCGAGATGCAGGATCTGGCTGGTCGACGGGCAGAAGCGAGAGTTTTCTCCAAATGACCACTTCTTCGGAACAGTCCGCGCACTGTTCGAGGTGGGCTTCGACGTTGTGGTGCTGCTCGGCGCTCAAACGCCCTTGTAGGTAGTCCGGCAAGAGTTCCGCGATGTGTTCACACTTCATGGCGACCTCCTCGAGGAGGAATGCTCTCCGCAGCTGCCGCTTCGGCTTTCTTCAGCATCGTGCCGTGCGCGAGTTGATGAAAAGCCTTGCGCAAATCCTGGAGGGCACGGTGGATGCGCGTTCTGACGGTGTTCAGTTCGCAACCGAGAAGAACGGCAATTTCTTCATACTTCAGTTCTTGAAAGCGGCAGAGAAGCAGGATTTCTCTTTTTTCCTCCGGCAACTGCTGGAGCGCGCGTTGCAACAGTTCGACTTCCTGCTGCTCCTGCGCGGAATCCGTGGGAAGAACAGGCGGTAGCATTTCGGGCTCGAGAGCAGTCTGCGGAGGAAACTTGCGAAAGTGATCGATGCGCGCGTTGCGCGCGATCTGGTAGACCCAAGCGCGGAAAGGGGTGCCGGGGCGGTAGCTCTGGCGGTATTTCAGGATGCGGAGGAATACCTCCTGGACAAGGTCTTCGCTCAGCGTCCTGTCGCCCGTCAACTTCGAATAGAAATTGAAGAGCGGCGTTTGGTAGCGATCAAACAACACGCCTAGCGTTTCGCCCGCGCCATCGCGCACTTGGAGCATCAGATCCTCGTCGGGAGCCAAAGTCATCGCCGAATTATCGTCCTAAACGGCTGTGGTTGGCCTTACAAAGAGTGAATACTGCGGATACTGGAAAAGGTTCCGTACGCCAGCCGGCGCGAAGACAAGGCCTGGTAGCGGATAGGGCTTTCGCCGCCCTGAGGAGTTACTGGCCAGCAGTCGCCTCCAGTCTAGCTGCTAAGTCCCGATACGCTGGGTAATCGGAAGCTACCGGCTGGACCGCTGCCTGTCCCAATGGTGCTAAGATGCCACCTCTCTTCGGAGGTGCCGCGGTGAAATATGCCTTTGGCGTCTTGCTGTGTAGCCTGGCTGGTTTGCGTGGAGCGATGCCGCTGCTCGCCCAAAACGATCTGGATCAGCGCGTCGCCAAGGAATTGGATTCCCTCGTCGCCACCTACAAGCACCTTCACGAAAATCCTGAACTGTCCACGCAGGAGAAGGAATCTTCAGCGCTGGTCGCCGCAGAGCTGCGCAAGATCGGTTATGACGTCACCGACCACTTCGGCCAGTACGATTCGCCCGGCCTCATTTCCTATGGCATTGTCGGCGTTCTCCGCAACGGCTCGGGTCCCACGGTCTACGTGCGCACTGACATGGACGCGCTCCCCATCGTCGAGAATACCGGCCTCCCCTATGCCAGCCACGTGAAAGTAAAGCGCGCCGATGGCGCCGAAGTCGGCGTCATGCACGCCTGCGGTCACGACATTCACATGTCTGTTTTTCTGGGCACTGCGCGCATGCTGGCGCAACTCAAGCAGCAATGGAGCGGCACTCTCGTCATGCTCGGCCAGCCCGCCGAGGAAACCGTTGGGGGTGCGCATGCCATGCTTCGTGCCGGGCTCTTCACAAAATTCCCTAAGCCCGATTATGTCCTGGCGCTCCACGACGGCTCGGATTTACCGGCTGGAAAAGTTGGTTGGCACGAAGGAAGCATCCTCGCGGGCGCCGATTCCGTGGACATCATTGTGCGCGGCTATGGCGGCCATGGCGCCGCACCGCAAAGAGCCAAAGATCCGATCCTCATCGCTTCGGAAATCGTTGTGGCGTTACAGACTATCGTCAGCCGTGAAATGGACCCGCAGATTCCCACTGTTGTCACTGTCGGCTCTTTCCACGCCGGCACCAAACACAACATCATTCCCGATGAAGCCCATTTGCAGCTCACCGTTCGAACCATGACTCCCGTCCAGCGCGAAAAAGTTCTTGCTGCCATCACCAGAATCACCAAGGGAATCGCCGCTGCCGCCGGCGTTCCCGCCGATCGCGCTCCCATCATCGAAGTCGCCAAAGACAATGTGCCAGCCACCATCAACAATCCGGAATTGACGCGCCGCGTCGCTGCTGCTCTGGAGCGTGGGCTCGGAAAAGAAAATGTGCTCCCCGGCGAACCCGCCATGGCCAGCGAGGATTTCAGTCTCTACGCTCTGGAAGATCCCAAGCCGCCGATTTGCATGTTTCATCTCGGCGCAGCTGATCCCGCAAAGTGGCAAGCCGCAAAAGAGACTGGCGCTCGCTTGCCAGGTCCGCATTCTGCCGAATTTGCGCCGGTGCCCGAACCCACGATTCGAACCGGCGTTAAAGCCATGACCAGCGCCGTGCTCGAGTTGCTGAAAAAATAGCTTTCTCTTTTAAAAGATTTGCGGTCGCGCTAAAAAGCGATAAAACCCGTTCGAATGAAGTACAATGAAGTGATCCCCACCGCCAGCCACAGCAAGACTCCCAGCAGCAGCGGCCGCCACCCCACCGTTTTCAGCGTGCCGCGAGAGATGCCGCTGCCGATCAGAAAAAGTGTGGCCGTCAATCCTAGTCGCCCGAGCGTGAAAAGCGATGGAGTGATGTGTTCGAGCGTTCGAACGTACGTGTTCACCACCGCGGCAAAAATAAAAAATAAAATAAACCAGGGAATTTGAATTCGCGAGCGATGGTGCTTGACCGCTGCGGTGCCGAGAGCAAGGGGAACAATCCACAAAGCCCGGGCGAGTTTTACCGTGGTGCCGATGACCAGCGCCTGCGCCCCGTACCTTGTTGCTGCGCCGACCACGGAACTAGTGTCGTGAATCGCCAGCGCGGCCCACAGTCCGAATTGCGACTGGGAAAGGTGCAACGCGTTTCCAATCGGCGGAAAAATCAGCAGCGCAACGGAATTCAAAATAAAAATCGCGCCGAGCGATACCGCCATTTCTTCTTCGCTGGCCTGCACGATCGGGCCGATGGCGGCAATGGCGCTGCCGCCGCAAATCGCCGTGCCGGCCGTAATCAGAAATGACGAATTGCCGCGCACCTGCAAAAGTTTGCCGAGCGCCAAACCCACGAGAAGCGCAAAGGAAATTCCCAGCGCGGTGTAAATGAATCCGCTGCGCCCTGCTTTTAGGACTTCGTGCAGATTCATTCCGAAGCCCAGCGCGACGACCGAGCTTTGTAGAAGCGTGCGCGCAATGCCGCGGCTTTCGTTGATATACGGATGCGGAAAGCTGAGCCCGAAAACAATTCCTACCGTGAGTGCGACCGGCGGAGAAAGCAATCCCGTGAACGAAACCGCCAGCGCAAGAACAAAAATAATTTTCGGAACAGTGGGCATCGGCCGGAAAGAGAGTATCAGTCTGGGAGCCGAATGAGCCAGCAAGAATGAACTACGCTACAGAAAAGATGTTGCTCCTCAGCCTTCGCGGAGATTCCGGCGTGGATCATTTCTCCTTTTCTTTTGAAGGAGACGTGGAGTGCGCGGACTTCGCGGGAGCGGATTTTGCGGGCGTGGGATGCATGAGGGCGGCGATAATTTTCGAAGTGGCGGCCTTGCTGACCTGGCAGTTGCGGTCGTAGATCCGGCACTGCGCGAGCGTGAACGTGCAGCCGCAATTGCACGCTTCGGCGTTGAATTTGTGGAGCGCTGAGATTTTTTGTTCTGGCGTCAATTTTGAAAGGTCGACGCCGGGAAGTTCGGTCGCTCGTTCGGCATTCTTCAGAAAAATCTGGCCGGTGTCCTCGAAGGTCTCCACTTTGACGTTGCCGATAGGCAACCCTAGGAGCGCGCGGATCTCCGTTTCATAAAGGACGGGATCGCGAAGGCCTTCGTGTTTCTGGACGATGCGGCCTTCCGAGTTCAGCACAAATGAAGTCGGAAGCGCGGGGATGCCGCCATACTGCATGCGAATTTCGTTAGTGGCGAGAGCGACCGGATAGTTGATGCCGAACTTTTCGCTAAATTCCTTAATGGCGTCTTGATCGTCGTCGTCTACCACGAGTCCGAGAATTTGCAGATGGTCTTTGTATTTGTTCTGAAGCTCAACAAGGTCGGGAATTTCGGCGCGGCACGGTCCGCACCAGGTTGCCCAGAAATTCAGAAGGATCACTTTGCCTTTGGAGCCTGCCAGCGTAACCGGCTTTCCATCGAGGCTTGTGAGGCTGAACTCCGGCGCGGGATCGGGATTGCGCACGAAGCGGATGGTGGGCTGCCGGTCTTCGGCGGAAGGAGAAAATGGAAACAAGCAGACGAGTAGCAAAGCAGCGAGAAGAGGACCGAGGCGGCGGTATTTGGTGCGCTTCATGGTGTCATCTATAGGAGAGCACAGTGGACGCGCGACGCCAAGTCTCAGATGCGTGGAACGAGCGTCCACGGCACGGGTCGGTCCGCGTAGAGACACAAAGAGAGCGCGGACATGTGGCGTGGCGGAATTGCGTTGACAAAGACAGCGTTAGGGAATACTGTCGGCGCACGCTGGCCGGTGCCGTGGGCGCAGGCCCTATATCTCAGGTTACCTCCACTAGAAAGAACGTATCCCCTCACCATCCGCGAAGCTGCGAGTGAGCGACGAGGAACGACCTTCCGACGTGTTGCACTACGCGGCTGACCAGGCCAGCCCAAGGAGAGATGCATGAATAGACGAATGATGGGTGTGGCGGTGGGCTTGGCATTGGTGGCGATTGCCATCGTTAGTTCGCCGATCGCATTTTCGCAGATGGAAGCAACGCCAACGGTGTATACCTTTGTAAGCCAGTTCCAAGTGCCGCGGGCGAATTGGGCGGGATACTCGGAGGATACTGAAAAGACGGTCGTTCCCATCCTGGAGAAATTGACGGCCGACGGGACCATCGCTAGCTGGTCCACCTTTGAGCAGGTCGTACATACAACCGATGGATATACACACGGAGCCGCGTGGTCGTCCACGACGATCTCGGGGCTGATGAAGGTGCTCGACGAAGTCCGCAAAGCCGGACCGCGGCCGGGGCAAATCGCGGCGACCAAGCACGAAGACTTCTTAATGCAAACGTCGCTGTATCGTGCAGGCAGCGGAACACCAGCGTACTTGCGCGTGGTCTGCTCGAATGCGAAAGCGGAGAAGCCGGAAAGTTACACCGCAACGCTCAAGAAACTCCTGGTGCCGACGTTTGACGAACAGATCAAAAACGGCGTGGCTACGTCTTACGGCGTCGACGAGCAGTACGTAAACACTTCCGCACAGTCGACGCGCTGCGTGGTCATCACCTATCCCAACGCCGAGGGAATGGACAAGTGGGCGGCAGCCATACGAACGACGATGAGCAAGTGGAGTGCGGCGGAACGAGCGGAGTTCGCCGGTTCCACCGTACTCGACAGCCGGCGCGACATTATGGCGCGCATCACGCACTCCGGCCATAAGTAGTTGAGTGCGAAGCGGCCTTAAAGAGGAGGGAGCGTTGTTTGCTCCCTCTTTTTTTCGGGACAAGGGGTTGAGAGTCAAAACCAAAAACTGCGAGCGTTGGCCGAAGGGTCAGACGAGATCGTCGACAGTCGGCCGCGCGGGGCCTTTCCAGTTGGCGTCAAACTGTTTGCGGATGAAACCCGCGTCGTAGTTCCTATCCATGGCCTTCAGCGCTTGCTCGAGGCCGAAAAGCGAACGTGGGTTGCGAGGATTGCGGTCGAGGTCCGCGCGGAAGGTTTCTTCGGCTCCTGCATCATCACCGATTTTCAGCAGCACCGCGCCGAGGGATTCGCGCACGGGATAAAACCAGTCTTGCGGCTCGTCATACTTCAGTGAATCTTGAACGGCGACGGCGGCGCGCAATTGGTTCACCGTGGCGTCCATGTCGCCTTTGGCAAGCGAGATTTTCGCGCCCAGCACATTTTCCGCGATTTTCAGAATGTCCTTGGTCTTGTTGTTGATGGGCATCTGGAAGACGGCATCCGGGGACGTTTTCTCTTCCGCTTCGGCAACAAACTTGTGTTCGGCTTCCGCTTCCTCCAGTTTTCCCGTGCTGGCGAAAGCCAGGCCACGGGCGAAATGCCAGAACACCGTGGCGGTGTGCATGGCGGAGTCCGGCTGAGGCGCTTTCAGAATCTCGTTCCACTTGTGAAAGCGCACTTCAACGGCCAGCGGCACAGTCATGAAACCCTCGAGCGGAGGCATGTCTTTTACGTGAGGGCCCACGTTGGCAGCGAGCAACTGCGCGCCGCGCCGGGACTCGAGATAGTTGCCGTTCATGGCCGCAGCCATGGCGATGAAATGCAGATTATGGCTGTAGTACATCATGGAATAGATGCCTGGGGCTGCTCCGGCTTGGATGTACGCCTGATCGGCAAGTGCGGCTTTCTGGTTGGTTTTCACGGCGGCTTCGTAATCGCCGGTGCGGATGTAGATGTGCGCGGGCATGTGCACGACGTGTCCCGCAGCAGGCGCAAGTTGCGCCAGGCGATTCGCTCCTGCTAGAGCACGCTCCGGCGATGAAGAAGCTTCCACCGAATGGATGTAATAGTGAATCGCGCCGAGATGATTGGGTTCGCGGCGAATTACAGACTCCAGCGTGGAGACAATTTCCTCCGTGCCCTCTTCCGGTGTGCCGTCGGTACGCCAGAGCCCCCAGGGGTGCAGGTTCATTCCGGCCTCCGCGAACAGCGTGGCGGCATCGAGATCGTCGGGGAAACGCTTCACCACGTCACGCATGGCATCGCGATATTGTTCCGCGGCGGCGCGCAAATCGGATTTGGGATCGGCGGGAAAGCGCTTGGCAAGCGCGGCGATGTAGGCCTGGTCGCTCTCGGAAGCATCGGCGCCGAGCGTCAGCGCTTTCTCAATGGCGGCGTGGGCCTGCGCAAAACGGCCTTCGCTGGCGGGGTCGTTGTAATTGGGGCCCACGGCTTCGGCGACGCCCCAATACGCCATGGCCAGTTTGGGATCGAGCTCGCCGGCACGCTGGAAGGAGCGCATGGCTTCGTCGTGATTGAAAGCGTAGATGAGTCGCAGACCCTGATCGAAAAATGCCTGTGCTTGCGCGTTCTTGGTGGAAACCGGGTGATGCCAATCGCCGTAGCCCGTCATGAGAGAAGCGGATTTTGCCTTGGCACCCGCGGAGTGCCCGGCATGTTGCTGCGCGATCGCGCACTCACATTGCGTGAGAGCGGAGATGCCTAGCGCGAGCGTAGTGACGAGCAGGGTTAGGACGCGGCGATGCATTCGGTGCCTCCGGTGAAGGAAATGGAATGGATGTCTTGGCTGGTGAATTGTAGCACTGCGGAGACGGCGGGATGCAAGTCGGAAGGCGCCCGAGATTTTCGCGGCTGGATTCCACCGTTTCATTTTGGGAGGAGACTGGTTAACCATAACTGCCACCTCTATGTTTTTTGTAAGTGTTGCATCTAAAGGATTTAGGTTTCCTGTAAGCCCATTAGAATCAACACTTGTGGACCCTTGCGTAAGTGTTGCTTCTAAAGGACTTAGATTGCACCAAAATTGTGCAACTCTGTTCGTGTGTTTGTCGTTGGGACGAGAATCCCAAGTCCGGTTCATTAACGACAAAGAAATCTATCCCTATAGTATCACAAAAGTAACTCCCTGTCAAGCGAAACTTTGGCAGGGCGGAAGATTGGGGCTGAGGCTAGAGATTACGAGCCGGAGGCTGCACGCGCGGCGGCCTTGAAAATGGCGAAGGTGGCGCCTTGCGGGTCGGCCATGACGGAGATGCGGCCAACATTCTCAAAATCGGTGGGCGGCATATAGAGCTTGGCTCCGAGATTTTTCGCGGCCGCAGCAGTGGCGTCACAGTCGGAGGCGGTGAAATACGCCAGCCAGTGAGCGGGAGTGCCGGGCTGGCGGTGCGAAGCAGGCGGAATGCCGCCGATGAACTCCTCGCCGTTCGTGATGTGCCAGTAATTGTGAGCCTTTTCGTCTTCCTTCAGAAACTGCCAGCCGAAGAGGTCCGAGTAGAACTGGCCTGCGCGCTCGCGATCCGGAGTGCTTAAGTCCGCCCAGCAGAGCGTGCCATGCGACGCGGAGATGCCTATGCCGGTGTTCTTGTTAGGTTGCCAGAGACAGAAAGTGGCGTCGGTAGGATCCTGCACAATGGCCATGCGGCCAGCGTCAAGAACATCAAAGGGCGGCGCGAAGAGTTTGCCGCCGAGTTGCTCGGCGCGCGCCGCGGACGCGTCAACGTTCTCGACAGCGATGTACAGATTCCAGTGCGGGGGCACGCCGCGGGCAGTCTGGTCGGGGCGAAGAGTGCAGCCCGCCGCAGCGTCGCGGCCTTCCAACTGAAAAATTGTATAAAAGTCGTTGGGGCCCATGGGCATGTTGTTGGCGGACCAGCCAAACATTTTGGAGTAGAAGTTGATGGCAGCGTTTTGGTCGGTGGTGGCGAGTTCGGCCCAGCAAAATGCACCGGGAGCGTGTTTTTCAATGTTTGGCATAGTGCAGGAAGCGTACTCCCGGGCAGGCATGGAAGCAAGATGGGTGCGGCGCGAGGTGCTGCCGTTGCTTGGCGGTCTCGGAGATATGGGGCCGGTGGCACAGAGTGAGGTCTGTGCCACTGGCCGATTCTGTTAGTGACTTCCTGCCTTGTGGCTAGGGTCTCTTTACAGGCTCCTTGGCGGAGGCAGGTTCCATCGTGGCGGCTTTAGGTTTGGTCGTGGCAGCCATCATGGCTTTGGGGCGCCAGAAGTCGGCGGCGACTTTTGCGATTTCGTCGGGAGGATTGCTGAGGTCGGGGTTGAAGCGATAGAGAGTGGACTCAGTGATCTCGACAGCGTCGGCATTGATGTGCTGGAATTTTTTGAAGCCCTCTTCGCCGAGGATATCGCGCATGGTGGGGTTGTTGTCGAAGCCGGCCATGGACGAGCGCAGTGCGGAGACGTAGAAGGTA
Organism: Acidobacteria bacterium 13_2_20CM_57_17; assembly: GCA_001914785.1. Taxonomy (GTDB): domain Bacteria; phylum Acidobacteriota; class Terriglobia; order Acidiferrales; family UBA7541; genus Acidiferrum. The sequence continues at coordinate 339 of MNDE01000057.1, read as the reverse complement.
GCGCCTTTGCCCCCTTCGATGACCTGGGAAACAAATACCGGCTGGGCATCAGGATTCTTTTCGCCGGCTTCCTTCATTTCTTTGGAAAGCGCCTCGAACTCGGGGACGTGTCCGGGACGAATATGCACGGCGGTAGTGCGCAAGAGGCGGGACTCGCCAATGAATTTGGCGTAGGCTTCGGGGCCCTGGGGAGCCTTACGGCTGAGGTCCCAACGGCGGCGGCGGAGTTCGGTGCGGGACCACACCAAACAATTGTTGAAGTCCTGCTCCATTTTCTGGGCAGCTTCCTTGCCAAAGGCTTTATTGACGGCGGCCATGACGGCTTCGTTGGTTTTGTCG
>MNDE01000112.1 GCA_001914785.1 Acidobacteria bacterium 13_2_20CM_57_17 | reverse complement strand
GCGCCCGATTCCAACACTGGATCGGGCAGCCTTGTTTTAGACCCGCAGTGGCGCCTTGCTAGCTAGGAATTGCATCCAACGAATGCGACGGAACATGATCCTTCACGACAAATTCGGCCGCCAGATCACCGACCTGCGCATCTCCATCACGGACCGCTGCAACTTCCGCTGTGTCTACTGCCGTTCTGCTGACCCGGAAAACTATCGCGATCACGACGAGATTCTCTCTTGGCCGGAACTCGACCGTCTAGCCACGGTCTTTCTTAGGCTGGGTATCCGCAAGATACGCATTACCGGTGGCGAGCCGCTCGTGCGCGAAGGTGTAGAAGACTACATCGCGCGTCTCAACACCCTCGGCGTCGAAGACCTTTCCATGACCACCAACGGCCACTTGCTAGCTGAGCGTTGCGACCGGCTCTTGGCCTCCGGCCTCCGCCGCATCAATATCAGTCTCGATTCTCTCGATCCCGAAAAATTCGAGCGCATCACCAGAACCAAGTCCTTTTCAACCGTGATGCACAGCATTGACGTCGCGCAGAAATCGCGGTTGGCCCCTGCGAAGGTGAACGCCGTCTTGGTTCGTGGCATCAATGACGACGAAGTCGAAGCCTTTGCTTTGTTCGCCCGCGAAACCGGCGTCATCATGCGCTATATCGAATTCATGCCGCTCGACGCCGACCGCCACTGGACCCACGGCTTAGTAGTGCCCGCTGCGGAAGTCCACCAACGGATCCACACTCGTTGGCCGCTCATGCAGATACCCCACGAGCGCAGCGAAACCGCCCGCAAGTACCGCTTTGCCGACGGCGCACCCGGCGAAATCGGTCTGATTGCCCCCGTGACCCAGCCTTTCTGCGGCCATTGTTCCCGCATCCGCCTGACTGCGGATGGCAAGCTCCGAACCTGTCTTTTCAGCAAGGAAGACCACGACCTGCGTGCGCTGCTCCGGGAAGGAGCCTCCGACGACGATCTGGTCGCCTACATCAGCTCAATTGTCATGGAAAAAGAAGAGGGGCACCACATCAATGAGCCCGGTTTTGTACCGCCTTCCCGCACCATGGTCTTTATCGGCGGATAGTGGCAAATTATCGGGAATATGAGAAAATGAGGTTTCCAAGCAGGGATCAGGGACCGCTTAGCATCGACCTCTAAAGCAGACGAAACACACCCCATGGGCAACCTAGTTTCGATATCGGATAGCAGCATCTTCATCGGCGTAGACCAGCCGCCCACCCTCCACGCCCCCGAAATCGAAGCCGGCGTAGGATGCGACTTCGATTCCTACCTCTTGGTGCCAGACAATACCCTCGATGACCGCATCGCTGCCGCCAAAGCCCGTCTCGGCAACGACGTTGTCATTCTGGGCCATCACTACCAGCGCGACGAGGTCATCAAGTTCGCCGACTTCCGCGGTGATTCCCTCAAACTCTCCTTCCAGGCATCGCAGGCCGAGGGCCGCTATATCGTCTTCTGTGGCGTGCACTTCATGGCCGAAAGCGCGGATATCCTCCGCCGCGAGCACCAAACCGTCATTCTGCCCGACCTCAATGCCGGCTGCTCCATGGCGGATATGGCCGACATCGGCCAGGTGGAAGCCTGCTGGCACGAACTCTCATCGCTCCTCGATGTGCACAAGGTCGTCCCTGTCACCTACATGAACTCGACCGCAGCCATCAAAGCCTTCACCGGCGAGAACCGCGGCTCGATCTGCACCAGCTCCAACGCCGCGGCTGTCATGAACTGGGCTTTCGAGGGTGGCGAGAAAGTTCTCTTCCTTCCCGACGAGCACCTAGGACGCAACACCGGCTATCGCATGGGCATCCCGCTTGACCAAATGATCGTCTGGGATCCCTACCAGGATTTTGGCGGAAACACGCCGGAAGCGATTCGCAACGCGCGCATTATCCTCTGGAAGGGCTATTGCTCGGTTCATCAGCGCTTCACGCCGCAGCAAGTTGAGCGCGTCCGCGGCCAGCATCCCCGCATTCGCGTCATCGTTCACCCCGAATGCCGTTTCGAGGTTGCCGAGGCCGCCGATCAAATCGGCTCGACAGAGGGCATCATCAAAGCCATCCAGGCTTCTCCACGAGGCACTGAGTGGGCCGTCGGTACCGAAATCCACCTCGTCAATCGTCTTGGCAAGGAATTGAAAAACCACAAGGTCATCTCGCTCGATCCCAGCGTTTGCGTTTGCACCACCATGTTTCGCATCACGCCGCAGCATCTCCTCTGGGCGCTCGAAAATCTGGGCGAGGGCAACGTCGTTAACCGCATTTCCGTTGACGAACGCACTCGACACCATGCGCGGGTTGCTCTCGACCGCATGCTGAGTTTGCGTTAGCATCGAGTAGGACGGACTTTTGCTTTGCGCTGCGCGATGAGTAGCCTGTCCCCGGTGTAGAGGTTTGTCCCCGGAACGGAAAAACGATGGCAGATGAAGACGATGATCAGGAGCAGGACGAAACCCCGGAACCGCCGCAGCGCCTTTTCACGCTGACCGAAGCCGAACGGGCGCGCCAGGAACTCGAGCCTTTTCTCGTCGAGGCCATGGATTCCCGCAAGAAGCTCTCAGGCTTGGAAAACGAGCTAGCAGCCGTTTCCGCGCGCATCATGATGATGGGCGGCATAATCGTCCCATATGAAAAATTGGCTGCCGTCCGCATGGAGCATCAGCAACTTGCCGAAACACTCAAGACAGCGCTCAATCGCATTCTCGAAACCGGTTGCCTGGTCAAGGATCTCGACGTCGGCCTCCTTGATTTTCCCGCCGTCATCAACCATCAGGACGTCTACCTGTGCTGGAAGCTCGGCGAAGACCGCATCCGTTTTTATCATCGCCAGGACGAAGGATTCGCTAACCGCAAACCGCTCGACCCGCGCGACCTCGGCCCCGGCGACACCGTCCAGTAGTTTTGGTTTTGCTTGTTTGTGTAAAGGCAGGACTTTAGTCCGGCCGTATTTTTCTTGCTGTCATCCTGAGCGAAGCGAAGGACCTCAACTGCCCGTTTCTCGCTTCTTCAAATTGTGAGAAACCTTGACCAACCATCCTGAAAACCGCCTCAAAGATTCCGCCAGCCCGTACCTGCGCTCCGCAGCGCATCAGCCCATCGACTGGCACGAATGGGGCGCTGCAGCTTTTGCCCGCGCCAAATCCGAAGACAAGCCCATCCTCCTCGATATCGGTGCCGTCTGGTGCCACTGGTGCCACGTCATCGACCGCGAATCCTACGAGAACGCGGAGATCGCGAAAATCATTAACGAACATTTTGTCCCGGTAAAAGTCGATCGCGACGAGCGCCCCGACGTTGATTCGCGCTACCAGTCGGCCATTAGCGCCATTTCCGGACAAGGTGGCTGGCCGCTCACAGGCTTCCTTCTTTCCGACGGCAAACCGTTTTTTGGCGGTACCTATTTCCCGCCCGAGGACCAGATGGGTCGCCCCGGATTCCGCCGCCTTCTTCTCGCCGTCGCCGATTCTTATCGCAACAAACGCGCCGAACTCGAGCGCGCCGCCAACTCTCTTGCCGACGCCATCTCGCAGGCGGAAGTCTTCACCGGCGCCCGCGGCGATTTCGATCTCGGCGTCGTTGAAGCGCAGGTCAAATCCATCACCCAGCTTTTCGACATCAAGAACGGCGGTTTTGGCCGTGCCCCGAAATTCCCGCACTCCTCGGCTATCGATCTCATCCTTGAGCGCTATCAACAGACGAAAGAAAGACATTTGCTCGCCATGGCCGAAACCACCCTCGAAAAAATGGCCCGCGGCGGCGTTTACGACCAGCTCGCCGGCGGCTTCCATCGCTATTCCGTCGATGAACGCTGGCTCGTCCCCCATTTCGAGAAAATGTCCTACGACAATTCCGAACTCCTGAAGAATTATCTCCACGGCTGGCAAGTCACGCAGAACCCATTTCTGCGCGAGACTGCCGAAGGCATCATCGGCTGGGTCAACGAAGTTCTTTCAGACCAGGATAACGGCGGTTTCTACGCCAGCCAGGACGCAGACTATTCTCTCGATGACGACGGCGACTATTTCACCTGGAGTCTGGATGAACTTCGTGCGGCACTAATCCCCGACGAAGCCCGCGTCATGGAGCTGTATTACGACGTCGAAGCTCACGGTGAAATGCACCACAATCCTGCAAAAAATGTTCTGTGGATCGCTCACGACGCCAAGGACATCGCGTACCAACTCGGCCTCGATGAAACCAGCGTCCGCCTGACCGTCGCCAAATCAAAAGGGAAGCTGCTCGCCGCGCGGCTCCCGCGTCCCACGCCGTTCATTGACAAAACGATGTACGTCTCTTGGAACGCGATGTTCGTTTCCGCCTATCTCGATGCCGCACGTGTTCTCGGTGGCTCGCTCGGTGCGCCATGCTGTACGTTTGCCCTGAAAACTCTCGATCGCATGCTGAAAGAAGCCTGGACTGAAAGGCGCGGTTTCGGCCATCGCATCGGCGGGCCTATTCTTGAAGGCTCGCTCGACGACCAAGTCTTCAGCGTCCTCGCGCTCCTCGACGCCTACGAAACCACTCTCGATCCCCGCTATTTCAGCGCCGCGCAGAAAACTATAGACCTAGCCATCTCCCGCTACGGCGACTCTGAAGGCGGAGGCTTCTTCGACCGCCCTTGTGACGCCGCGCCCATGGGTGGTCTTGATGTGCGCCGTAAGCCTTTCCAGGATTCACCGATGCCCGGCGCCAATTCCATCGCCGCCATCGCCCTGATTCGAATGCACGCCTTCACAGGCGACGATCGTTACCGCGCCTTCACCCAAAAAACTCTCGAGGCCTTCGCCGGCATCGCACCGCAGTACGGCCTCTTCGCCGCCACATACGGTCTCGCTGCCACGCTTTTCGCCCATCATTCCATCCAGGTGGTTATCACTGGCCCCCCCAACAATTCCGCCGCCCATGCCCTCGAAGCTGCTGCTCACCGCGTCTTCCGCTTCGGCAAATCTGTCCTTCGTGTTACGCCCGAAACTCCGCAGGTTCATCTCGCTGGCGCTCTCAAAGAAACTCTCCCTCATCTCTCATCCGGCAAACCACTCGCCGTCGTTTGCTTCGGCCAAACGTGTCTGCCTCCAACTAGCGATCCCGCGCAACTCATCGCCTTGCTCGAAGACGGCGTCGCCGGCGCTGCCACTCCTTAGCCTATTTTGATCGCCCATCTTGTAGGGCCGCAGCATGCTGGGCTTGGGTTTCAAGGCAAACAAAAAAACAGGGCGCGATGCTCATGCACCGCGCCCTGCTTTTCCCTAACTTCCTTTACGTCCTTTACTTCTTTTACGTCATTATTTCTTGGGTCTCGACTCCGGCGGCACCATCCCGTTGGCCCGGTAATACACCACCAGGTTGCCGTAGTGTTCTCCAGAGTGTTCGATCAACCCGTAAGCCAAGTCGTACAGCCGGTCCAAGTGGGGCCCGCCGTCATTCACCGCCTCATTCAGGCCCTTGTCGCCCTTTGCTTTGATCACGTCGGCACCGTCGCTCACACACTGTTTTACGAACGTCACCAGGTCCGCCTTACTGTTAATCTTCAAGTCGGCTGGCTTGGGATCGTCCGGATACCGCGGCTTTTTCCCCTGCGCCGTATCCGTAAAGTAATACATCGACGCGGTGACATGCACCAAGACCCCGCGAAATGTCCTCGAATCCGGATTCGGTTTGTAATCGTACTTATCTTCCGGCAAATCCTCCGCGATGGTGATCAATTTTCGCCCGATTTCGTTCCACTGTTCCAGGACCGCCTGCGAAGGACTCGGCGCTGGTTTCGGCGGTGCCTTCTTTGCCGCATCCTGTGCCAATGCCGGCAACACGGCCAACCCCATGGCCAAAGCTAGACCTGCCACCCACTTGAGTTTCTTCATTTTCCCTTCCCTCCGTTACGCCCAAAAGCCGGACGTTCATTCCTTCAGACGCGCCGCCAAGCCAGGCGTTTCCTTTAACCAGCATCGACTCTCCCAAACATACCTGGCCTCCGCGGGGGTTCATCTTACGCAGTAAAGCCGTCTTCGTCATGCAAAATTCCCAACCTTCGCATGCTAAACTTATATTGCGATTAGGGGCGCCATTACAGTGAATTGGGGCTTTCAGTTTCTGCGCATTGCCATCGGTTTAAGTATCCTGACGCTGCTGTATCTTTCGCAGCGCTTCTGGTACCGCTCCCTCTGGCGTGTGACCTCGCATTGGGGCCGGACGGCGCTCCGAATCACTCCCCGGTTGGCCTACATCGTTTTGCTCCTGCTCGTAATCGTTACTACGGCTCAAGGTTTGGTGTTCGGGCGGGCATCCTTCACGCGGCACAGTTCCATTGTGACGGTTATCGGTGGTCTCTGGTTTTTCAGCGCGCTTTTCGCCTATATCGCGGTCAAAGCTGTCCACGGGTTGGAACGTCTCTGGCGATGGCTGCACGCCGCAACTGCCAAAAAATCCACTCCCAATCCGCTCGCTGCAGAGTCCGCTTCGGCTGCTGCTGAGACCGTTGCTGATCCCGGCCGCCGCTACTTTTTTCGCGCCGCCACGGCTGCCGCCGGGGCCGCTCCTTTCCTTGGCGCCATGTATGGTTTTGCCGCCGAACGCCTGAACTACCAGGTCCGTCGCGTTGAGATACCTATTCCCAACCTCCCGTCCGCTCTCGACGGCATGCAGATCGTGCAAATCAGCGATATTCACCTTAGCGGCTATATGTCTACCGCGCAGGTTCGCCGCGCCGTGGATATGGCCAATGGTCTCGGCGCCGACCTCGCTGTCGTCACCGGCGATCTCATCACCGGAAGTGGCGATTCGATTGCCGATTGCGTCGACGAAGTTCGCCGTCTGTACGCTCCGCTTGGTACGTGGGGATGCAACGGCAACCACGAAATATACGCGCGCGCCGAAGACGAAGCGGCTTATCGCTACTCCCAGGCCGGCATGAAGCTGCTGCGCCAGGAAAACGCGCTAATCACTTTCAAGGGCGCCAAGTTCAACCTTATCGGCGTCGATTACCAGCGTGAACGCATGCGCAACGGCCAGAGACAGCAGACCCTTTCGAATGTCGAGCCACTCGTTCGCCGCGACATGCCCAACATTCTCCTGTCGCACAATCCAAACTCTTTCAATCGCGCCGCCGAACTCGGCATCGAGCTTTCCCTCGCCGGTCACACGCACGGCGGACAGATTCAGGTCGAAATTCTCGATCACCGCCTTAGTCCCGCGCGCTTTATCACCGATTACATTGCCGGCCTTTACCAGCGTCCGCTTTTTTCGCCAGCTGCCACTGATCGTGCTGCTGCGAACGCTTCCGCCTCCCAGACGTCCAGTCCGTCGCTCCTTGACTCTCACTTGTCTCCCGTTGCCCATCTCTATGTGAATCGCGGCTTGGGCACGGTCGGCGCCCCCGTCCGCCTCGGCGTCCCTCCCGAGATCAGCCTCATCGTCCTTCGCCGAGCCTAGGGGGACACTCTTCGCTAGGTTCTTCTCGGCTTTTTTCCGAATCTCAGTGTTTTTCGGCGCGAATGTCCCGCCTTTGTCTCTGTACTAATCGTAGTCCTCACCCGATAAACTTGCGCCACCTCACAGAATTCCTCCGATAATAGAAGTAACCGTTGCCCGCCGCCACAAACTGTCGGCGCCCTCTCTTCCTCATTCTCTTTACGCATCAGGGGAGCACGGCCAGGTCACCGGGCTCCGAATCTAAGTTCTTGAGCCGAGATAGAAGACTTTGCCATCATCAGAAAAAATTGAACAGCGCATCGACGGCCGAGGCATGGCTCCTTGGCCTCGCCTCTGCCCGATCTTATTTTCCATTGTTCTGTTGATCGCCTTTTGCGTGGCGCATTGGGGCAAGCGGGGTTTTGCCCTTTCTGCATTTGGTGATTTGGCGGAACTCGGTTTTCTTTTGGTCGCGGCTACCTTCATGGTTCGAAACGCTTTCGCGAGCCACGGCGCCGCCCGCATTTTCTGGTTGTTTTCATCTGCGGGCATCGCCTTTTGGATCTTCGGTGTCGCCCAGTGGACGGAATATGAAATAGTTCTCCGCGTATCGGCGCCTCAGACGCCTGTTGGCGACACCTTGCTTTTCCTCAAGCTCGTGCCGCTCGTTGCGGCGCTTGCCATTGAGCCTCAGTCCCAGCTCACGCGCCGTTTTCGCATTCTTGGTTTTCTAGACTTTTCGTTTCTGCTGGTCTACTGGTTTTATTGCTATGCCATGTGGGTCATTCCCTACAGGTTCGTTGTGAACGAGGATGGTGTTTATAGTTTCCATTTCAATACCATAGATACCCTTGGGCATATCATTTTCGTTTCCGTCCTCGGAATTGTGGCCTTGCGAGCACAAGGCGCGTGGCGGAATCTCTATCGCCTCTATTGGGCGTCTTTCGCTCTCTACACTCTGTCCTCCATGATCGCCAACGTCGCCATCGACGAGGGCAAGTACTATTCCGGAAGCCTCTACGATCTCCCACTATTGACCTCCGTCGCCGGAATCGCCTACTTCGCAATTCTGGGTGGCAATCTTCCCGTGCGTTCCGCTCCATCTCCGCTCACCGGCGTTCATTCCAAATCTTCGCGGGCCGTGGTTCTGTTGCCGGCTCGCATCGCCATGCTGGCTACGCTCTCCACTCCTCTCATAGGGTTTGCCTTGCTTGGTTCCACCGGTCTCTCTGACAACATTGGACGCTTCCGCGTCCTGGCTACGTTCCTCGCTATGCTGATTCTGACTGCACTTCTTTCTCTCAAACAGGATCTCTTGAGCTCCGACCTGATTCGCTCGCTCCGTGAGGCTAATCTTGCCTGTGCCAGCCTCTCGAATACGCGCCAACGAATGCTCCAGGTCGAAAAGCTCGCCTCGCTCGGTCAGGTTGTGGCCCGCGTCGCCAATATAGTCAAGAAAGCCGTGGCTGCCACGCTCAACTCTTCCACGACTTTGATAAGAGATGCCGCGTTCGGCTCTCCCACGCGTGGGATGGTGGAAAAATTAGTGAGCCAAGCCCACCGCACGGACGCGCTGCTCAATAACATGCTTAGTTTCGCCTGCGAATCACCGCTGGAAATTACCAGTGTCGATCTGCGCCAGCTGCTCTCAGCTGCCGTCGGCTTGACCCGGGTGGGACAAAACCCTTGCGTTCAATTGGAAATCAAATTAGAAGGCGAGATTCCCAGCGTTGCGGCTGATTCCAGCCGCATTCTCCAGGTCTTTCTTCAGATCATCGGCAATGGCGTCGATGCCGTGGAAGAAAAGGGTTCGGGTTCTCTTGTCATCACCTTGCGCGTCGTGCACCAGCAGGTCGAAGTCGAATTCGCCGACAGTGGAGGCGGATTGTTGGAGCCGGAACACGTCTTCGATCCTTTCTACACCACTAAGGGTGTAGGCAAGGGCGTCGGCCTTGGCTTGAGCACTTGCTACGGCATTGTCCGCCAACACGGCGGCGATATTTCTTGTCGCGATCGAGTGGGGGGCGGCGCCGTCTTTACTGTCAGCCTTCCCGCCGCAAGGGAAGGAGCCTCTCGCATCAGCCTGCCGAATCTTGCTCCCGTGGAGGGAAGCTAACTTTGCTCGCGCGGACACAATCCATTTGCCTCAAAGTAGCCATCGTGACCGCTGTCGCTCAGACACTGGCCGCCTTTGCTCTAAAGGAGAGTTACGGAGCCACGGTCATAGGCGACATCGCGTCGCTGATCCTCACCGGCGTCCTGCTCATTCTCTGCGGACTAAATTCTCGCTCTTCCACTGGCCCCGCGCGCATGTTCTGGCTTCTGAACACCGCCGCTTTTACCTTTCTTTTCTCTTCCTATTCCTATTGGTCCTACTCCGAAGTCCTACTTAAGAAATCGGCCCCCAATCCTCTAATTGGTGACGGTTTCTTTTTCCTCATGCCCGCCCTCATGCTTGCGGCCCTTGCTTTTCGTCCCCATTCGGAATCCGCCGCCAGTGATCTGCGTTTCCGGCGTATTGATTTCGCCTTTTTGCTTTCGTGGTGGCTATGCCTCTATTGCTACTTTGTCGTGCCGTGGCTCACAGTGGTCAACAATTTCGCTTCGTATAATCGCGCCAACTATTTCTTGGTTCTGGCCGAGCAATCGTCGGTCGTCCTCGTTTTGCTTGTGCTTTGGCGAAGGACGACAGGACCCTGGCGCAGGTTTTACGGCCATGCTTGCCTGGGCAACATGGTTTTTGCCCTTGCAAACCTTATTCAGGGCCTTGCCTTGGCCGCCGGCAAATACTATTCAGGAAGTATCTTTGATGTGCCCCCTAGCCTGGGTGACCTCTGGATCATCTACGCTTTTGCCATTGGTTCGAATCTCGAGCCTTCTTCCGACTTAGCGCCGGTAGAATCCGATCGTCAGGGATTATGGACCGCGCGCCTGGGCATGATCGCAATTGTTTCCTTGCCATTGCTCGCGATATACGGTTATCTCGAAGACTCCGACCCCGGAGTGATAATCACATTCCGCCTGCGTCTGATCCTTGGCGCTATGTTTTTTCTCGGCGCGCTGGGTTTCCTCAGGCTCTACGTTCTTGAACGCGAGCTTCAGCGCCTGGTTGCCCTTACGGAATCCTCCTACGAGAGTTTGAAAACAGTCCAGGAACGCATCGCACTTTCGCAGAAGCTCGCGGCCCTTGGCCGTCTATCCTCGGGTGCCGCTCACGAGATCAACAATCCTCTTACCGCCATCTTCGGCTACTCCGGATTGCTTGCTGACAATCCTTCTCTCTCGCCCCAGGAGCGTCGCCTCGCCTACGAAATCCAGCAGCAGGTCCGCCTTGCCCAGTCAGCCGTTTCCAGTATGCGCGGACCAGCGAGCAGTCCTTCCGCGGATAATCCGGCACAGAATCCCTCTTCGTCATCTGTTCGTATCATGGAATAAATACCTTCCGACTTTGGTATTCAGACTGGTGCGTGGATTCTATTTTTTGGAGCCGGCCTCTGCGCGTTTGCCATTCGAAATGCGCAAGTTCCATGTTCTCAATCGCGGAGCAATTTATCTCTTCACCATCCTGCTTGGAATCTGATTTGCACTATAGCGTCCGGAGTCCGGCCAGGAGATGTCCGTCTGCGAACGCATGGGACGTGCTTCGCGTCGAAAATCTCGTTTTGGAAGGATTCTCAAATGTTTTCCGCAAGGAAGTCTCTGCCCGTTTTCGCTCTTTCGCTTTTTCTGCTCCCTGCTGTAACGCAAGCGCAACATTCTGGATCGGCAACAACAATTCCGGCACCTCTAGCCTTTACGGCGGCACGGGAAATGCCATCAACATCTTCACGGAAGCCGGCGGCGTTCCAGGCAATTTCGTCATCGTCCCGCCTCCTGGGTTTGCTCCCGGCACGCAGTCCACTCCCACGGGCGTCGTCTTTAACGGCAGCTCCACTGATTTTCTACTCGACAAAGGTACGCCCGCTGGCTTGCCGGCCGCGTTCATCTTCGCCACGGAAGATGGCACTATCTCCGGCTGGAACCCGGGCGCCAACCTCGCCGCGGGTGCCACGCCGCCTTCCATCAACGCTGTCCTCGAAGTCGACAATTCAGAAAAAGGCGGTCCCAACGGCGCCGTCTACAAAGGCGCAACCTCCGGAGAAATCAATGGCCACAAATTTCTTTACGTCACGAACTTCCGTGCTGCGAGAATCGAAGTTTATCACACCACGTTCAAGCGCGTGAATCTCGGTGAAGATGCCTTCAATGCCGAGGAAATTCCGCACGGCTTCGCGCCCTTCAACATTCAGAATATCGGCGGCACGCTCTTCGTCACTTACGCGAAGCAGGACGCCGCCCGCCACGATGACGTTGCCGGTGACGGTCTTGGCTTCGTTGAACTCTTCACGCCAGCCGGCAAGCACATCGGCCATCTCCAGCATGGCCCATGGTTTAATTCTCCTTGGGCGGTTGTGTGGACCACGCGCGACTTTGGCGAGTTCAGCAACGCCATTCTTGTCGGTAATTTCGGCAGTGGCAAGATTGCCGCTTTCAATGGCTTCACCTACGAATTCATGGGATTCGTGAAGAATCCGGATGACTCCATCCTGACCATTGACGGTTTGTGGTCGCTCACGTTTGGCAATGACGCGAACGCCGGGCCCGCGAACACTTTGTTTTTCACCGCCGGCATTAACGGCGAACAGGATGGCCTCTTCGGCACCATCACGCCCGTCGACGGCCTCGACGGCGACGAAGAATAAACGGCGCCGCGTTTTTTCTCTTGAAACAATCTCGCGCAAAGAGACGGCAGATGCACCAGCGTTTACTGCCGTCTCTTTTTTTTGTGCGCTGATCCCGCAATTGCTTTTCAGCCTGCGGCCAATGCTAGAATCTCTCCGCGCCGATTCATCCATGCCCATCCAAGAGGAAAATTTCTGGGCGACCACCGTCGATTCGCCGGAAGTAGCCGCCTCTCCCGATTTTCCCGATGCCGTTGACGTCGCTATTGTCGGAGGCGGTTATTGCGGCCTGTCTGCTGCGCGCACTCTCGCGAAACGAGGCGTCAAGCCTGCGTTGTTCGAAGCTGAAACATTCGGCTGGGGCGCCAGTTCGCGAAACGGTGGCATGGTCCTCACGGGTATGAAACTGCCGGTCCCGAAGCTCGTCAAACGCTACGGCAGGGAAGCCGTTCGCAAAATGTACGCCGCGTCTCTCGAATCGATCGATTGCGTCGAGCAGATTGTCCGCGAAGAAAATATCCACTGCAGTTTCTCGCGCTGCGGCCATCTGGAAGTAGCTTGCCAACAATCCCACTTCGATGACTACGAAGAATCCGCCGCGCTGATCAAGCGCGAGTTCAATCACGCGCTGCGCATCGTTCCAAGAAGCGAGCTCCGCGCCGAAATCGGCTCGGACATTTATTTCGGCGGAATGGTCGACGAAACCAGCGCCGGCCTGAATCCCGCGCGCTACGTTGCCGGACTCGCGCATGCCGCACACCGCGCCGGCGCATGCCTTTACGATCGCACGCGCGTTGTCTCGGTCGAGCCGGAGAAAAGCACTGGCGGGCGCAAATTCCGAGTGCAAACTTCAAAAGGCGCCGTCACGGCGCGCGAAGTGATTCTTGCCAGCGGCGCATACACAACCGAAGCCACTCCCGTGCTGCGAAAGAAAATCATTCCCATCGGTTCCTACATCATCGCCACGGAAATTCTTCCAGCGGACCTCGCCCGCGAACTCAGCCCGCGCAATCGCATGATCTACGACTCCAAACATTTTCTCTATTACTACCGGCTCACGCCGGACAATCGCATGCTTTTCGGAGGCCGCGCCGCCTTTTTTCCGGAGACTGAAAACACCGTGCGACGCAGCGCCGAAATCCTCTGGCGCGGCATGATCGCCGTGTACCCGCGACTCCGCGGCGTAAAAGTTGAATTCGTTTGGGGCGGCACTCTCGATTTCACTATCGACGTTATGCCACACGCGGGACAAATCGACGGCATGTATTTTGCCGCGGGCTTCGCCGGGCACGGCGTTGCCGCCGCAACCTGGTTCGGCGCGAAGCTTGCCGGTCTCATCTGCGGCGAACCCAACGACATTCCTTTCGACGGCATCAACTTTCCTGCTGCTCCCCTCGGCTTGCGCAGCGGCAACACCTGGGCGCTTCCTCTTGCCGGCGCGTGGTACAAAATTCTCGATTTCTTCACATAGGTTGCGGGCCGGCGTCGGCTTTTCCTGCCTGTAATTTCCGAAACGCAAAATACATCACCGGGCCGACCAGCACTGGTACCGGACCCCACTTCCGGGCAAAAGTATCGCTGGCCACCAGCGCAACCACGCTCATCGCCAGCGGCGCGGCTACCACGTAAATCAGCCCAGCCCGCCCCCAAGGAATGCGGAACGGCCGTGGCAAGTCTGGCTGCGTCTTGCGCAATCGCCACGATGCCAGCACCGTCAGCACGGTTACCCCGATGCGCAGCCACACGTACACGGTCAAGAGCTGCACCATCGTTTTCCGCGCCAACAGCGCGTAAATAATCGAGGAAACAATAATGGCCATCCACGGCGTGCCGTACCGCGGGTGCCGCGCGGAAAACGCCCCCGGCAAGTAGCCGTCTTCCGCCATCGTCGACGGCATGCGCGTGCTGGTCAGCACCGTGGCGTTTAGCAGCGAAAGATTGGTGACCATCGCAGCGCTGGTCATCGCAAAGCCCAGCCACGGCCCACCAATCAACGCCGCTGCGTCGGAAAAATATCCGGTGTGCCACTTCTGCCAGTCTCCGAGCGCGGCGAGCGAAAACATCGTTGGCAGGAAATACGTGGCCATCGAAAGCGGCACCACAATGGCCAGCGCCCGCGGATAACTCCGCTGCGGGTTTTCCACTTCCTCCGCAACGCTGGAGACCTGTTCGTAGCCGGAGTAAAGCCACAAACCGAGCGCCAGTCCCGCGCCGAAAACTTGAAACGGCGGAACGTGCGGCGGCACCACCGGCACAAAAGGATTGTGCTGCCACTTGGCCGCCGCGATGGCGCACAGCGCCGCGATCACCAGCAATACGAAAATCTCCAGCACCGTGGAAACCGCGCCAACCATCTGAATCCCGCGCACGTTGATCCAAGCGATCGCTGCGATGATGATCACGCTCGCCAGGTGGTGCTTCCATCCCACAATCGCCGGGAAATAAAAGCTCAGATAGTCTGTCGTCAGCACGGCATAGGCGGCCGCCAGCAGGAACGAGGCGCTCCAGTTCCACCATCCCGCCAGGAATCCCCAGAAGTCGCCGAACGCCGCGCGCACCCAGCGGTAGAATCCGCCTTCGACTGGAATCGCCGTCGTTAATTCCGCCGCAACAAGCGAAACAGGAATGCACCAGAAAAACGGAATGAACAGGTGATAGAGCAGCGTCAGCCCGGGCCCGCTCGTCGTGACCATGTCTTCCAGCCCGAACGGCCCGCCGGTCGCGTAGGCAAACATTACGAAGACGAAAGGCAGCAGTGCGGCTTTGCGCACCGCCGCGTGCGTTGCGCTGGGTTTGCTGACGTTGGCGGAAATGTTCAGCGGCCTCGTAATCCGACTGGCGGATTTGTTCGGCAGAGAGTAGCGCATCGGGCTGCGCAATGGGAACTGATTCGGGACGGATGGCGGAAGTCGTCCGGCAGAGCCCAAGGGGGTGCCACCACCCCCCATTGGATGGAAGACCATGAGAACAAAGGGATTGCAAAATGGGCAACGTGGAAGTCGTTGAAAATAAAAGGGCATTCACGATGGCGTTTAGGATGTCGCCAACCCGGAGAGTGGCAGATGCGCCCCACCCGCCACTATTTTTGAAAAGATATGATTCCAAAAGGGTTAGAGGGTGGGGGTCGGCAAACGATATGATTCCATGGCAGTTAGACGGACAGACAGATAGAGCGGGAGAAGGACGGAAGAGAAACCGGAAGCGTGGACTGGCCAACACGGGAAAGGATAGCACGCCATAGTCGATTGGCTAAGTACTTTGCATTGAAACGCGGAAATCAAGCATTAAACGGTGCTGGAGAGGATTGAATGGCGGGATCCCGACCGGGGAGGGTTTTCCTCGAGAGAAAAATGAGGCTCCTTTTCCCAAGGGCCACTGGATTGTCGGGGCATATAAAAGCTAGCTGGCTTAACGTCCATGTCATTCAGACCGTGTCTCGAAGGGCTTCTTGAAAAACCGCTGGGAAATCCTATTCATGATTGCCCTGAAGCGAGTTAACGTCTCATCATCCGTAACCCGTTCAACGCCCCTTTGCCGCAGGTATTCTCGGAAGAAGTCACGAAAGGACAAGAAACCGTTCGTTCCAATGCGGGCTCTTTCCATAAGACACTCGACCATTGAAAGCTTCTTTCCTGTCACATAAGGCTTCAAACTCTCCACCTCTGACACATCTAGAACTATGGGGGCGGTAACACAACCCTTTGGTCCAAATGCTGTTTGCGTTTCAGATTTCCAAAAATATCAACCAAGTAAGGAACCGTGACTTCTGAGCTGACGAAGGATTCCTGGACGATCAGCACTGGCACGACAATTTTTACTTCTGAGGAGTCCAGTCCAACTAGGGGCCTTCTCTGTTTTGGATTTGCTGCGAAGACTGTGCCAATCTTTCGGGCCAACTGTTCGATTCCGGCCCCTTTGTCGGTCCCAAATTTCTTTTCGAGATCCTTATGAATTCCCTTTCGTCTTCGGCGTATTTGGCAATGGCGTTGAGAAATCCGCCCTTGTATTCCATAACTACCCAATACTTACCGGTTGAAATGACGCCATCAAAGGCCTCTTCGCCATTGTCCAAGAACTTCGGAAAGCGTGTGTAATTCTCCTCGGATGCCGCGCAACACTGGGCAAGCATTCGTGATATGTACTCTTCGAAAAGATGTCCCCAGTCCGTGAACAAACTAAGTCTTTCTTCTGTTGTCTTCAGAAAATTGAATATCGTCCAGAAGAGACCTGACTCCAATTTCTCCTGAACAAACCCCACGTGCATGGGGATCGCACTCCCAGCTTCAACTTCCAGTAGGAGTCTTTTTCGCATGGCGATGAAATCGTGGTAGGGCTTCAGTAGGGAAGGCACTGTGAGAGAGGTTTCTAGCTTATCAAGCGACGTCTGTTCCATGTCCCGAAACTTAGCGGCCAGATCCTTTGAGGTTTCGGGGAAAAACGTATTCAGGTTGACACAAGCCAAGCCCGGATCCTCAATCAGCTTTTCGAAGTCCAGAGTGATGTAGTAAGTCAAGAGGCCGAACACATGGTCGATATAGTCTTCGAGAGCCATGCCAGATCGGCTCTGAAACAAGCTTCGTATGTCCATCGAGCATGAAATCTCTTTCAGGATTTCTCCAAAGATCATTTCGCTCCGAACAATACTCGTATTAATCATCGGAGGGTTGTTGACTTCTAAGCCTGATCCCACCTGAAGTTGTAGGGCGATCCGCTTCCGCTTGATCGATGGCCGTTCCCGCCTAATATGCCGCAGGTTCTCGGGTGTAAACAAGAAGTCGTTCGCCATTATCAAGCAGCGCCCTAATCGATGCGATGCGTTGATATCCATATCCGGCCTTAAACCGCCAGTTTTTGTGCCTTCAACTGCAAACATCTTCATCAGAGTTAGAATCTGGAGCGAATGAAATGGTTGGCGTTTCTCTAAGCGTTCGGAGCCAAATCTTCTTTTGAGGTCTTGAAATAATTCTTCACCAATAAGCAGATTGACCAAGTACGTCTGAAGCTGCACGGTCTGCTTCTCAGTTGAATGAATACGGCCTAGGGCCAAAAGGATGTTAATCCTAGCGAGAAGCCAGATGCTGTGGAACCTATCCAACGGCCGAATCTGCTCAACCAGTTCCGCTCTTGTCGGGTGCTTGCCGAACATTTCCTCCCAAGTGGGGTATGTAACGAGTTGTGGGGACATGGCGTAAGCGAAGTAACTCCCTTGTCTTTACCTAGGTTTGCCAGGAGCCCATGTTACGCCCATTGGTGGCCTGCGAATTCTCTAGGTCTTTGGGTTGTTGCACCGCGCTCCATGGGCGAGGTTGCAATTGCAAGTTCCTGTCCATGTATGATCGCGCCACGCGTATTGACTACAAAAGGTGCGTGATCGAGCTGGAGCTGTAGAGCGCTGATCCCGTGATCCGATAAGTTGCCGCGTCCATCCCCAGGTGCCATAATTTGATTTCAAGACCGGTGCATCGTGGTTTCGCGATATTTTCTTGTTGCGAGACGCGGGCTGCGGTTTCTGAGGGGGTTTTATGGGATTGCGCGATAGCTGGATTGAAAAACGGGAAACGACGGCCGCAGCGAACGGCAATGGCACGCATGCGTCCCAAGGATGCAATGTTTCGCAGATGCACTTTGCGCGGCAGGGCGTAATCACGGAGGAGATGGAGTACGTTGCGAAGCGCGAAAAACTGGACCCGGAGCTGATTCGCAGTGAAGTGGCGCGCGGGCGGATGATTATTCCCGCGAACGTGAATCACCGCAACCTGGAGCCGATGGCCATCGGCATCGCGAGCAAGTGCAAGATCAACGCGAACATCGGGAATTCCGCGACAAGCTCGAACATCGATGAAGAGCTGAAGAAGCTTCATCACGCGGTGCATTATGGCGCGGATACGGTGATGGACCTTTCCACCGGCGGCGATATTCCGGTGATCCGCAAGGCCATTATTGAAGCGTCGCCCGTGCCGGTCGGAACAGTGCCGGTGTACGAAGCGATTTCGCGCGTGCGCCGGCCAGAGGACTTGACGATTGGGCTGATGCTGGAAGTGATCGAAGAGCAAGCGGAACAGGGCGTGGATTACATGACGATTCACGCCGGCGTGCTGCGCGAGCATGTCCCGCTGGTCCGCAAGCGGATTACCGGAATTGTGAGCCGCGGCGGGTCGCTGATGGCGCACTGGATGGAGCATCACAAGAAGCAAAATTTTTTGTACGAAAATATCGAGGACATTTGCAAGATTTTCAAGAAGCATGACGTGAGCTTTTCCTTTGGAGATGGGCTGCGGCCGGGATGCATTGCGGACGCGAGCGACGAAGCGCAATTCGCGGAATTGAAAGTGCTCGGTGAACTGACGAAAAAAGCGTGGGAGCACGACGTGCAGGTGATGATCGAGGGGCCCGGGCACGTGCCCATGGACAAGATCAAGGAGCAAGTGGACAAGGAGATGGAGTGGTGCCATGAAGCGCCGTTCTACACGCTGGGACCGCTGGTGATTGATATCGCGCCGGGGTACGACCATATTACGAGCGCGATAGGCGCGGCGATGATCGGCTGGCACGGAGCTTCGATGCTGTGTTACGTGACGCCGAAAGAGCACCTCGGATTGCCGAATCCGGAGGACGTGAAGCAGGGCGTGATTGCGTACAAGATTGCGGCGCATGCCGCGGACGTGGCGCGGCACCGGCCCGGGGCTCGCGACCGCGACGATGCTTTGAGCTATGCGCGTTTCCTGTTTGATTGGAACAAGCAGTTCGAGCTATCGCTCGATCCTCCGACGGCGAAAGCCATGCACGACGAAAACCTTCCCGACGACTTTTACAAAGAGGCGAAGTTCTGTTCGATGTGCGGTCCGAAATTCTGCTCGATGAACATCACGCAAATGGCGGAAGCAGAATCGGGCCAAGACCAATCGGAGCGCAAACAGAAATTCGTCGAACTGCTGGCGAAGGTGCAAGACGTCTAAAGGAAGTGGCGGTGATCAGCGATGGGAATGTTCGACGTGAAAGTGAAATTAGCGAACCTGGCTGCTCCCGGTCGGACGGAGGAACTCTCTTTATTGGTGGACACCGGCGCCACTTTGTCGTGGATACCTCCAGAAATCCTTCAGAAGCTTGGCGTAACAGCTTTCTCAAGGCTCCCGTTCTCTTTAGCGGATGGTCGCGTGCTGGAACGCGACACTACGGCAGTGCTATTGACCATTGATGGAAGAAAAGCTCCTGTATCCGTTGCTTTTGGGGAGCCTGGGGAAGAAGCAGTCCTTGGAGCGACAGCTCTCGAAATTCTGGGCTTTATGGTAGACCCAATCGCAAAGAAGCTGATTGCGCGCAACCTGCTCGCCCTCTGAAATGCATCTGGATTCGAAGGATTCTCTACGCGAGGAATTCAACCGCTGGGCGGAAGCGGGGCGTGGCGAAGGGATGGAGCAGGAGCACCTGCCCATCACGCTGCCGGTACTGGAGAAGATGCGGCTCGCGCCAACCGACAGCGTCCTGGACGTGGGTTGCGGTGCGGGGTGGCTTTCACGGCGGCTGGCAAAGCTGGTGCCTGAGGGCCGCGTGGTGGGGATGGACATTTCAGACGAAATGATCCGCCACGCCCGTCGCAGCAGCGTGGACTTTGACAATTTAATCTTCGTTGCGGGAGAAGTGGCGCAAATTCCCTGGCAACCAAATTTTTTCTCTCACGTGATTTCCGTCGAATCATCGTACTACTGGCCCGATCCTGCCGCTGGCATCAAGGATATTTTCCGCGTGCTCAGCGAAGGCGGCTCGGCGTGGCTTCTGATCAACTATTACCACGACAATTCGCACTGCCACCAGTGGGGAAGTCTTCTCACGGTGCAAACGCATCTTCTTTCCGCCGACGAATGGTCCGGATTATTTCGTGACGCGGGATTCAAGAATGTTGCACACGAACGCATTGTAGATCGTTCCCCGTCTCCGGACGTTTACACCGGCCGTTGGTTCCGCGACGCGGAACAACTGCGAGCCTTCAAGGCGGAAGGCGCACTGCTCATTTACGCCGCCAAAAAATGAAACAAGTGGCTGAGTTCTGCCGCGTGTGATAGAACTGCCGCGCAACGCGGAATTCCAATGTCATTTCTAAGTGAAGGAACGGCCGTGGTGACAGGGGCGGGCTCCGGTATCGGACGTGCCCTTGCGCAGCAGTTGGCGGCCACGCATTCAGGGCTGGCACTCGCGGACATTGACGAAGCGGGCCTGCAGCAGACGGTGCGGTCGTTGGAGAAAAAAGGCGCGCTAATCACCACCCACATTTTGGACGTCGCCGACGAGAAAGCCATGTGCCTGTTCGCGAAGGATGTCCGAAAGAAGCACGGGTGCGTAACCCTGCTGATCAACAACGCGGGTGTCGCGCTGGAGGGCACGTTCGAGGAGATCTCGCTGGATGATTTTCGCTGGCTGATGAATATCAATTTTTGGGGTACGGTGTATGGCGTGAAATATTTTTTGCCGATGCTGAAGCGGGAAGAGCGCGCGCACATCGTGAACCTTTCGAGTGTTTTTGGACTAATTGCTCCACCGGGTCAGCCTGCGTACTCCGCGAGCAAATTTGCGGTGCGGGGATTTACGGAATGCCTGCGGCATGAACTTGAAGGCACTTCGGTGCGTGTTTCCTGTGTGCACCCAGGCGGTATCCGCACAGCGATTGCCCGCCGCGCGCGCATTGGAGCCGGCGTTACGAGAGCGGGACGCGAGGAAGACGTTGCCCGGTTTGAAAAGCTTTTTCGTACGTCCCCCGAAGACGCAGCGTCACGCATTCTTCGCGGCGTAGAGCGAAGCAAGCCGCGAATCCTGATCGGCTCCGACGCTTACAAAATCGACATCCTGCAACGCCTGCGTCCCGGCACGTATTGGAAAACAATGTCGCGCAAGCATAGGGATATTCAGCGGACTTAGGAGCAGTTCGCAAATCCCCCCATGGAGGTCACAGAGGGTTTTGACTCCTGGGCGGACGGTGAATATACTCGGCCTCATCAAGGAAGGACCGACCAATGGGCGTACTGGATCAACGTTTCGAAAAGAATTTCATGATTACGTCGGTGGACTACGTGTTTAACTGGGCTCGCAAGAGCGCCATTTGGCCGCTGACGTTCGGGCTGGCGTGCTGCGCCATCGAGATGATTGCTTCGACGACTTCGCGGTTCGATATGGCGCGCTTCGGAGCCGAAGTGTTCCGGCCGTCGCCGCGGCAAGCGGATTTGATGATCGTTGCGGGTACGGTAACGCTGAAGATGGCGCCGGTGCTCAAGCGTGTGTGGGAACAGATGCCAGATCCAAAGTGGTGCATTTCGATGGGAGCGTGTTCCAGTGTGGGCGGGCCGTTCAATGCGTATTCGGTTTTGCAAGGCGTGGATCGCATCGTACCAGTTGATGTGTACGTTGTGGGATGTCCCCCGCGGCCGGAAGGGCTATTCTTCGCGCTGCTGAAGCTGCAGGACAAGATCGATCAGATGACACTGGCGAAGCGGCCCACGGAAGTGCGTTTGAAGCCCCAAATGGTGGAAGAGTTCAAAAAAGGAGTGATGGTGGCGCAAACGCCGGAACCGCGATAGAGCGTGGAAATAAGAAGCAGAAATTGGATCGGGAACCGTGGAATTCAGCACAGAGAGCAGATAGCCCAGAGACAGACGGAAGGGGAGAGGCCAGCGAAGATGGCGTTTGCGCGAGCAGCGAAGACGAATGAAATCACGCCTGGAACGATTCGAGAGTTCCAGGTGGAAGGCAAAGCGATTGCCCTGGCCAATGTAGGGGGCAAGTTCTATGCTATCAACAATACCTGCCTGCATCGCGGCGGGCCGCTGGGCCAAGGTGTCATGGACAAGAACATTGTGACTTGCCCGTGGCATGGGTGGCAGTACGACGTGACGACCGGTAAGATCAGCCAGAACCCAGCGGTGGGTGTGGATTGCTACCGCGTCGAAGTTCGCGGGGAAGACATTTTCGTGGACGCCGATAGCCCCTGTTAAAGCATTGAAAATAAATAAGTTACGTTTCTTTTGCCGGAATATGGCCAATTCCGCCTGCGGTTAGCGCCAAAGGTCTCCCTCCCGTAACGCTCACATTTTGTTTCGCTTTTTCAGTGCCAGCGTGTATATTGCTGCCGACCTGAAGCCTCGATGGCGATACCGACTGTTCAAAGACACTACTGGATCTTCAGCGCCGACCCGCACCATTATCACTGGGACACCCTCTTCGTAAAGGGCAAGGAGATGTGGGACGGGGCCGGGGCGAAGCCTGATGCCATTCGTGCATTGAAGCAGGTGCGCAAGGGCGACCGGGTACTGTGCTACCACTCAGCGCCGGAGCGCGCGCTTTATTCGATCGCCGAAGTCACGCGAGATCCCTACCCAGACCCTCACGACCACAAGGGAAAGAACCTTGTCGCGGACCTGCGGGCGTTCGAGAAGCTTCCCCGGCAGGTGTCACTAGCGGAGATGCGCGCCAATCCCGCGTTGAAGAAAATGAAATTGCTGAAGAATGTGCGGTTGATCGTTTCGCACCTCACCGACCAGGAGTATCAGGACATTCTGCGCATGGCGGGGATTGTCGCGACACCGGGAATTCCATTGCCATGATGGCGGACCGATGGTGAATGTTCAACACGTAAACGCGGAACAGTGAGAGGCCGCCTTGTTGCGGTGTGAATTGAGGTGAGAGATGGCTGCCATTGGCCGCGCCGGCATCGTTGTCGTCATTCTTGCTGCTCTATCCATGTTCTCCTTACACAAAGATCATAACGATTCGACGCCTGAAGGAGTCCCATCCAAAGCGCGCATCTTGGACCTGAGTTACGCGATTAACGACAAACTTGTGCCATGGCCCGGGGATGAAAAGTTCTTCGAAGCAAAAGTTAATGCAACCATCGAAAAGAACGGCTACTTTACGCGGAGCTTCTGGATGCTGGAGCACTATGGGACGCATTTGGATGCCCCGGCGCATTTTCCACCAGGAAAAACGACGGTTGACCAAATCCCCGTAAAACAATTGTTCGGGGCAGCGGTGGTGATCGACGTCCGCGCCGAAAGCAGCAAGGATGCTGATTATCAGCTCCCTGCCGCACGCATCGAGGATTTCGAAAAGAAGTACGGACGAATTCCCGAAGGCGCGATTGTGTTGCTCAGGACGGGATGGGCGTCACGCTGGCCGGACGTGCGGAAGTACCGCAATCAAGATGCCAAAGGTAAGATGCACTTTCCGGGGTTTTCCGTGGAAGCGGCGAAAGCGCTGATTTTGCGGAAAGTGAGTGGGCTGGGGTGCGATACGCTGAGCATCGACTACGGTGCTTCTGAGGATTTTGCGGTGCATCACGTCTCGTTGGGCGCCGGATTGTATCACCTCGAAAATTTGGCTGACCTGGGCGAATTGCCCGAAGCGGGCGCGTCCTTGATTGTGGCGCCTATCAAATTGGAAGGCGGCTCGGGCGGGGCGGTGCGCGTGTTTGCCATTATTCCGTGATTCCGCGCCATTTTTTTTGAAAACATATTTGGCCCTTTTTGCGTCTGACAAGAGGTGGTTTCTGCGTGGTGGCGGATTCCAAAGAACAAGACGAAGCGAAATGCGTCCGTTTCGCTGACTAGCATAATTTCCAAGTCGCGGTGGAATCTTTTCCGGGAGGAAGTATGCGCTTTCGAATGGCAATCCTGATCGGTCTTTTAGCAACTTTCGCAGTGACGTCCCGCGCGGCGGAAGAAGCGCCGTTGCTGGCGCATTCGCCTACCCTAAGCAAGACCCAAGTGGTTTTTGCTTACGGCGGCTACCTCTGGACAGTGCCGCGTGACGGCGGGGACGCGCGGCAATTGACCACCGGCGGACATGAAGGGCTGCCCGTGTTTTCGCCGGACGGAAAATGGATCGCGTTTTCAGGACAGTATGACGGAAACATAGATGTGTTCGTCATGCCGGCGGAGGGCGGTGAGCCACGGCGCTTGACCTGGCATCCCGCACCGGATATCGCCGTGGGATGGACTCCGGACGGGAAGCGCGTGCTCTTTCACTCCGGGCGTGAAGCTTATGCGGACTTCGACAGGCTCTACAGCGTTCCCGTCGAAGGTGGTCCCGCGGATGTTTTTCCAATGTGGCGTTCCGAAGATGCATGGTTCTCGGCGGACGGGACGCGAATCGCGTATGTTCCAAACGAAGTCTGGCAAACGTCCTGGAAGCGCTACCGCGGCGGACAGACGACGCCCATCTACATCGCGCGTTTGAGCGACCTGGCGCTGGAAAAAGTGCCGCGGGAGAATTCGAATGACAAGCATCCGGTGTGGTTTGGCGACACGGTGTATTTTCTCTCTGATCGTTCCGGGCCTGTGGCGCTCTTCGCGTATGACACGAAGACCAAGACCGTCAAGCAGGTGATCGAGAACAAAGGGCTGGATTTTAAATCCCTTTCCGCAGGGCCGGACGCGCTGGTCTACGAACAGTTTGGCGGGATTTACTTGTTCGATCCAGCGAGCGGCAAATCGAAAAAGTTAAGCATTCGAATTGCCGGTGACCTGCCGGCCACGCGACCGCACTACGAGAAAGTTGCCGAAAAGATTCAGAACGCGGCGATATCTCCGACTGGCGCGCGCGCCGTGTTCGAAGCGCACGGCGAAATTCTTACGGTCCCGGGAGAAAAAGGCGATATTCGCAATTTGACGCGGACGCCCGCGGTTGCCGAGCGCGACCCCGTGTGGTCTCCGGACGGGAAATCGATCGCTTATTTTTCCGACGAGTCCGGCGAGTACGCTCTGCACATCTCCGATCAAGCGGGCACGAAGACCGTGAAAAAGATCAATCTAGGCAATCCTCCGTCGTATTTCTACGGACCGTTGTGGTCACCAGACAGCAAGAAGATTGCGTACACCGACAAGCGGCTAAACCTGTGGTACGTCGAAGTGGAAAAAGGCACGCCCGTTAAGGTGACGACGGACCGCTACGATGATCCCACGTCCGGTTTCAGCGAAACATGGTCGCCGGACAGCAAATGGCTGACGTACGCGAAGTTGCTGGCGAATCATTTGCGTGCGGTTTTCGTGTATTCGATGGAAACCGGCAAGGAGGCGCAAATTACGGACGGAATCAGCGACGCACGATATCCGGTGTTCGATAAGGTCGGAAAATCTCTGTTCTTTGCAGTGAGCACGGACGTAGGCCTCTCCGCAGGTTGGCTGGATTTGTCCAGCTTCCAGCATCCGGTCCTCAGAAGCGTGTACGCGGCGGTACTCAAGAAGGGCGATCCCTCGCCAGTGGAGCCGCAGAGCGACGAAGAAAAAGCGGCTGAAGAGAAGAAAGACGCTGCGGGCGGAGACAAAGGCAAAGAAGCCGACAAGAACAAAGCGGGGGATAAAGCGAAGGAAGGTGACAAGAGTAAGGAAGGCGAAAAGCGTAAAGAAGGCGAGAAGAAAGAAGAGGCCGTCAAAGTCACGATCGACTTGGATGGAATCGGGCAACGAATCGTCTCTCTGCCGATCAAAGCAGCGAATTACGTAGGCCTCGATGTCGGCAAGGCTGGAACGCTATTCCTCTCCGAGATCGTCGATGTGCCGCGATTCGAACCGCAGACTCCCGCGACCGTTTCAAAGTTTGATCTGACAACGCGCAAAACCGAGCCGTTCCTCAGCGGGATTAACGGATTTGGAGTTTCCGCGAATGGCGAGAAGGTGCTGTACCGCCAGGGACAGGGATGGTTCATAGCCAAAACGGACGCCGCGCCAAAGCCCGGCGACGGCGCATTGAAGCTCGATGAGATGGAAGTCTACGTTGACCCGCGCGCCGAATGGAACCAGATGTACCACGAAGTTTGGCGAATCCAGCGCGACTTCCTTTACGACCCGCATCACCATGGACTGGACATCAATGCTGCGGAGAAGAAATACGCTCCCTACCTGAAGGGGCTGGCGGGACGAGCCGATTTGAATTACCTCTTCGACGAAATGCTGGGGGAGATCACCATCGGCCATATGTTCATGGGTGGTGGCGATGTGCCCAAGCCGCGGGAAGTGAAAGGCGGCTTGCTCGGCGCGGACTACAAAATCGAAAACGGGCGTTACCGCTTTGTGCGGATTTACAATGGGGAGAACTGGAACCCTGAACTCCGGGCCCCGCTCACGCAACCGGGCGTGGAAGTGAAGACCGGCGAATATTTGCTCGGGGTGGAAGGGCGCGAAGTTCGGCCTCCAGCGGAGGTTTACAGCTTCTTTGAAAATACGGCAGGGAAGCAAATCAAGATTAAGGTTGGTCCGAACGCGGACGGCAAAGACGCGAGGGAGGTCACGGTGGTGCCGCTGCCAAGTGAATTCCCTCTGCGCAACCGCGCCTGGGAGGAAGACAACCGGCGGAGGGTGGACGAGTTGAGCGGAGGAAAGCTCGCTTACGTGCACGTTCCAGACACCGCCGTCGGCGGTTACCTCAACTTCAACCGCTTCTACTTTGCGCAAGTCGGCAAGCAAGGCGCGGTGATCGACGAACGCTACAACCATGGCGGCGAAGTCGCGGATTACATCATCGACATGCTGAAGCGCCCGCTACGGAACTGCGCGATTTCGCGCGAAGGTGAAGCGTTCTGCTCGCCGCTCGCGCAAATCTACGGGCCGAAAACAATGATCATCAACGAAATGTCTGGATCAGGTGGCGACGCGCTGCCGTGGATGTTCAAACAAGACCAGATCGGTCCGCTGGTCGGCACGCGCACGTGGGGCGGACTAGTGGGAATCTATGGCTATCCGCCGCTGCTGGACAGCGGTTACGTCACGGCGCCACGCGTGGCCATCTACGGCCTGAAAGGCGACTGGGAAGTGGAGAACCGCGGAATCGCGCCGGATATTGAAGTGGAAAACGATCCGGCGTCGGTTGCCACGGGGCATGACCGGCAGCTGGAAAAGGCCGTGGAAGTCACGCTGGAGGCGCTAAAGAAGAGCCCGGTGGTGATTCCGGAGCATCCGCCGTATCCGAATTATCACAAAGACTAAATGCCGGAACTTCCAGAAGTCGAGACGGTAGCGCGAGGATTGCGGCAAGCGATTCTCGGGCGGCGAATTCTTTCCGTCACGCTGGGTAAGACGGACTTTATCGACGACCCTGCCGCGCTGGAACAACATTTGCCGGGTCGTCAGATCGAGGCCGTCGAGCGTTACGGCAAATTCATGTTGCTGCGGCTGTCGGCGGTGAACGAGGAAACCCGTGCTGCCACAAATGGAGACGCCGCGCCGGCGTCGCTGCTTGTGCATTTGGGAATGACCGGGCAGATCGCGCCGAGTCCCGCGGGACAGCCACTCGAAAAACACACGCACGTTTGTTTGCTCTTGGATGACGGGCGCGAACTGCGTTACACCGATGCCCGGCGTTTTGGCCGCATCGCTTACCTGACGAAAACTTCCCTTGCCGAAGAGCTGGCTGGATTCGGCGCCGATCCACTCGAAGTAAGCAAGGAAGAATTCGCGAACAGAATTTGCGAACGGCGCGCGCGGATTAAGGCGCTGCTGCTGGACCAAAGCGTGCTGCGTGGCGTCGGAAATATTTACGCCGATGAAAGCCTATGGCGGGCCAGGATCCATCCGGCGCGGTTGGGAACGAAGTTGAGCGGGAAAGATGCGGAAACTCTGCGCCGCGCGTTGCAGGACATTTTGCGGAAAGCGATTGTGCTGCGTGGGTCATCGATTTCCGATTTTCTTGACGCGGCGGGCGAGCCGGGCGAATACCAGCGCCACCATCGGGCGTATGGGCGCGAAGGGAAAAAGTGTTATCGCTGCAAAACGGCGATCCGCAGGGCGATTGTAGCGGGGCGAAGCAGCTATTTTTGTCCCAGATGTCAGCCTTCACCGCGCAGTTTTGCTGCGCT
Source organism: Acidobacteria bacterium 13_2_20CM_57_17 (assembly GCA_001914785.1). Taxonomy (GTDB): domain Bacteria; phylum Acidobacteriota; class Terriglobia; order Acidiferrales; family UBA7541; genus Acidiferrum. The sequence continues at coordinate 16,371 of MNDE01000112.1, read as the reverse complement.
GCCGTTACCTGGGAAAAACAGGAGAAAGGCTGAACGCAGAGGCGCAGGGAAATCGCCGAGAAACACAGGCAAATCCTAATGCGGGCGGTTCTTCAGAGAGTCAGCCGCGCCCGAGTAAAAGTAGATGAGAAGGTGGCGGGGGAAATTGGCGCGGGGCTCATGATTTTGCTGGGCGTCGGCCGCGAAGATACTTCTGCTGTCGCCGTAGCGCTCGCGGAGAAGTGCGCAAACCTGCGCATTTTCGAGGACGAGCAGGGTAAGATGAACCGCTCGCTGCTGGATGTGAAAGGCAGCGCCTTGGTCGTCTCGCAGTTCACGCTTTATGGCGATGCGCGCGGGCAGCGGCGGCCGAGTTTCATTGCTGCGGCGCCGCCGGAATTGGCCAAAGCCCTCTACGAGGAATTTTGCGAAGCGTTGCGCAAGCTCGGTGTCGCCGTGGCAACTGGAATTTTCCAAGCGATGATGTCCGTGGAGTTGGTCAATGAAGGTCCGGTCACAATCCTTCTCGATTCCGCCAAGACATTCTAGGCGGCCCAGCACGCAAAGGAACGTGGCGCGGTGGACTAAGGCGGCCATCTTGCGCGAACTCAAGAAGCTCGCGAATCCGAAAGTGCGCGCGAAGATGGCGTACTTTGGGGTGAACGTCCCCAAGTCGCTTGGTATTTCTGCTCCAGTGCTGCACACGCTTGCAAAGCGAATCGGGAAAGACCATCGGCTGGCACAGGAGATTTGGGCCACTGGCGTTCATGAAGCGCGAATCCTGGCAACGTTGATTGGCGAGCCGCAGAAAGTAACTGCTGCGGAGATGGAGCTCTGGGCGCGGGATTTCGATTCATGGGACGTGGTGGATGCGGCTTGCTGCTATCTCTATGCGTATGCCAAGCCGGCCTGGAGCAAGGCAATGGCATGGAGTCGGCGCCAGGAAGAGTTTGCTAAGCGCGCCAGCTTTTCGCTGGTTGCATATCTCAGCTATAAGGATAAGGTTTCTCCGAATGCGCGCTTTGTGAAATTCCTGCGGGTGATCGAGCGGGAAGCACACGACGAGAGGAACTTCGTGAGGAAAGCGGTGAACTGGGCGCTGCGAAATATCGGCAAGAGAAATATCCCATTGAACCGGGAAGCAATTCGCGCCGTGGAGAGAATCCGCAGCCAGAATACGCGCGCGGCACGGTGGATCGCCGTGGATGCGCTGCGTGAATTGAAGAGCGCCGTGGTGCAATCCCGGCTGCGGCGGAAGGCGACTTGAGACTGACGACATCGAACGGGAAAGAAAAGAAGCTGAAGATCCGGCGAGCGAAAAGCGCCGACGCGCCGCGAATCGCGGTGCTTTCCGGCCAGCTCGGATATCCGGCGACGGCGACGGAGATGCGCAAGAGGCTGGCGGGAATCAAGCCTGCCTTGCAGCATGCGGTATTCGTGGCGGACTCGCCGGAAGATGGAGTGATCGGCTGGACGCACGTGAGCAAGCAGCCCCTTCTCGAAGCGGAAATCCGGGCGGAAGTAAATGGCCTGGTTGTCGCGGAAGGCCAGCGCAGCCTGGGAGCAGGCGCGTTGCTGCTGGCCGCCGCGGAAGATTGGGCGCGCAAACATGGCTGCAAGGGGGTGTCCGTACGCTCGAACGTGATTCGCGAGCGCGCACACGAGTTCTACGAACGCAACGGCTACGAGCACTACAAAACACAAAAATCGTTTCGCAAACCGCTTTAACGCCGAAGATCTTGATCTCCAGTAACTTCCTTGAATCATCGCAGACAGCGGAGTGGAAACATATATCGTATTACGATATAGTTGTTCTATGGCGAAAGAAATCACCACTGCGGAATACCAGGCGCTTGCCGAATTGCGCCACCGCATTCGCAAGTTTGTCCGGGAAGGGGACGCCGTGGCGCGCACTGCCGGCCTTGAGCCGCAGCAATATCTGCTCTTGCTGGCGCTTCGCGGGCTCCCCGAGGGCGTGGAAGCGACCATCCGCACGCTGGCGGACCGCCTGGCGCTGAAGCATCACAGCGCGGTGGAGCTCATCGACAGATTGGAGGCTCACGGTTACGTGCGCCGCAGCCGCAGCCGGGACGATCGCAGGCGCGTCTTGGTGGCGCTGCTGCCGCGCGGCGAAAAACTGCTCGAACAGGTAGCGCGAGACCGCATCGGCGAGTTGCGCGCCAGCGGGGCCGCGCTGGTGAAGGCCATCAGCGCGCTGCTGGAAAATGGCGATGCTTTCAAACTCGGCAAAAAACCGTGAATTCACATAAAAGAAAGGGGATACCAATTGGCTAGCGTCAGCGCGACAGATATGCAAAACGAAAGTGAAGGAACACGGGAGACCGGTCGCCACGAGGAGTTGGGAGATTTCTCGACAACTTCGCGGACGATTTCCATCTCCGCGCTGGCGATGGGCATCGGCGCGCTGTGCGCGTTCGTCGCACTCGCCCTGTTGCGCTTGATCGGGTTGTTCACGAATCTGTTTTACTTTGGCAGGTGGAGCAGCTCGATGGTTTCGCCGGTGGGCAACCACCTGGGTGTCTACAGCGTTCTCGTCCCCGTTGCGGGAGCTTTGATCATTGGAGTCATGGCGCGATACGGTTCGGAACGCATTCGCGGCCACGGGATACCGGAGGCCATCGAGGCGATTCTGATCAACGGCAGCCGCGTGGAGCCGAAGGTTGCGCTCCTCAAACCAATTTCTTCGGCGATCTCCATCGGCTCGGGCGGACCGTTCGGCGCGGAAGGTCCGATCATCATGACGGGCGGGGCCTTCGGCTCGATGATCGCGCAACTTTTTCACCTTACAAGCGCCGAGCGCAAAACGCTGCTGGTGGCCGGCGCTGCAGGAGGAATGTCCGCGACATTTGCTTCACCGGTCGCGGCCGTCTTGCTGGCGGTCGAATTGTTGCTCTTCGAGTGGAAGCCGCGAAGCCTGATTCCGGTGGCGCTGGCCAGTGCGGTTGCCGCCGTGGTGCGGCGCTACTTGCTTGGTTTTGGGCCGCTATTTCCCGTGCCTGCCCATCCGCTTTTCATCGGACCAAAAGGTCTGCTTGGCTGCGCGCTGGTTGGACTTCTTGCGGGCGTGCTCTCAGCTTTGCTTACGCTTTCCGTGTATGCGGCTGAGGATGCGTTTCAAAAGCTGCCGATTCACTGGATGTGGTGGCCGGCAATTGGCGGACTAGCGATCGGATTGGGAGGATTGATCTTTCCACAAGCGCTCGGTGTCGGCTACGACACCATCGGCGCACTGCTCCAGGGAAGCGTCACAACGAAAGTGATTCTTGGCGTTTTGCTGGTCAAATGGTTCATCTGGGCGGTGTCTCTCGGTTCGGGCACATCCGGCGGCGTACTCGCGCCGCTGCTGATGATGGGCGGAGCGCTCGGCGGCCTCGAAGCCATGTTTTTGCCCAACGAAGGCGCAGGCTTCTGGCCACTGATCAGCATGGGCGCGATTCTCGGCGGCACGATGCGTTCGCCGTTTACGAGCATCGTCTTCGCGTTTGAGCTGACACACGATGCCAACGTGTTTTTGCCGTTGCTCGTAGGCAGCGTGATCGCGCACGCGTTCACCGTGTTGACGCTCAAGCGATCGATCTTGACGGAAAAGGTCGCCAGGCGCGGCTATCACCTGAGCCGGGAATATGCGGTCGATCCTCTCGAAATCCTGTTTGTGCGCGAAGTCATGCGGTCGAATATCGTGGTGTTGCCGGCGGCCCGAGCGCTCGGAGAGTTCCAGCACTCCTTACATGCCAGCCGCCACCAAAGCCAACGGTTGCTACCGGTGGTAAGCGCTGACGGCCGGTTTATCGGCGTGCTGACGCGCGGTGATATTGTTCAGCGCATCGAGCAGGAAGGCGAAACCGTCCAACGGCGGACGCTCGGCGAACTGGTGCGCAAAGTGACGGTCGAAGCATTCCCGGATGAACCGTTGCGCGCCGTGGTATATCGCATGGCGGAGAAGGGAATTACGCGAATGCCGGTGGTGGAACCCTCCTCTCGAAAATTCCTCGGGCTTATTTCCTTGACTGATTTGCTGAAAGCGCGTGCAAGGCACCTCGAAGAAGAGCGCCGTCGCGAACAAGTTCTAAGTTTAAGATTTTTCCTGCCCGGCGGTGAAGTGAAAGAGCAGGCGGGAACGCAATCCTAGCTGGTTCCGGAGGTACACACCCCCATTACACGGATGAATGTCAAAACAAAGGGCTTACAAAATGGGCAACTCATAAACTATTGATTCTACTGGGAAGCCACTCTTTACAAGAGACAGGCAAGAATGCCTGTCCCACTGGTTCGGTCAACTTCTTGCCGCAGGTCCAAGTCTCGTATATCTTCTACTGATCCCCCACCCCCTGTTTTTCGTAAGTGTTGCATCTAAGGGACTTACGTATTGCGCAAGTCCTTTGTCTGCAACACATACGAGGGGGGCGTGTAAATGTTGCATCTAAACGACTTACATTGCACCAAAATTGTGGATACTTTGAGAACGCGACAAGTAGATGGGTACAGGCGGGAAGCAGGAATTAGCTGCAATTGTACCTAGAAAGTAGTGTACTACGGAAATACGGGTTCGTCAAGAGGAATCAGCCTAGGCGTGGGTTTGTTTATATGTCGCGGGCTGCGGCACGTGTTATGGTTCTAGGTTTTTGGGCGAGCGGTCGATCGCGTAGGCGTGTGGCGTGACGGGGCTGTCTCATCATGTAGATCGCGTTGGCGATTGTAAGGATCCCGGGCCACGTGATTGAGGATGGGACGCTGAGAGCTACAATGACAGGGTTGTCTCGCCTCCACTGTTTGGCCGTCTCGACGAGGGCTTCCGCCGTTTTGAGGGTGGTTGCGTCGACAGCGCCTATGCTGCCTGCCTTGATCATTAGTTCGGCGGTTTCTTTGAGTGCGCGAGCTTGGTTGAGGACTTCTTCGGCTATCACGAGGACCTCCGGACACCGGTTCAGTTTCTGATTAAAGTTTACTAGCGGCGTCCGAGTGGGCGCAATGCGGCTGGCGTGGTGGAGCTGGGCGTTTACAGCGTGAGGTCTCTGACGACGTGCTCCATGCCAGCGACGGCAGAGAGAGCCGTAGCACGGTCGCATTTTTCGCCGAGGCGTTTAGCGACACCGGGATGGATGAAGTTTCGGAAGTCTTTCGCGAGCCTTGTTTGTTTTGCGGTATTCGGCTTGATGACCTTGAGGTTTGCCGCGACCTCAATGTACTCGTGCAGGTTCCACCGGTCGAGATTTGAGTCTGGTTTCGTGGTCAGGGCGCCGCTCGCAGCAGCAGCTGTGATGGCACTCATGATCTCTGCGGGTGGACGTTGTTTGAGAGCCCATAAGAGTAAGGCCTCGGCCGCTGAGCCCGCGAGAACCGTCGCGGCCTTCCACTCGCCGTTCGCAAGGGCTCTATTGATGGCTCCGACATCATTTCGTAGGTTCGTTCGGAGGTCTGCGTCGGTGATGAAGTTGAGTTCAGATGTGCCGGGTGCTGGGGACTCGTCTGGACACTTTGCGAGCGCCTCGCGGATTACTCTGACTGGAATCTGCTCAGGTTGGCCGGGCAGAGTTCCGAGTTCGTGCCCGCGATTTGGATCGCTGCTGGCCCAATATACGAGTTTCTGACTTATGTGGGCTCTGCCACAGACAAATAAAGCATAAGTAGCCGCGTCCATGACGAGGAGTTCACTCGGGATTTTATCGACGAGGTCAACCAGGCCGGAAAGCTGGCCCTGTTGGGCTCTGTTAAGGCTTCTTTGTTGTTCGGGAGTGGGCCAGAGCGTATTGATGAAGTCAACGACTTGGCTCGGGACGACTCTGGGCATTGGACACCTCTGGAATGCAGTTCTACCAGACTGGCGTCCGCATAGCTAGTGGCACAAGAGTATCGCTGGTGTATCTTGCCGGATTGATTTATGCTGCGCGCGGAGATTGCCGCCCTTCTACTGCCCCCGACCGAGTTGGGGGCCAAGTCTACACCATGCTCTTCAAGACGCAGAGTGCTTCAGTGTACGGAATTGACGCCTACCTCGTTGAAGTCGAGGTGGACGTAGGCTCTGCGCGTATGCAGGACTTCAATGTCGTGGGGCTGCCTGACAACGCGGTTAAAGAGAGCCGCGAGCGCATCAAAAGCGCGCTGAGAAACTGCGGATTTGAATTTCCGCACGGGCAAGGCGTGACAATTAATTTAGCTCCCGCGGACGTGCGGAAGGAAGGGTCAGGATTCGATCTGCCCATGGCGCTGGGGCTGGTGGGCTGCCAGGGACAGTTCTTTGGCAAGCAATTGGACAAGATGATGTTTCTGGGGGAGCTGTCGCTGGACGGCGGCGTGCGCTCGGTGCGCGGGGCGCTTTCGGCGGCGCTGGCGGCGCGGGAATTTGGTCTGAAGTCGCTGGCGGTTCCCGAAGCGAATGCGAAGGAAGCAGCGGTGGTTGAGGGCGTGGACGTGTATGCGCTGAAATCGCTCCCGCAGGCAGTGGACTTGGTGAATTCGCCGGAGTCGTTCAGTCCGGTAAAAGTGGATGCGCAGCAGATGCTTTCCGAGGCCGCGCAATACTCGGTGGACTTGCGCGATGTCCACGGCCAGCAGGCCGCCAAGCGCGCGCTGGAAGTGGCCTGCGCCGGCGGACACAACATTTTGTTTATCGGGCCGCCCGGCGCGGGGAAGACCATGCTGGCGAAGCGCATCCCGACGATCCTGCCGCCGATGTCGCTCGAAGAAGCCATCGAGACGACGCGCATTCACAGCGTTGCAGGCGTGCTGGAAGACAGCCGCGGCTTGGTGGGCACGCGGCCGTACCGTTCTCCGCACCACACCATCAGTGATGCGGGATTGATTGGCGGAGGCGCCGTGCCGCGTCCCGGGGAAGTGTCCCTGGGGCACAACGGCGTGCTCTTTTTGGATGAATTGCCCGAGTTTCAGCGGAATGTCTTGGAAGTGATGCGGCAGCCGCTCGAAGACGGAGCAGTCACGATTTCGCGCGCCGCTGTTTCGGTGACGTTTCCTTCGCGCTTCATGCTGGCGGCGGCGATGAATCCGTGTCCGTGCGGCTACTTTGGCGATCCGACGCGGGAGTGCCACTGCACGCCTCCCATGATTCAGCGCTACGTTTCGAAAATCTCAGGTCCGCTACTGGATCGCATCGACATTCATATTGAAGTTCCTGCCGTGAAATACAAGGAACTGCGCGCGCCATCGTCCGCGGAGGATTCTGCCTCCGTCCGGCAACGCGTGATCGCCGCGCGAGACAGGCAGCTTGAAAGGTTCAAGAGCGAAAAAAAGACTTACGCGAACGCGCAGATGATGCCGAAGATGATTCGCAAGCATTGCGCGATTTCGGCCGAAGGCGAGAAGCTGCTGGAAAACGCCATCACTCGGCTGGGGCTTTCCGCGCGGGCTCATGACCGGATTCTGAAGGTGGCGCGCACGATCGCAGACCTCGATGGTGGATCAGACATCGAGCCGCGCCATCTCAGTGAGGCCATCCAATACAGAACGCTCGATCGCTCGTATTGGGCTTGAGGAGCAAACGCAGCTCCTCATCTCCCGTCGTCAGCCGACGTCCATCCTGCTGCGGTTGCTTCCTTGCCGCACAGTGCATCTAATCTATATGGAAGGATGGCCGGCTTGCTCCATTGACTCTGTTTCCTTGGCTATGTTACCCATAAAGCGCTGACATTAGGGGCTCCCGGGGCAGCCGCAACGCAAAAGATGGCGCTCACCACCAAGCACCTTGAAATGACGCTGGAGACGCAAGTCGAAAGCGTCAATCTGGCGGAGGAGATGTGTCTCCGGGTGGCGGAGGCGGCCGGATTCGGTGAAGATGACTGTTACCGCATTGGGATGAGCGTGCGCGAAGGCGTGATCAACGCCTTTCACTATGGGAACGAGGAACGCCCGGAAAAGAAGATCCACCTTGCCGTCGACCTTACCGCCGAAAAGATGATTATTCACGTGTTGGACGAAGGAATCGGTTTTAAACTGGCGGACGTGCCGGACCCCCTCGCGGAAGAGAATCTGCTTAGCACCTCCGGCCGGGGGATTTTCCTGATGCGCGCTTTTATGGACGAGTTCGATGTGGTTCCCGGCAAAACAGGTGGTGCGGAAATCGTGATGTCCAAGAAGCTGCCTGCCCCGGGGAGTGCTTCGCCGAATGGCCAGAGCGGGCAAAACGCCACGCGCAAACGGGAAGCGTAAGGAAACAGATGTCACTACATGCGACGCACCGCGATGCCGGGCAAGTCACCGTTGTGGATCTGAGCGGAAAGATCACGCTGGGAGATGGCAGCGCTTTATTGCGAAAGACCATTCGCGGGTTGCTGGAGGATCAGAGGAAAAAGATTCTTCTGAATCTCGCGGACGTGGACTACATCGACAGCTCGGGAATCGGCGAATTGGTCAGCGGGTTTACGGCGGTGAAGAATCAAAGCGGAGACTTGAAGTTGTTGCACCTGACCAAGAAAGTCAAAGATCTTCTTCAGATCACGAAGCTCTACACCGTATTTGACGTCTTTACAGACGAGAGCGCCGCGCTGCGAAGTTTCAACTGATTCCACTGCCCCGCCCTCCTCTCAGGCACGATTTTGGAGTTTCCTAACACTCGCCGGATTCGCGGGAGTGCGGCACAATCATTTCGATGATGCTCCTCGCCGATACCCTTTGGATTGTGGACCAGGCAAAAACTCTGGGATTCGACCTCTGTGGCGTAGTGCGCGCGGAAAAATTTCCCGAACTCGAGCAAATGCCCGACTGGCTGGCCCGAGGCTACGCCGGCGAGATGAAGTACCTCGAGGATCCTCGGCGCTCCGACCCGCAAACTGCCATGCCGGGAATCCGGAGTGTCATCGTCTGCTTGCTCAACTACAACACGGAGCGGCCTCTCTCCACCGATCCTGCCTTGCCAATCGAATACAGCAAGCCGACCGGGTGGATTTCCCGTTATGCCTGGGGCGACGATTATCACGACGTATTGCGGGAGAGACTGAACGCGCTCGTGGAATCCTTGCGAGAACGCTTTACGGAGTCATTCGAGGCACGAGCTTACGTGGACACGGGACCTGTCCAGGAGCGAGTGCTCGCGAAATATGCCGGTTTGGGATGGCTCGGAAAAAACACGCTACTGTTGAATCAGATGCTCGGCTCCTTCTTTTTTCTGGGTGTGATTCTCAGCACCCTCGATCTCGAACCGACGCTCGGAGAGAATGAGTTACCTCCGCCGGACTTGTGCGGAAGCTGCCGGCGATGCCTGGACGCTTGCCCCACGCAGGCCTTCGTCGAACCCTACGTCATGGATGCGCGAAAGTGCATTTCCTACCTGACCATCGAACTGAGAGGCTCCATCCCTGAAGAGTTCCGCGAGCCGATGGGAAATCACGTTTTCGGCTGTGATATCTGCCAGGATGTTTGTCCGTGGAACCGGCGCGCACCGCTTGTCACCATTCCGCAGTTCCAGCCGAGAGTTTTTCCCGCGCGCGAAGAAAATCGCGGAACGTCTCTGCCGCCGCAAGAGGAATCGCTCTACCTTCCAAGACTGGAGTGGCTCCTCGGGCTGAGCGAAGTTGACTTTCGCGAACTGTTTCGCGGAAGCGCCGTCAAACGTGCCAAATGGCGCGGCCTGATGCGCAACGCGTGCATGGCGCTTGGGAATTCCGGTCTGCAGCCGGGCATGCCGGATCACGGCCGCATTCGATCTCTTGTGGAGCGGCTGGCGGCTTCCGAGGATCAGGTTGTCGCGGAATCTGCCCGTTGGGCGCTTTCGCGCATCCAATAAGAGCGCAAGGGAAAAGTTGCGAGAGCGACTGGTAGCGGTATAATCCCACCCGCAGGTCGATTCGCCCTCCGCACTGCTGAGGTTCCCGTGAATCGCCGTAATTTTTTGTTGAATACTGGTATCGTTGGCGCTGGATTGCTTGGGGCAGGACACGCTGCACCTGGTCTTTTGCGCGCTGGCACCACGACCAATTCGGATTCAAATCTCACTCTGGAGGATAAACCCGTGGCATTTACCGTGCCCCCGTTGCCGTACTCGTTTGACGCACTTGAGCCTTACATCGACGCCAAGACGATGGAGATCCATCATGACAAACATCACGGCGCTTACGTTACCAACCTCAACAAGGCCCTGGAGGGTCAGGCCAGTTTGCAGGCCAAGTCCATCGACGATCTGCTCAAAGGCCTCGACTCGATCCCGGAGAATATTCGCAACGCCGTCCGCAACAACGGCGGCGGCCACTGGAACCACATGCTCTTCTGGACGCTCATGAAAAAGGGCGGTGGCGGAGAGCCCAAGGGGAATCTTGCGGCGGCGATCAATTCGGCGTTTGGTTCTTTTGCCGGATTTCAGGAGAAATTTGCCGCTGCTGGCTTGGGCCGCTTTGGCTCCGGTTGGGCCTGGCTGGTTGTCCGCGACGGGAAACTTGCCATCGACTCTACTCCGAATCAGGACACTCCTTACCTGCTTTCGGGTGGCGGAAAAGCTGTTCTTGGGTTGGACGTCTGGGAACACGCCTACTACTTGAAATATCAAAACCTGCGCGGGGATTACATCAAGGCCTGGTGGAACGTCGTCAATTGGGACAAAGCCGCCGAACTCTTCGATGCCGCGAAAAAATAGTTCTTCACCTGCCAGCTTTGAGAAATAAAAAGCCCCCGATCAAATCGGGGGCTTTTTATATGCCTTGAAAAATTGGAATGGAATCCGAATTATGCCATCAATTGCCGCTTGGCCAGTGGAACAACGGATACTGGTTGCCGGGTCGAGGGATAATTCCTCGGCGCCAGAGCGCGCGCCTCTCGCGTGGCCACCGGCATCCCCATCGACATAGCGCCGGCGGTTTGCCTCGAAGCTTCGCGGACCAACTCCATGCGGCCGCGCACACGAAACTTCGCGAGCAGCGAGGAGACGTGGAATTTCACGGTGCGCTCGGAGAGATTCAGGTTGGCAGCGATTTCCTTATTGGCGAGACTTTTCATCAGGCCGGAGAGAACTTCTTCCTCCCGCCGTGTCATCTTCACCTGGCTGCAGACCGATTTCCCTGCTTCCAGGAGCTTGTTTGCTTTCTCTTTGAGGCCTTCCAGGATCTCGTCTTCGGCCTGGACCATGACAACGTAATCGTCCGTGGACTGACCCCTTACCATGCAGTGCATTGCCAGCAGACCGGCGGCTTGGTCCACGGGAAACCGGCCGTCTGGTCCGGCTTCGACATGGAAGTGGGCGACTCCGGTACCTTTTTCGTAAAAAAAGTAGACATCGCGGGGAAAATGCGGGCGAGAACTTGCCAATTGTTGCAGGTGTTCACTTCTGCGGATCACCTTCACGTGCACCCCCTCAGAATGCAGCCTCGTGACGGAACCGAAGCTTATTAAGTTTTATTTTTCTTCGCCCCTCGGCGGGGCGTCACTCCCCAGATAGGGTAGACAGTCATGAATGAAGCCAGAAAAGAGAGCCGATGGCTTCTTGACTCTAGTCCACGTATCGGAAATGACCAGGCGTGGGCAGGGCCTCCCCAAAAATTCACCTGCGTCAATTATACCGAAGCTTCGTTGTCTGCAAATATTCTTCCGAATGGAAGAATATGCAACCTATTCAATTTTGGGGACTTATGCGCGACATTAGGCATTTTTAAGCCCATTGGACGGTAGGAATTGCACGATAGGCGAATTTTTTCCCTCCCCCAATGAGGAAAAACCACCCTGCGGCGTAATGCCAAAACACGGCCTCACTCCGCCGACGGACCTACTACTGGATGATTCGCGTTTGTTCCGAGCCAATCAATTCGTATGCCAGACCCCGCCAGCGAATCTTGCGCGTGACGAGAGAGTTCACAAAATTCACGATGTACAGAAATGGAACAAGAAGTGTTAACAGAACATAAATCCAGGCTTGCCCCATGATTTGCGAGCGGGCAGCCGGGAGAGCTTCCGTTACACCGACGAGGCGGATGGCGCTGCGGATCGAAGAAAGGACAAGCGGAAGAAAAGTCAGAGTGGCAATGTGGAATGCAGGCCGCTGTTCGAAAGTGACGCTGAGGAACAGGATGACTCCGAATAAGAGCGTCATGCAGTAGAGAAGATGCGTCGCAGCCGCGGTCCTCCAAATGTTTCCCGCGTACACGCGCGTGATCAAGACTTGTCGGTTCGTGAATTCGAGCAGCCCCTGTAAATCGGTGTCGGCGTAAGAGAGCGTCAAGCACTCCGGAATGAAAACGATCGGGCGGTTCGTGCGCTCCAGCGCTCGGGTCAAGGAATAATCATCGCTAACGGAATTCCTCCACACGTCCATGACACCCGACTGTTCGAAAGTGCTCCGCCGGATGGCCGTGCCGCCGCCCCAGCAGAAGTTTTTGCCCTTCTCGGTGAGCATGGTGGCCAGCGGCGCATTCCACGCGGCGAGCAGTGCGGTCGCAGGATTTCCGCGATTGGGAAGCAGCCAGCGCATGGTGGTTGTCGCTCCGATTCTCACATCCCCCAGCGGCGACACGAGATGGTGCAGCCAGCGTCTCCCTGGACAGCCATCGGAATCGGTGAAGACGAGGACTTCAAATTCCGGCGGCAGTTGTTCCATGGCCACCCGCAGATTGTTCACTTTTTCGCCGGAGTTGGACGGGTTTCCCGCGATGATTACGTTGGCTTTCACTCTGGAACTTTTGGCAACGCGCTCCACAATGCTGCGCGCCGGATCCGAAGCTGAAGCCAGAATGAAAAAGATTTCGTAGTTTTGACGCTCGAATTCCGTGAGCGACAGCAGGTTGCGCTCCAGACCCGGCTCCATGCCTTTGCAGGGGCAAAGCACGGCTACGCGTGGTGTGTAGAATCCCGGATCCGAGTGCAGACGCCGCCGTACGTAGCCAAGCCATTGCAGAGCGTGCCAGATGAGATACACTCCAACGAGGATCTGCAAAAATACCAGGAAATAAAATAATGTTTCCACGTTGTCTGAGGATAGCAGACGAACATTGCTCGCAGTGCGCCCTTTGAACGGTTAGAATCGCACCGGTAAACGCCCATTCCTAAGGAGAACAAAATGCCATTAGTGGATGCGAGTATGGTCACCTCAGCGCTCGAACTGCCGGGCTACCGGATCGTCAGGAATTTAGGGATTGTGCGGGGAATTGTCGTGCGCTCGCGCAGTCTGATCGGGAACCTAGGCGCCGCGCTTCAAACTATCGTCGGCGGAAACATCACCATACTAACGAACCTCTGCGAGAAGACGCGCGAAGATTCCTTCGAACTTCTGCTGCAGCACGCCGGCCAGCACGGAGCGAATGCTGTTGTGGGCATGCGCTATGACGCCACCGAAGTCATGCAAGGCGTAACCGAAGTGCTCGCCTATGGAACAGCCGTCCAGGTAGAACGCATTTCCTAGCTGTTCCCGAATGCTGTTGGCGAGGCAATTCCGCGACGCGCTTTTCTCAGCGACGTGGCTCGATAACTAGAACCATCCCAAAGAATTCTTCGCTCAACTTGTGTGGGAAGCCTTTGTCTTCGTCTCCGCATCGGGCAAAGCAATGAGTTGTACCGCCAGCTCCTCGATCCCCGCCAAGGTGCGGCTGGCCGCTAAGCGCGCGTTTTCCATGAACGACGAATCCAGCAGAAACGCGCACCGGTCGACGAAGGGATGGTCCGCGGCTTCAAAGGGTTTTCGCGTGCGCTGTTTCGCCGCCGCGCGCGCCAGCAATTCCTGGTAGATCTGCAGGTCCCGCTGAAAATCCAGCGCGTCGCCTGCAGTCCAACCCTGCTGCCGCGCCAGCGACGCCAGATATTTTCTGCGAAACGCCGTAGCGTCCCGCCGCAACATGGGACGTGGCTTGGATTTCCCCGCGGAGTGCGGCTCATCGCAAACGATGGCCAAAGCCCGCACCGTTAATGCCAGCAACGCCTCCCGCTGCAATAGCGTCAGAAGATCGCGGTAAAGCGAAGCATGAACCTGCAGCGCGTGGCGGCCGTTCTCGACAACGTAAGAATCCACAAAGCGCGGCACGACACGCTCTCGGAGCAGCACTTCCGTAATGCGCTTGGCAAGTTCCGCCGGGGCATCCGTTGCAATTGATTTTTCGTGAGGCATCTTTCAGACACATGTTAGCAGGACTTTGTTTCCAGGCCGCTAGTGTCGCCGAAAATGAAAAGGCCCCCGATTCGATCGGGGGCCTATGACATGCTTTCTTTGTGGGGCACGACATGTCGTGCTCCTAGTCGAGGCTAAATGTTTCTCAGTGAATGGCCCGCGGTCCCTCGGGGCCAAGGCGCTTCTGCTTTGGCTCCGGCTGCGGAATGATCGGCGGCGTCACCGCCTCTTTCTGCAGCGCATGTTCGAGAACTTCGTCCAGCGTATGCACGTACGTAATTTTGATGTCGCCAAGAATCTCTGGCGTGAGATCCGCCACAACATTTGGCTCATTGTCCGCAGGCAGCAGAACTTCCTTGATTCCGGCCCGCTTCGCTCCAAGCACTTTTTCCTTAACGCCGCCGATCGGCAGAACCACGCCTGAGAGTGTCATTTCGCCGGTCATTGCCAGCCGGTCCTTCACCGGACGCCCGCTCAGCAAGCTCACTAGCGCGGTCACCATGGCCGCTCCGGCAGACGGGCCGTCCTTCGGCACCGCGCCCGACGGCACGTGGATGTGAATGTCCTGCTTGCGGAAGAAGTCCGGATCGATCCCGTATCGTTCGCCGTTCGCGCGCGTCCAGGTCAGTGCTGCGGTCATCGATTCCTGCATGACTTCGCCGAGATGCCCGGTCATGGTGAATTGCTTGCCGCCACGCATGCGCGTCGCTTCGATGAAGATGATGTCGCCTCCCACCGGAGTCCAGACCAGTCCGACGGCAACGCCGGGCCTCTTGACGCGCTCCTCGACTTCCTTTTCCGTGCGGAATTTCGGCACGCCCAGGAATTCGCGGACCACTTCCGGTGTGACGACCATCTTCTCCATCTTGCCTTCGGCCATTCGCCGCGCCTGCTTGCGTGTGATCGTCGCGATCTCGCGCTCCAGGTTACGCACGCCCGCTTCCCGAGTGAAGCTGTGGATGATTTCCTGTAACCCTTCGTTCGTGAATTCGATCTGCTCGCCCACTGCCAGACCGTGCTCTTTGGCCTGCTTGGGGATCAGGTACTTGTGCGCGATGTGCAGCTTCTCTTCGCCAGTGTACCCGGGCAATTCGATGATCTCCATGCGGTCCCGCAACGGCTCAGGGATGGGATCCATCCAGTTCGCTGTGGCGATGAACAGCACCTTCGAGAGATCGAAAGGCACATCCAGATAGTGATCGCGGAACGAGCTGTTCTGCTCTGGGTCGAGAACTTCCATCAGTGCCGAGGACGGATCGCCGCGGAAATCGCGCCCGAGCTTGTCAACTTCGTCCAGCATCATCACCGGGTCGTTTGTTTCCCCGCGCTTCAATCCTTGAATAATTTGTCCCGGCAACGCGCCGATGTACGTGCGCCGGTGGCCGCGGATTTCCGCCTCGTCGTGCATACCGCCAAGAGCGATGCGCACGAATTTGCGCCCCAGAGAACGCGCGATGGACTTGCCAAGCGACGTCTTGCCCACGCCCGGGGGGCCCACGAAGCAAAGAATCGGTCCCTTCATTCCCGGCTGAAGCTTCTTCACCGCCAGGTAATCGAGGATGCGCTCTTTCACCTTCTGCAGATCGTAGTGGTCTTCATCGAGAATCTCGTGCGCCTTCACGATGTCGATTTCCGCGCTGCCCGAGGACTTGCTCCACGGCAGCGAAGTCATCCATTCCAGATATGTCCGCGAAACCATGTACTCCGCGGAAGCAGGAGTCATTTTCGACAGCCGCTTCAGCTCGCGTTCGCACTCTTTCTTGGCTTCCGCGGTCATGCCGGCTTCTTCCACTTTTTTCCGGAGTTCGTCGATCTCCTGCATCGTATCGTCAGATTCGCCCAGTTCCTTTTGAATCGCCTTCATCTGCTCACGCAGCAAGTACTCGCGCTGGTTTTGGCTCACCTGTTCCTGCACTTGCTCGTGGATTTTCGAGCGCAGCTCCAGAACCTCGAGTTCCTTCGAGAGTTCGCGGATCAGCGTTTCCAGCCTCTTGCGCACGCTGGCGGTTTCTATTAATTCCTGGCGCAACAGCGTTGAAAGCGACGGCAAGGTCCCGGCGATGAAATCCGTCAGACGGCCCGGATGATCGATATTCATTGCCGCGGTTTGCAGGTCGTCGGAAAGCTGCGGCGAGTGGCTTACCACGTCGCGGAACAGCTCTTGCACGTTCCGCTGTAAAGCTTCCAGTTCCGTATCGGATTCGCCGATGATGTCCGGCTCCGGCTGCACGCGGGCTTGCAGAAATGGACGCAAGCCGATCAGCTCCAGCACTTGAATGCGCTGCAAGCCTTCCAAAAAGATCACCACGTTGCCGTTCGGCATTTTTACGGTCTTGTGTACCTTA
>MNDE01000033.1 GCA_001914785.1 Acidobacteria bacterium 13_2_20CM_57_17 | reverse complement strand
TTAGGTACATTGTGTAACCCATGTCTCCGGGCCGGACCAGAAGTATATGGCGCGCCCGGAGAGACTCGAACTCCCGACCCTCTGGTTCGAAGCCAGATGCTCTATCCAGCTGAGCTACGGGCGCTCTCAGGCATTATAACGGTCGCGGAACGTTTTGGGTATTGCGTCGGAGAGAAAATTTGTATGAAGGCGCTGCTACTTTCCAAGTATCGTCACCTGGAGATTGCCGATCTTCCCAACCCAACTCCTGGACCCGCCGAGATTTTGGTCAAGGTGGCGGCGTGCGGCATTTGTGGCAGCGACGTGCACGGTTATGACGGTTCGTCAGGCCGCCGCATCCCGCCCATCGTGATGGGCCATGAAGCAGCCGGCCGCGTCGCGAAAGTCGGACCGCAAGTAACCGGCTGGTCTGAAGGCGATCGCGTCACCTTCGATTCCACAATTTCTTGCGGAGCCTGCCGCTATTGCGCTCGTGGAGAAATCAATCTCTGCGACCACCGCCGCGTCCTCGGAGTTTCCTGCGCCGACTACAGTTGCGCTGGAGCGTTCGCCGAATACGTCATCGTTCCGCAGCGAATTGTGTATCGCTTGCCGGACAGTCTTTCTTTTTCCGAGGCGGCCATGCTGGAAGCGGTAGCCGTCGCAGTCCACGCGGTCGCTCTCTCGAAAATTTCTTCCGGCGATCGAGCCCTCGTTCTCGGCGCCGGAATGATTGGCCTGCTCACGCTGCAAGCTCTGCGCGCCGCGGGATGTTCCACGGTTTATGTCGCCGACGTGGATGCCTCGCGCCTGAAACTTGCCAAAGAAGTTGGCGCCACCGAAACTCTGCATGCCACCGGCGATGATTTAGTTTCTGAAATTCTCCGCCTAACGAACAATGCTGGAATCGACCTGGCCGTTGAAGCGGTCGGCATTGACGCCACCGTCCGCGCCGCCGTAAATTCCGTCCGCAAGGGCGGTACGGTCACGCTTGTCGGCAACATCACTCCCGAAGTCACGTTGCCCTTGCAAAAAGCGGTGACCCGCCAGATTCGCCTCCAAGGGTCGTGCGCCTCCGCCGGAGAATACCCTAAAGCGATCGAGCTGCTCACGAGCGGCGCCATCAAAGTAAAACCGCTCATCACCGCCGTCGCTCCTCTCGATGATGGGCCACAATGGTTTGAGCGTTTATATTCGCGCGAGCCGAACTTGATGAAAGTAGTTCTCACTCCGGAAACCATTTCATGAACATACTTCCATGACGATACTTCGATGACCTCACTGCCATGACCTCACTACCATGAAAAACGACCTCTTCGATCTCACCGGCCGCGTCGCCATTGTGACCGGCGCCAGTCGCGGCCTCGGCCAGAATCTGGCTCGCGCTTTGGCAAAAGCGGGCGCGGACCT
Source organism: Acidobacteria bacterium 13_2_20CM_57_17 (assembly GCA_001914785.1). Lineage (GTDB taxonomy): Bacteria > Acidobacteriota > Terriglobia > Acidiferrales > UBA7541 > Acidiferrum. Next base: position 12,727 of record MNDE01000033.1, on the reverse strand, counting down.
CGTTATCACCAGCCGCCATCGCGATCATCTGCTCACCTTTGAATCAGAAATAAAATCGCTCGGCCGCCGCGCCGTTTCGCTGCAGCTCGACGTCCGCGATCTTTCCAGCATTCAGCAAATGGCCGCCGCCGCCCAATCCGCTTTCGGTCACGTCGATATTCTGGTGAACAACGCGGGTTGCAACGTTCGCAAACCTGCTCTCGAAGTCACCTGGGACGATTGGAACCTGATTCTCGATACCAATCTGCGCGGGAGTTTTTTTGTTGCGCAAGCCGTGGCCCGCCTCACGATTCCGCGCCGCTATGGCCGGATCATCAACATCGGTTCCGTCACCAGCGTTGCCGGTTACGCCGGACTTGGTCCCTACGGCGCCAGCCGCGGCGGCATCCGGCAATTGACCATGAGCCTCGCGGACGACTGGGGCAAACATGGAATCACTGTGAATTGCCTTGCGCCGGGATGGTTTCGCACGGAACAAAATAAAATTCTCTACGAAGATAAAGAGTGGGTCGAATATCTTTGCGACCGCATTCCGCTCAAGCGTCCCGGCCAGCCAAATGATCTGGACGCAGCCGTCGTGTTCCTTGCCGCGGAGTCCAGCCGCTACGTGACGGGGCAAACTCTTCTCGTAGATGGCGGAATCTCCACGGGCGCAACCCGCGCGCTCGTGTCATCAGATCCAACTAAGTCGAAGGAATCAAGCTAGAGCATGCGCAGGCACGCCACACACTTGGAGTTTGCTTCACGCCGGTTCAGGAATCGCTTCGATGCGTCCCAGCAGGAAAACATATCCCGCGATTCCCAGAACCAGAAAAGCCGTCGCGCCGATAAACGCTCCCGCGAACGAATGTGTCGCTTGTACGATATAGCCCGTAAAAATTGGCGCGGCGATTCCAGCAAGCTGATTGCAAAAATTCAGAATTCCCCCGAGTGTGCCGACGCTTTCTCGTGGAGCGATCAGCGACGGAATCGACCATCCTACCGGAGAAGCGGCGGACAATCCGCCGATCGACATGCTGATCCAGAAAAGCGCCGTCACCGGACTATTTGCGTGCGCCGTGCCGAGAATTCCCAGACCAAAAATTGTTCCGCCAACAAGCACCACTTGGCGAACGCGCGTTGCGCTCCACCCGCGTTGTATCAATGCGTCCACGAGCCAGCCACCTACCACAAGGTCCGTGAACGTCGCGAACAGCCACGGCACACTGGTATAGAGCGCCGAATGCAACAGGTCCACGTGCAGAGAGGAGGAAAGATAAGACGGCAGCCAGGTCAAGAGCAGATAGAAAGTGTAGTTGTACGATGCAAAACCGAGGGCCAAGCCCCACACTTTGCGCTGCCGTAGCAAATAAATCAGAGGCGCTCCTTTGGCCGCACGCGCGCGATCTTCAGGTTGCGCTCCACCCCGCGCGATGAACTCGCGCTCCACCGTGGTCAGTGATTTATCCTCGCTCGGATTTCGATAGATGGCATAAAACAGCGCAAAATAAAGAAGACTGATGATGCCGGTCGCCGCAAAATTCCATCGCCAGCCGAAGCGCAGAAGCAACAGACCCAGCACTGGAATTCCAATCGCAGAAGAAAATTTCGCGGCAGAGTCAAACATCGCGGTGGCCAAGCTGCGTTCGTTCTTAGGGAACCAGTAGCCGGTTGCTTTCGAATTGGCCGGGAACGTCGGCGCTTCGCCAATCCCCAGGAGAAAACGCGCCCCAAACAAGCTGCCGATGCCCGTGGAGATGGCTGCAGCGAAAGAGGCCACACTCCAAATCACTGTGCTGACGATGCCAACGCGACGGACACCAAAACGATCGAGCAGCAGGCCGGAAGGCAACTGGAGGACCATGTAGGTCCAATTGTAAGCGCCTGAGAGCCAGCCGAACGTCACCGCGGAAATTCCAAACGAAGCTTCGAGCGCATCCCGCGAAACAGAAAGATTCACGCGATCAAAATAATTGACCAGGACTCCGATGCCCAGCAAGAGCGCAATCGTCCAACGCCTGCGAGGAATTTTTTCGCTGCGAAGCTCTGTTTGTGGCATGGATTGCGGCCGTTTGCGGTGGCCATCATAGCGTATCCCGCCCGCGCGCCCACCGAAAACTCCACAATCATGTTTGACAATACTGAACTTGCAAGCGCCTCTGATTTAGTCTGGCTAAAGCACTGCTTTAAAATTTCCAGATTGACTAACGGCTCTTGCGCTCCTAATGTCCCTTCCAATGCAACGATTCAAAAGGCTGATTGTGACTATCGGCCAATGTAATCGTCGGGTGAGTTCTTCGTCCTATTTAACTCTGGTGTGTTGTGCGCGGCCATTTCGTCGAGGACTGCGATCAGAGAGGCGAGCAATGAATTTACTAGCCAAAATATCTTCCTTCCATCTACCTGTTATTGCCTTGGGATTTCTGCTGAGCGTTTCCCCCGCAGCAAGCCAGGAGTTCCGCGGCTCGATCTCTGGGCGGGTGACGGATTCCACCGGCGCAGCAGCACGCGACGCCAAGGTGACGATCACGAACATTGCCACCAAGGTCTCAGAGAACACCACCACGGATGATGCCGGAAACTACTCGGTGCTTTATTTGACGCCGGGGCAGTACCAAATCTGGGTAGAAGCCCCGGGGTTCAAGAAGCTGGAGCGCAGCGGTATCGAACTCCGAATCGGGGACCGGCTGGCGGTGGACCTCCAACTGGAGCTCGGCACCATGCTGCAGGAAGTCCATGTAACGGCAGGGACACCGCTTCTCCAAACAGCGGAAGCCTCGGCTGGCCAGATCATTGACCAGCGCCGCATCGAGGACCTTCCGCTTCCCGATGGCGATCCCTTCGTCCTGGCGCGCATTTCCGGCGGACTGGCGTTCACCGGCAATCTTTTGTTTGCCCGGCCGTTCGACAATGGCGGCGTCTCGTCGATTCGCGCCTCAGGAGCGCCGGGAGGCAGCGAGTTCACGTTGGACGGCGCACCGGATATGGCTAGTGGGCTGCGCGTGGGATTCGTACCCCCCAGCGATGCCGTTCAGGAGTTCAAGGTCATTACGGCAAATTTTGACGCTCAGCAAGGGCATACAGCGGGCGCCGTCGTGAACGTCATCACCAAGGGTGGAACCGACAGCTTCCACGGCAGCGCCTACGAGTTCGACCGCAATGACGCCCTCTCGGCCAATGATTTCTTTTCGAACCGCCTCGGGCAGCCTAAGCAGCCACTTCGCTATAACCGCTGGGGTGGCACTCTTGGAGGGCCGGTCTTTCTTCCCAAGCTGTATAACGGCAGACAAAAGACATTTTTCTTTTTCGCCTATGAAGGGCTCAAAGACAATCAGTCGGAGGCCAACAGGTTCACGGTTCCGACACAGGCGGAGCGAAACGGCGATCTCTCAGCTCTCCTCGCTCCCGCGGCCGGGTCCATTACCATTTATGATCCCGCCACCGCACAGCCTGCAACCGGTGGCCATGTTACCCGCTCACCCCTGACTTGCAACGGCCAGGCAAATGTGATTTGTCCAGGCCGATTGAGTTCCATCGCCCAAGCGTACCTCAAGCTTTACCCGCTGCCCAATCTGCCGGGCGACGCACAGGGGCAGTTGAACTATTTCAGTCCGAATCCGCGGACGGATCACTTCAACTCCGAAACTCTTCGCGTGGATCAGGAAATCACTCGCAAGCAGAAGATGTTCCTGCGCCTATATCGCAACTGGCGGGAAGAATTGCGCGGGAATTGGAGCGGCACGCTCGGCGGTGTCCTGGCCACGGGCAATGGTCTCTTCCGCATTAATGATGGGGCGATCTACGACCATGTTTATACGCTCTCACCCACCATGGTGTTCAACTTCCGCCTGGGTGCCGGCCGCTTTACGGAGCAGAATCAACGGCCCAGTGACGGCCACTTCGATCCCACGTCTCTGGGCTGGTCCCCCCCGGTCGTCTCCCTCTTTGCCGGCGCCAAGTATTTGCCTCGATTCAACATAGATCAGTTTGCGGCCCTCGGTGACACGGCCGGCGACTACACGACTTTCAACGTCTATTTCTTCCAGCCTACATTTACCAAGATCCGGGGCGCTCATTCCCTTCGGTTCGGTTATGATTTCCGCTCCTATCGCGAGAACGGCTATGCCGCCGGGAGCCAAGCTGGTTCTTATACTTTTAATGGCGACTTCACCAGGGCAACGGACACGTCCACAAGTCTGTTTGGGCAGGGCCTTGCCGCTTTTCTCCTGGGCCAACCCACAGGCGGCAGCATTGACATCAACACCTCGCGCGCCAACCAGACGCTTTTCCAAGGCGTATTCTTCCAGGACGACTGGAGAATCACGCGAAAACTAACGCTGAATCTTGGCTTGCGCTACGAGTACGAGGGCTCCACCACCGAGCGCTTCAACCGGAACACGCGCGGCTTTGATGCTACCGACCCCAGCCCGATCGCCGCAGCCGCCCAGGCTGCCTATGCGGCCAATCCTGACCCCGCTCTCCCAGCCTCTAGCTTTCACGTCAACGGTGGGCTCCTTTTCGCCGATTCCGCGAATCGTGGTTTTTGGATCCCCTATAAGAAAAATATTCAGCCGCGCCTTGGCTTCGCTTACCAGCTCACCAATCAGATCGTCCTGCGAGGTGGATGGGCGATTTTCGCTGTTCCCTTCGTCACCAGCGCAGTAAATCAGACTGGTTTTTCGCAGTCCACCAGCATTGTGCCGTCTCTGGACAAAGGGCTGACCTTCCAGGCAAACCTGCTCAATCCTTGGCCGAGCGGGGTCACGCTCCCGGCAGGCGCAAGTCTTGGACTGGGCACCTTCCTCGGCAAGGGTTTAAACTTCGCGCCCCTTACGCGGCGCAACGGCCAATCTTCAGAATTGGAGTTCAATGTTCAGTGGCAGCCCGGCGGAAATTGGATGCTCCAAGCGTCCTATGTCGGAGTGCGCGCGTACGATCTCACCGCCCCCACCTCTGGCACATTCGACTTCAATCCCATACCGGCCTCATTCCTCTCCACAAGCCCCATACGCGACCAGGCAACCATCAACTTTCTGGCCGCTAGCATTCCGAACCCCTTTGCAGGATTGGCGCCGGGCACCGGCCTCAACGGTTCCACCATAGCAAGATCTCAACTGTTGCGTCCCTTCCCTCAATTTACAGGTGTCGGGGATTCGCGGAACGATGGACGGGGATATTACGACTCTCTCCAGGTCAGGTCCGAGAAGCGCATGTCTTACGGTTTCACGTGGACGAATTCTTATACATGGTCGAAGACCCTGGATTACACCCAGCTGCTGAACCCCACCGATACTCAATTCACAAAGAGCATCTCCGGGGGTGACACGCCCCAGCGCTTCACCACCAGCTTCATCTGGGAACTGCCGTTCGGAAAGGGCCGGCATTGGGGAGCACACTGGCACGGGGCCACGGATCAGGTCCTCGGCGGGTGGCAATTGGGCGGAATCTATTATTACCAAAGTGGTTTTCCAATCATCCTGGGCAACTGGGTGTATTTTGGAGATCCAACTCAGCTGCGCACCGATATTTCCGGCGCTACCGTCGATAACGCGTTTCCAACATCAGGCTTTTACTTTACTGACGCCGCGGTCCAGACAAACGGCGTCATCGATCCCGCCAAACAACGCACCGATAAACGAATCCAGCTTCAAAACAATATCCGGACGTTGCCGTTCACGGAGCCTGGTTTTCGCAGCCAGCCTCTTAACTACTGGGAGGGAATCAACGTAATCAAGAAGCTCTCGTTGGGAGAAAGGCTGAATCTCGAGACGCGATTCAGCTTCCAGAACGCCTTCAACCACCCCCAATTCAGTAACCCGAATACGGATCCGACGAGCTCGAGTTTCGGCAAGGTTACCAACCAGCTGGGATTCTCTCTGCCGAGAAACATCGAAGTTGGAATGAAGCTTACGTTCTAATCGGTCCACGGCAACGAAATCGCCCAAAGATCCGGTAGGTAACCGCCTAAGCCCTTGTTAACTCGCGCCGGGACCGACTGCCACTACAAAATAAGTTGCCGGCGTATCGCCCACGTTCTTGATCCCGTGTTCGTCATTCGAATGCACGAACCCGACGGAGCCTGGTCCAAATCGGGAGCTCGTCCCGTTGATAGTGAGTTCCACGGTTCCTTCCCGAACGAGCCACATCTCCGAATGCACGTGATGATGCGGCGGGTGAGGCATGCCACCGGGCGGCAGCGTTGTTTCGTGAACCTCCAGCGATTCTCCCGTTGCGAGCTTGCCTTTGAGTACGGCGCGAATCTGCGCCTCCTTCGTCGTTCGAACCGGCAGGTTTTCGAAGGGATACGCCGCCGAGGGCATCGCGTCTTCTTTGGCAGCAGTGCCCGCTTCCTGAAGAATGGAAGGGATCAGCACTACAGGAAGCATCGAAAATAGTTCACGCCGGGTCGCACTCATGGTTTTCTCCTTTTGCCGCTGACGAATACATCGTTTAGCGAATTCGAATCCGTTGAAATGAGATGTTCCTCGACTTCGAGACCAAGAATCTTTAGCATGCCGTAGTTTGTCAAGAGCCGTGTTTTCGCGTTCAATATTTGAAACGCAGACAAGGACCAAGGTGACCGCGCCGATTCGAACGCCGCACATGCAAGAAGCAGGGGAGTCAGCAAATTCCCTCGCCGCCAACGCTGGCCCGCCCGTGGAATGGAGCCGTGAATCGTTCCAAGTCACTGCGGCCGCTTTCACAGTTTTGTTTTGCATTGTGGGCATGGCCCTCTGGGGCCTGCCGTTTTATTACGACTTCATGGTGCAGCAGTTTGGCTGGTCGCGCGGGCAAGTCACATCGGGGAACGCGCTGAGCAAACTCGTGGTGGGGCCGTTGTTCGGGTTTTTCGCTGGATGGATGGTGGACCGCTTCGGGCCGCGGCGGCTTATGCTGGCGGGAATTTTGATGGCGGGCGCGGCGTTGATCGGACTGGGAAGCATCTCGACGCTGGGCATGTTTTATTTTTTCTACATGCTGAATGCGTTGGGGTACGTTTGCGGAGGGCCGCTGCCAAGCCAGGTGCTATTGTCGCGCTGGTTCGAACGATCTCGCGGGAAAGCGATGGGGTTCGCGTATTTGGGAATCGGGTTGGGCGGCGCGGCGGTGCCGTGGATTTCGCACACTCTGGTGCAGCATTTTGGCTGGCAAGCGGCGCTTCGAACGCTGGGGCTTTTGATTCTGGTGATTGCACTTCCCGCGGCGTTGCTGGCGAAAGAGCCCCCGCACGCGAAAAAGAGCACCGTGAGTCCTGGATTCGCGGACGCGCGAGACGCGTTCACCACAATTCCTTTTTTTCTGCTGACGCTTGGCAGCATGTTTTCCATAGCCGCAGTCAGTGGCACGCAACAAAACTTGAAACTTTTTCTGAGTTTGGATCTTCATTTCGCGCAGAGCCAAGCCGCGCGCATTTTGTCGCTGGTCCTCGCCTTCAGCATCGTCGGGCGTTTGCTCATGGGCTGGCTGGCCGATCGCTTTTCGAAAAAATACGTCATGGTGCTGATTTACATGCTGGTTGCTGCGGCGATTCCGCTCCTGTTTGCGGGGCGATCGTCGTCGGCCATCTACATTTTCGCGGTGGTGTTTGGGATTGGCCTTGGCGGCGACTATATGATTGTTCCGCTGATGACCGCGGAAATTTTCGGCGTGCAACTCCTTGGCCGTCTGCTCGGAGTCATCTTGACTGCTGGCAGCGTGGCGGAAGCGTTGTCGCCGTGGCTGGTGGGCCGCTTGCGCGACTCGACGGGAAGTTATTCCGCCGGTTTTCTTGTGCTGATCGGCATGGGTTTGCTGGGCGCGGCCTCTGCCGCGATGCTGCCAAAAGGAAAGAAACCCGCATGAGCGCGCAGACGATTCTTCGTCTTGGAGCCTTGAAGGATGTGGCGAGATTTCAAGAGCACGTGCAAGCGCTGCAATTGAATATTCCGTGCGACAGCACAATCGTGCGCGGCGCCGAATCACCGTTGCGAAAACCGTTGGCGCACGGAGAAATCAAAATCGGCAATCGCATCGCGGTTCAGCCGATGGAAGGCTGGGACGGAACCGCGGATGGAAATCCCAGCGAGCACACCATCCGGCGCTGGAAAAGATTTGGGCAGAGCGGCGGGAAATTAGTTTGGGGAGGAGAAGCGGTTGCCGTTTCGCACGAAGGGCGCGCGAATCCGAATCAACTAGTGGCGGCGGAGCACACGCGAAAGGGAATCGCGAAATTGCGGGAAGTTCTGATCGAAGAACACCGCGGGACAACGGGATCGGATGAAGGGCTGCTCATCGGATTGCAGTTGACGCACTCCGGAAGATTTTGCCGGCCGAATACGCACAACAAACCCGAGCCACGCATCCTTTATCATCATCCGATCCTGGATCGAAGATTAGGCCTGCCTCGTGACTATCCGATTCTGACTGACGGAGAAATCGGTTCGATCGTTGAAAAGTTTCATCGCGCCGCGAAAATGACTGACGAATTGGGCTTCGATTTTGTGGACGTTAAGCATTGCCACGGGTATCTGGGTCACGAATTTCTGAGCGCGCACACGCGGGAAGGGAAGTACGGAGGGAGTTTCGAGAATCGCACGCGATTCCTGCGGGAAGTGGTGCAGGGGATTCGTTCCGTGGCGCCGGGAATTCGCGTCGGCGTGCGGTTTTCTGCATTTGATTCGGTGCCGTTTCACCCTGATCCCGCTTTATCAGGTAATGGAAAACTCGGTCCGGGAATTCCGGAATTTCAGGAAAATTTGATTCCGTATCGCTGGGGGTTCGGCGTGAAGCAGAGCGACCCCACGCAGGTGGATTTGACGGAGACAATTCAGTTTTTGTCGCTGCTGGAAGAACTGGATATTCGCCTGGTGAATGTCACGGCGGGGAGTCCTTACTACAATCCGCACATTCAGCGGCCGGCGCTGTATCCGCCATCGGATGGATATCAGCCGCCGGAAGATCCGCTGTTTGGCGTGGCGCGGCAGATGAGAGTCACGCGGGAATTGAAGCGACAGTTTCCGAATTTGATTTTTGTGGGAACAGCCTACAGCTATTTGCAGGATTTTTTGCCGGAGGTCGCGCAAGCCGCGGTGCGCGAGGGATGGACGGATTTTGCTGGCCTCGGTCGTATGGTCCTGGCGTATCCCGAGATTCTGTGGGATGCGACGGAGGGAAATGAGTTTCAGCACAAGCGAATTTGCAGAACGTTCAGCGATTGCACGACTGCGCCACGTAAAGGACTGCCGTCAGGTTGCTATCCGTTGGACAGCTACTACAAGAGCTCCGAGTTGGCGCAGCAATTGAAAGTAGCGAAGGCGGAGCGATGAAGATGGAATCCATCGCCGAGCGGCGAAAGCTTCGGCGCAAAGTACAGGGAATCGCGGCGGCGCTCTTGCCGTTTGAAGCGGATGGGCGAATCGCGGTCGAAGCTTTTCAAAAACATTTGCAGGCTACGCAAAGGGCCGGATTGATGAACGCGGTGAATATGGACACCGGCTACGTCAATTATCTGAACGAGGCGGGAAAACTTGAGGTGTTGCGCTGGACGCGAGAGGCCTTGGGCAAAGATGCGCCATTTGTTGGCGGAGCGTACATCGAAGGGCAAGACGGCGATGTGGGCGCGCTGTATCGAAAGCAGATGGATGCCATTGTTGCGCATGGTGGAATTCCAATTTTGTTTCAAACGAGCCGCCTGCATGGAAAATCTTCGGCCGAAAAGGCGGCGGCTTACGCGGCAGTGTGCCGTGGATACGCGCACGTGCTGGCGTTTGAGCTGGGACGCATGTTTGCCCCGAACGGGGAGATTTTTGACGAAGAAACTTTCCGGCGTTTGATGGAGATTCCGGAAATCAAAGGGATGAAACATTCCTCGCTCGACCGGCTGATCGAACTCGAGCGGCTGGCGCTCCGCGACGCGCACCGGCCGGATTTCCGCATCTACACGGGAAACGACCTGGGCATCAACATGATTGAGTACGGATCCGACTATTTGCTGGGACTGGCGACGTTCGCTCCTGAGAAATTTGCGGAACGCGACCGGCTTTGGCAAGCGGGCGATCCTGCGTACTACGCGCTGTCGGATGCGCTGCAGTATCTGGGGAACGTTGCGTTTCGCGAGCCGGTTCCCGCGTACAAACATTCCGCAGCGGTGTTTTTGCACCTTGCTGGGAGGATTCCTTCCGATCTGACGCATCCGAAGAATCCGAAGCGGCCAGCGTGGGAGGCAGAGATCCTTCGCGATTGCGCGAGGCGGCTTGATTAAGGAAGCTGTTTTATCCCGCGCTTCTCCAAGAGAATTCGGTGCTCCCATTTCTAGTTAATGACCCTCCCCCCATCCACCCGTTTTTCATCAAGTGTTGATTCTAAAGGTGGTTAAAGCCCTTTGTTTTGAAACACTTTTGGAAGTGTTGATTCTAAAGGTAGCTAGAGGCCGCTTCCTTTGAGTCATCCAATGTTGATTCTGAATGACTTACCGGGAGCTGGAGAATACCTGAGAGGTGCGAGAAAAGCGTCGCGCTCAGAATGTTACGCCGATTTACCTGGCATTTAGTATACCAGAAAGCTAAGAAAAGTCAAACGAAAAGTGGGTAGTGGGTGGGTTTCGTATGGTCCGATGCAATATGACAAGCGCGCTGACAAACTGGCGACCGGACAAGTCCAGTCCGTCTACGATTTAAGTTTTGTCGACCTCGACAGTCCAGGGCGCGTCAGATGCCGGTGTACCAAGCGTAGCCTGCCTCGCAAGCTGCAGAGCCGAGGCCTTTACCGAACCGTTTCAGACTATCTGTGACCGTCAGGCGAGTGATGAATTTTATGTTCTTGTAGCCGATTTGCCGAGGGAGCCGTATGCGAAGCGGTCCACCGTGGGCTACTGGAAGCTCACTGCCATTCATGCCGTAACAGAGAAATGTCTGCGGATGCAGAGCATCGGCCATATCGATGCTGTCCCAGGTATCGGGTTCCATTGAAGTGTACACAACGTATTTAGCCTGCGGGTGAACTCCTACAACGTTCAACACGTGCGAGAGAGGAACGCCGATCCACTCGGCGATGTAGGACCAACCCTCTTCACACGCGAGTTCGGTGATGTGGCTCCGAGACGGATAGCTCTTCAGGTCAGCAATGGAAAACGACGCAGGTTCAGCGACCAAACCATCGACGGAGAGCCGCCAGTCCGCAAAACGTCCGGCCTGAAGGCGCTTAAACTCTTCGGTGAGGGGCGCGAGTTCGTTCGGGAATGGGCGCGGCGAGATTTGGCTCCGAGAGAATTCACGGGCTAACGAGTGCCGCGTCAGCAGCCGCTGTGACGCGTAGGTTAGCGTTTCACCCAGGCCGTAGATTCCGCCGTGATCGGGCGGAACCAAGCCATACTTCTGCGCAAGGCGCGCGGCCACCGCCAAGCCCGATGCACCCGCGGTCGCTGCGAGTCCGGATACGAGGAGTTTTCGGCGTGAAAGGTTGATCATGCGTGCTCCTTGCGTGTAGCGGTGCGGCCAGTAATCATCGCTCCTGTGCGGTTCCAGAAACCGGCAAGGCAAACCATCGCGACATGGACAAACAGGAACAGCACCAGAGCCAGCGAGACAAAGAAGTGAATCGTGCGAGCGGATTGACGGCCGCCCAACAGAGTAACGGACCACGGGAAGGCGGACGCAAAACCGAGGGACATCGCCAAGCCGCTCCAGATGACCAAGGGGAATAGAACGAAGATTACAAACAAGTACGTGAGGCGCTGGAGCACGTTGTAGGAAGAGGCCTCTGCCTCACTCGGCCGCTCAAAGCGCAAGGGCTTTGTGAAGGAGGTCAAGAGCGCGCGCCACGAAAAGTCGGCGTTGCTGGGGAGCAAGTTTTTCCGGAAATGCCCTGTGAGCAGACCGGAGACTACATACAGCAAGCCTGTCAGTACCGCGATCCAGGCAGCTTCAAAGTGCAGCGCGCGGCTCCAGCCGTTCTGGTCCGGCAGGACGTAGCCGTAGCCGGTGGGCACCAATCTTCTTGAGGAAGGGATCGGCAGTTGAAACAACGGTTTAGTCAAGACGGTGCCGGTTTCGCCCCAGTAGAAGCGAGGGTGAGATATTACAATTTCGATGCCGGTGAGTAGCAGGGCAAAAAAACAGATAGTGGTGATCCAGTGAGTGAAGCGGACGAGGGCAGAGTGCCTCGGCGCGAGCTTTGTGACTGGGGCGCTTGAAACAGCGCTCGGAATGCAAATTTCCGCCGGTAGCTGCACAGACCCCGGTATCGCCATTTTTGGCCTCCGCCGGCCCTCGACTTGCCCCGATAGGATGGGAACCATCCTACCACTCCATAGACACTGTGACGGACAAATCATGGCGAGGTAATCAACCGGAACTAAGGCCGACCGCTCGTCAGCTAAACGGTAACTTCCGGATTGCTGACAATCTCGCAACTCGGGATTCGTTTCCGATCACAAATGCGTTTATCGGTACTAACCGGACCGGCGAGCTGATAACTTCCAGGCTCCCCGTCACCCGCCCTCAATCGAGGGCCACCAAGCACGGACATAGCTTCCAATTCCGACAAGCCGACATCGCAGCACTCATTTGGACGAAACCGCGTATATTCTGTTCCGGTATAATTCCTCGCGTCGCATCCGATTCAGTTCGAAAGGAGATCCTCATGAGCACATCCACAGGCACGACTTCCTCCGCCAGCGTCTACACAACCCCCGCGTTCTGGGAACGTTTGTGGCGGACAGCCGGGATCCAGTCCGTCCTCTGCTTCATAGTCGCGTACATCGTCTACGGCC
>MNDE01000093.1 GCA_001914785.1 Acidobacteria bacterium 13_2_20CM_57_17 | reverse complement strand
AGTTCGGAATAGCGATGGCCGCGATGATCAGAATGATCGCCACGACGATCAGCAATTCGATAAGAGAGAAACCCTTTTGCTTCTTCATGCTTTCTCCTTGAGAAGTCATATGGTGCCTTAGCACGCCGTACTAGGAGGCAAGCAGAAGGCCAATCCAATGAACTAGTACGGAAATGGTGTTCCTCTTTGCATCTTATTCATACTACATAACTTAATGGAAACAGTCGGCTTTGACTCAGGGGCATTTTGTCTCTTGTCCAGATTAGACCTTTTCCGTCGACATTTTTTGTCCATATCTAGGGCCCTAATCGGTCACATTCGTGAGGAGCTTAAAGGACGCGTCTGGCCGACGGCACAAAGCCCTTCGGCTAGAGGTTGTGTTTCTTGGCGTAATGGCGGAAAGAACGGTAGCTGATTTTCAGAAGTTCAGACGCACGAGTGCGGACCCCACCAGCCTTCTCCAATGCGGCTTGCAGATACCTTCGCTCGGCGTCAGCTATTTCCTTTTCAAAGTCTAGCCCCTCTGCGGGGAACTCAACCGCTTGAGCGACTGACGCGCCAAATTGGGTAGCCCCGGCATAAGACACAATTCGCTCTGGAAGCACGCGCAAAGAAATTTCCCTGCTGGACTCCAACGCGACGGCGCGTTCCATGGTGTTTTCGAGCTCGCGAACATTGCCGGGCCAATCGTAGGACTCCAGGCGCGTCATGGCTTCCGGAGAGATGGCCTCAATGGGCTTTTCCATCGTCTTACGGAAACTCTCAAGGAAGTGACGCGCGAGGAGGGGAATATCCTCCCTGCGCTCACGCAGGGCCGGCACCTGTATGGGAATCACGCTAAGGCGATAATAGAGATCTTCCCTGAACCGGCCTTCCGCGATTTCTTTTTCAAAGTCCTTGTTTGTGGCGGCAATGATGCGCACGTCCACGTCCGATTCCTCCGTGCTGCCAATGGGGCGGACTTTACCTTCCTGAAGAACACGGTAAAGCTTTACCTGCATGGTCAGGCTCATGTTTCCGATTTCGTCCATGAAGAGAGTGCCGCCATGTGCAGCCTGAAAGAGACCTTGGCGGTTTTCGTTGGCGCCTGTAAACGCCCCCTTCATGTAACCGAAAAGCTCGGACTCCAGCAGGGTTTCTGGAAACGCTCCACAGTTGATAGTGATGAAGGGAGCCTGGGCCCGGGCGCTGTTCTCGTGAATGGCACGGGCAACCAGTTCCTTGCCTGTCCCGCTCTCCCCGGTAATGAGAACGCGGCTCGATTGAGGAGCGACCGTTTGGATCATGTCGAAGATCGCGCGCATCTTGGGACTTTGTCCGATGATGTTGTCGAGACCGGTGAGACGGCGAATTTCGCGCCGCAGGTAGCGGGCTTCTTTCTTCCATTTTAGATTCTCAGACACCTCATGCACAGCGAGGCGCAATTGATCAACTAAGGAGTCTCCCTTGACAACGTAGCGGTCTGCGCCGGAATTGAGCGCGGCGATAGCGGTATCTAGTGCAGGAAGCGCGGTCATCAGAAGAAAGAATGATCCGGGCGCGATTTCCTTGGCAAACTTCAGGAGATCCACGCCGCTCTCACCGGGCATCCGCACATCAGAGATAATGATGTCGAAAATTTGTGATTCGAGCTTGCGCTTTGCGGCCTCCACGCTGTGCACGACTTCCACGCGGTGACCTTCCTTGCGAAAGGTGATTTCCAAGAGCTCGCCGATCGATTTCTCATCGTCGACCACGAGGATATGGGGCATCTCGCGTCCGGCTTCCTTGATTGCGGCTTTTGTTCCCTGCATAAACGCCTCATCCAACTCGCGGGAGTTCGACGATAAACTCAGCGCCGCGGTCTTTTTCGGATATCACGATAATCGTCCCGCTGTGGGCCTGCACGATCTGGTAGACAATCGAAAGCCCAAGACCCGTGCCTCCTTTGAAACCTGATTGCAGAGGCTCAAAAATCTTGGCCCTTTGTTTTGCGTCGAGGCCAACCCCAGTGTCTTGAAACGCAATGCGCAACCAGAACGGACGTTGCTCCATTTTGACGGTCAGGGTGCCACCATCGGGCATGGCCCGAAGAGCGTTGTCGCACAGATTCCAGAAGACCTGCTTGATTTTGTTCGGATCCACGCGCGCCTGTAATTCCTTTCCGTTGAATGCGCGCACAATTTGGTACTTGGAGCCTATCTCCGGCTTCTTCTCCACCAGCATCAGCGTTTCATCTAGCAGCCCGCGAACATCGGCTTGGTGAAACTCGTAGGTCTTCTCCCGTGAATAGTTGAGAAAGTCCGTGATGATATTGTTGAGCCGCTCGGATTCCCTGCTCACAATATTGACAAGATGCTTCTCGTCCTCCTCGAGGGGCACAAGACGCGCTAATTCCTTCACTGCGCCGGCCATAGCGGACAAGGGCTGCCGAATTTCGTGGGCGATGGCTGCGGAAAGACGCCCTAGGGCCGCCATGCGTTCCTTGGTCGCGACCTCCTGCTCCAGGCGGCGAAGATCAGTGAGGTCCTGGAAGTTGAAAACGTAGCCGTCGCGCCCCGAATCGCGAGAGCGCAGCGGCGAAATACTAATGCCCAGATAGCGGACATCCCCAGAGGGCGTGCGAAAGTCGATCTCCTTGCGGAGGGAGAGTCTCTCGCTATTCTCGTAATGGCCGGGGAGCCAGAAATCGTCGTTGAGCTGCTGCAGCTTCATGCCGCGCACTTCCGCAAAGCGATGTCCGAGGATTTCTTCACCGGTGCGATTCAGCAGGAGGACGCGTCCGGCAAGATCCGTGGTAATCAGGCCGCCGCGCATGGAGTGAATGATGTCTTCGGTAAAGTCCTGGAGACTGAGCAGTTCCTCGCGCTTTTCTTCGAGCTCGACGCCCTTTTTCCGAAGAGACTGCGCGAGCAGGCTGGCCAAGTAGGCCACAGCCAGAAACCCAAGGAGATTCATGACCAGCCAGGTACGAAGGCTCTCCGCTGTCGGCAGGCTGGAGAAAGTTCGCGGGATCCTTTGGGCGTATGCCAGCACAATCATTTCCGCAAGGATCAGAAAACAAGTGGCGGCAGTTAGAAACGCGATACGCCGCGAGAACAAAATGCTCGCGACGATAATCACCAGCAGATAGAGGGAGATGAAATAGCTCTCCTGCAAGCCGGTGGAATAGACGAGCAGCGAAATCATCAGCACATCGCCGGCGACTTGCAGCCCGCCATGCCACCGGGCCCGCGGGAGCCAGCGCAAAAGGATGAGGTGTAGAATTCCGAGGGTAATCCAGAAGACGATCAGCGGCAGAAAGAAACGGTTGGTGCTGAAGCCGGGAATGTATTGAGGCCAGACGACGCCTACGGTCAGGATGAGGGTGATCGTTAACAGACGAACACGCGTCAACCAGTCTAGCCATTCCCCTGTTGCAAAGCTCTTATCCATTGCACGCCCGCGCCATAATCCCGGCATCCGGACATCTCCGAGTCATGACAGGTAGTAGAGGACAGGGTGTTCCCCTGTCCTCCATTAACAGAATAACGCCGTCCGGGCGAAAACGGACTAGTGATTAGCCAGCTTGCCGATGAGCGAGAACAGCGGCAAGTACATGGAGATGACCACGCCACCGACCACCAGGCCGAGAAATACGATCATGATAGGTTCCAGAGCGGTCAGCAGGTCTTTCACCGCCGCGTCAACTTCTTCCTCGTAGAAATCCGCGATTTTCGAGAGCATGGCGTCCATTGCGCCGGTCTGTTCGCCGACGGCAATCATCTGCGTGACCATGCCAGGAAAAACTTCGGATTCTTTGAGGGGCTCGGTGAGCGACTTGCCTTCCTCGAGTGATCTTCTTACTTTCTGCAAAGCCTTTTCAACAACCGCGTTTCCGGCGGTCTTTGCCGTGATGTCCAGACCCTCCAGGATGGGCACGCCGCTGGAGATCAATGTACCCAGCGTTCGCGTAAACCGCGCAACGGCAATCTTTCTCATCAGCATCCCCAGAATGGGAAGCTTCAAGACGATAGTATCGAGCACGAAGCGCCCCTGAGGAGTGCCATACCAAACCTTCAAGCCGAAAATGGCACCGCAAAAGGCTACTAGAATCAGAAAACCAAAAATACTGCCGATGAAATTGCTCATGGCAATGACGATTTTCGTCGGCAGAGGCAGGTCCACGCCCAGACCGGCAAACAACGTGGCGAAAATCGGCACGACTTTCCACAACAACAAGATAATAACGCCGCCAGCCACGGTCAAGACACCTACCGGATACACGAGGGCCGACTTGACGGCGCGCTTCAGCTTGACGTTCTTTTCGATGTAGGTCGAGAGGCGCTGCAGAATGGTATCCAGAATACCGCCGGTCTCACCCGCCTCCACCATGTTCACGTACAAAGCGTCAAAGGCTTTCGGCGAACTGCGCATAGCGGCGGAAAGCGTTGCGCCGCCTTCGACCTGGCCACGTGTCCCCGCCAGGATCTTTTGAAAGAACTTGTTCTCCTGCTGACCTGCAAGAATCTCGAGACACTGAACGAGCGGCAGGCCGGCGTCGATCATGACCGAGAACTGACGCGTGAAAATCGCCAGCTCTTTAGCACTGACGCCTCCGCCAAAGGTAGGAATGTTGAATTCTTTCCCCTTCTCGGTCATTTTCGTCGCAGTAATCTGCTGACGCTTCAGCAGGCTCGTCAGTTCGGTCTTGTTCGAGGCGGTCATCACCCCACTGACGCTGCCGCCGGAGCGGCTAGTTCCCTGATATTTATAGTCCGGCATTTTCTTGCCTCCTCAGTCTTTCAATTTCTTGGGCATATGGCCTTTCAGCCAATTTCGTTTCTCCTAGCGTTTAGTGACTACCGGGGCCTTACTTCCGCTTCCAGGTGTCGAAACGCCGCGGTTGATCATGTCCTGCAATTCATCGGGATTCGAAGAACGCGAGAGCGCCATATCCAGAGTGATCATTTTCTGGAAGTACGCGTTCGCCAGTCCCTGATTAAAAGTTTGCATCCCCGTCTGACCCGTACCGGTCTGCATCGCGGAATAGATCTGGTGAATTTTGTCTTCGCGGACCAGGTTGCGAATAGCCGGCGTCGGTATGAGCACTTCCATAATCATGGCGCGGCCGCGTCCATCGGCGCGCGGTAAAAGCGCCTGACAGAGAATGCCTTCCATCACCATGGAAAGCTGCGCGCGAATCTGCGGCTGCTGGTGCGAAGGAAAAACGTCAATAATACGATTGATGGTGGAAGACGCTGAATTAGTGTGCAACGTGGCAAAAGTCAAGTGGCCGGTTTCCGCAATCCGAAGCGCCGACTCAATCGTTTCGAGGTCGCGCATTTCGCCGATGAGCACCACGTCGGGATCTTCACGGAGCGCGGCGCGAAGCGAATTCGCGAAAGAATGCGTATCGGCGTGGACTTCGCGCTGATTCACAAGGCACTTCTTATGATTGTGAAGAAATTCGATGGGATCCTCGATGGTGATCATATGCTCTTCGCGTTCGCTGTTAATCTTGTCCAGCATGGCGGCGAGAGTCGTGGACTTACCGGAGCCCGTCGGCCCGGTTACGAGGACGAGCCCGCGCGGCTTGTCGCACAACCCCTTCACAACAAGCGGCAATCCGAGAGCATCGAAGCCCTTGATTTCCCACGGAATCGTACGGAAGACGGCGCCTACAGCTCCCCGCTGATTGAAAACGTTGCCGCGGAACCGCGCAAGGTTTTTCAAACCGAAGGAAAAGTCCAGTTCCAAATTCTCTTCGAAGCGGTGCTTTTGCGCGTCCGTTAATACGCTATAAGCAAGAGACTTGGTATCCGCGGCGGTGAGCGGTGGCATGTCGAGCGGCCGCAGGCGGCCATGAACGCGCACACGCGGCGCACTGTTCGTCGTGATGTGAAGGTCGCTGCCTCCCATCTCGATCATCTTCTTCAGCAATTCACTTAGCGTGATCCCAGGCATTATTCACCCTCAATCCTATAAAACCGTTTCGCGCAGGACTTCTTCCATGGTCGTCTGTCCCGCGGCCACTTTGATTAACCCGCTCCGCCGGAGCGTGATCATTCCCTGTTCGATCGCTTTCTTCTTCAGCTCCAGCGCCGAAGCGCCCACAAGAATCAATTCGCGCAGCTCATCATTAACTTCCATGACCTCGTAGAGGCCTGTGCGGCCCTTGTAGCCACGCTTGTTGCAAGTTGTACAGCCCTTGCCATGGTAAATCTTGGTGCTCTTGACCTCTTCGGGCGTATAGCCCGCATCGATCAATGCCTGCTGTGGAACTTCCAGCTCTTCCTTACAGTTCGAACAAATCCGGCGCACGAGACGCTGGGCACAGATCAGGTTTACGGACGTGGCGACGAGAAACGGTTCGATGCCCATATTCATCAAGCGGCTGATGGTCGAAGGCGCGTCATTGGTGTGCAGAGTGGATAGCACCAAGTGGCCGGTAAGCGCAGCCTTGACTCCAATTTCAGCCGTTTCAAAGTCACGAATCTCACCGACCAGAATGATATTGGGGTCCTGCCGCAAGAAGGCACGAAGCGCAGCAGCAAAGTTCAGGCCGATCTGTTCCTTCATCTGCACTTGGTTGATGCCTGCCAATTGAAATTCGACCGGGTCTTCCGCGGTCATAATGTTGGTGTCAACAGTGTTGAGCGTTGCAACGGAGGAATAAAGAGTGTTCGTTTTGCCCGATCCCGTCGGACCGGTTACCAGCACCATACCGTAAGGCTTCAATATGTTGCGTTCGAACTTCTTCAGCGACTCCGGTTCAAATCCGAGCTTGGTCATGTCCAGCCGGAGGTTTTCCTTGTCCAGCAAGCGCATGACGACTTTTTCGCCGTAGAGCGTGGGCACCGTGGAAACGCGAAAGTCCAGTTCCTTTTTCTTGCCTTCGGCCCGGTACTTGATCATGATTCGGCCGTCTTGCGGAAGCCGTTTTTCCGCAATGTCCAGCTTGGCCATGATCTTCAAGCGGCTGGTGATGGCATCCTTTAAGCGAAGCGGCGGGGTCATCACCGTGGCAAGTTGTCCGTCAATGCGGAATCTCACGCGCATTTCGAGCTCGTAAGGCTCGATGTGGATATCGCTGGCTCCACGCTTAACCGAGTCCGTCAAGATCAGGTTGACGAGCTTGATGATGGGAGCTTCTTCCGCCGCCTTTTCAAGCGAGGCGAGATCCATCTCTGATTCTTCAGCGGCCAGCTCCAGCTCGTTCTCTTCATCAACGAGGTCCTTCATCAAGTTGCTGATCTCTTCTTGATTCGTTGATGTGCTGCCATAAAAGCGCGTAATCGCGTCGCCAATGGCGGATTCGGAGGCCACCACAGGTTCTACGTTGAATCCCGTCATGAACTTAATGTCGTCCATGGCGAAAACGTTGGTGGGATCCGTCATAGCGATGGTCAGCACAGAGCCGACACGCGAAAGCGGGATCACCTGGTAGCGCGACGCAGTGTCCTGCGGGATGAGCTTGATGACGTTGGGATCGATTTCGTAATACTTCAGGTTAATGGAAGGAACGCCGTATTGGCGGGAGAGCACTCCAGTGATGTCATCGTCGGTTATGAAGCCCATCTTCGTCAGGCAGCTTCCCAGCTTGCCTCCATTGGCGCGCTGAAATTCGAGCGCCTTTTGGAGCTGGTCCTGAGTGATCAGGCTTTCCTTAACAAGTATTTCGCCCAGACGGACGGACATCCACGGTACTCCCGGCGGGTTTGCACCCAGCGCCCACCTTAACAAATGCTGAGCGCGAAGGTAGCCAGAATTTCGAGCGCCGTTCTGAAATGGCTAATACCTGCCCACAGGTGCAGGTTCCTAATGATGTGGGACAGGTAGAAATCTTGACTTGCCTCCGTACGCTGGCTATCGTGCCAAAGAGATGTCTGCACGAACAACACGGACATACTCTAACCATGAACTAACGCCGCTGACGAAAAATGTCAACGGTGTGCGCGGCGCGTGTGGCTTCTCGTCCGAAGTGAGCGCCGCACCCAGCGATTTTATTGTGGCTAAGTGATGAGTCGATTGGACAACAAGCAGCGTTGGGGTCTTGCCATCGGCGGAATCCTTCTGACGGTGCTCCTCGCCGCCGTCTTCACCTTCGGTTCCCTCAATGTGCCGTTTGAGCCGAAGAGTTGGCGCGCCATGATGGCGTTCTTCGCCGTTTCCAGTTTTATCACCGCCGCCTTTATTGTGTTCGGCCTCATCCTCATGCGAACCGCACTGAGACTCTGGGCAGAGAGCAGCCGGGAGCAGTTCGGCGCACGCTTTAAAACGAAGATGGTTGTCGGCGCCATGGCTATTTCCCTGTTGCCAATCATCTTCATGTTCATCGTCAGCTATTCGCTGATCAATCGCAGCCTCCTGCTTTGGTTCCCCAAGCCTCTGGAGAACGCCTCTGAAGAGACGCAAAAGCTGCTGAACGACCTGGGACGGGCGCAATTGCCGCGTCTACGTTGGATGGCATTACAGGCGCGCGATGATGCTGCTCATCCGGACACGGATTTTCTGCAACTTGCATTTGCAAAGGGCGCGGATGCCGTGTGGGTTCTCGACAGAGACGGCAAAACGCTTCGTGGCGGCATTGTTTGTGACAACCAACTGGAGAATCGTACCGGGAAGATTTGCGTGCAGTCGGATGTTTTTTGCAAGTACTTGCGAACACTGGCAAGCGGCGTCGAAGTTTGGTCGGCAGGCGGCAGGAATTACTTTGCCACTAGGGTTCCGGCTTCGCAAAAAGACCTCCCAGGAGGGGCTATCGTTGCCGGATTCCGCACGAGTCCCGACATTCTCCCCCGGCTCACGGCAATTGAATCTCAGACGCGCGAGTATTATCAGGAGAAACAGGGCTTGCGGGCGCTGAAGAACCTCATGCTATACATCCTCCTTCTTTTTACGCTGCTCCTCTTCTCCGCCGTGTTGTGGGTCGCGCTATTTCTTGCCAAGCAGGTGACGGTCCCCATCCAGGCGCTCGCGGAAGGAACAAAGGAAGTTTCCTCCGGCAACTTTGATTACCAGGTTCCCGAGCAGGCTCAGGATGAGTTGGGAATACTGGTGCGCTCGTTTAACACTATGACCACGCAGTTGCGCGACAGCCGCTCGCAAATCGATCAGTTCACTAGAAACCTTCAGCTAGCGGTGCAGGAACTCGAGCGCCGCCGCCAGCTTATGGAGACGGTTCTGGAAAACATTCCCACGGGAGTTATTTCGCTCGACGCCGCGGGAGCCATTATTCGCGTGAATAGTTCCGTTTCAAGGATGTTCGGAACTAGCAGCGCGGCGCCTGAATCTCAGTCTCTTGAAGGACTCCTCGGAACGGATGCCGCGCGGATCGTGGATTACTTGATGCGCAGATCTTTGCGCATGGGAGTGGTTTCGCGGGAGATCGAAACGGTTGCCGCTGGGCGTGTGTTGCATCTTGCTGTCACGGTGAGTTCCCTGGGTCCACGCCGCGCGAACACCGGCTACGTCCTCGTTCTCGACGACTTGACGGAGGTCCTCCGCGCGCAGAAATCGGCGGCGTGGCAGGAAGTCGCGCGGCGAATCGCTCATGAGATCAAGAACCCTCTGACCCCCATTCAGCTTTCAGCGCAACGCTTGTTGCGATTCCTCGAGCGCCGTGATCCCTCGCAACCCATGGCCACTCGTCATACAGAATTGGCCAAGCTCGTCCAGGAATGTTCACGGCTAATCGAGCGTGAGGTCTCCACACTCGCCGCTCTTGTCAATGAGTTCTCGCAATTCGTGCGCTTCCCTGCCGCCAAGCTTGTGCCCACGAATGCCAACACCGTCGTTCATCAGGCAGTGGAAGTGTTTTCCGGACGCCTTGACGGCATCACCCTCAAGACGGCGCTGGCCGAGAACCTCCCGCCGATTCGCGCCGATGGCGGGTTGCTCCGAAGCGTGGTGGTGAATCTCATCGACAATGCTGCGGAGGCGCTGGAGAATTCGGCATACCGCGAGATCCTGGTTGCCACAAATGCCGACTCCGACGCGGAGACCGTGGTGATCTGCGTCTCTGACACCGGCACCGGTATTTCGCCGGAAGACAAAGACAAACTCTTCCTCCCACAGTTCTCAACCAAGGATCGCGGAACAGGTCTAGGGTTGGCCATTGCTGCGCGCATTGTTGCCGAACACGGCGGCAGCATTCACGTCGAAGACAACCTTCCGGTAGGGTCGCGCTTCCTCATCCAACTTCCTGTCGCGGAATTGACGCCCGCTTCCCTTGCCGACCACAATGGATCGGACACGACTCGATGACATCTGGACCACATCTCCTCGTCGTGGACGACGAGGCCGGCATTCGTGAATCTCTGTCCTCGATTCTCCGGGACGAGGGATACCAAGTGGAAGCGGTGGGCTCCGCGGAAGAAGCCCTGGAGCGCTCCGCCACAGGCGATTTCGAAGTCGTTCTCCTGGACGTCTGGCTCCCAGGGATCGACGGCCTCGAAGCGTTGAGCCGCCTGCAAGCGTCGCCGCGCCCGCCCGCCGTGATCATGATTTCAGGACACGGCACGATCGAGACAGCGGTTCGCGCTACAAAACTCGGGGCCTTCGATTTTATCGAGAAGCCGCTCTCGCTCGAAAGGGTCATTGTTCTCGTCCGCAACGCCATTCAACAGCGCCGCCTGGAAGAGCAAAACCAGCTGCTGCGAAGCGAACTGGGCTACCGTTACCAGGTAATCGGCGATAGCGTTCCCATGAAGGCGCTGCGCCAGCAGATCGCCGTCACCGCGCCGACCAACGGCCGCGTCCTTATCTATGGTGAAAGCGGCACGGGCAAGGAACTTGTTGCGCGCTCCTTGCATGCCGCGAGCCTTCGCAGCAAAAACCCTTTCGTGGAAGTTAATTGCGCCGCGATTCCAGAGGAGCTGATCGAATCTGAGCTCTTCGGCCACATCAAGGGCAGCTTTACCGGTGCGACAGAAGACAAAATCGGCAAATTTCAAAAAGCCGACGGCGGTTCGCTCTTTCTCGATGAAATCGGCGACATGAGCCTGCGCACGCAATCGAAAGTTTTGCGCGTGCTTGAGGAACAGCGCTTCGAGCGCGTGGGCTCCAACGAAACCTTGAGCGTCGACGTGCGCGTCATCGCCGCAACGAACAAACACCTGGAGCAGGAAATTTCGCGCGGAGCATTTCGCCAGGATCTTTTCTACCGCCTGAACGTGATTCCCTTTTACGTGCCGGCTTTGCGCGACCGCAAGGAGGACATCCCCACGCTGGCCAGGTATTTCTTGGGGGAATTCAGTTCCGCCTACGGAAAGAAACTGCGTGAGCTCAGCGATTCCGCTGCCGAAATTCTTGTTCGCTATCCCTGGCCAGGAAATGTCCGCGAATTGCGAAATCTTGTCGAGCGGCTGGTTATTGTTTGCCCTCAGGCGCGCATCGAGCCGCATCACCTTCCGCCCGAGCTTTTCCGTGGGGTGGCGGAAAGCCCCCATCATCCTTACTCAACGCTGCACGAGGCGCGCAGCGCCTACGAGCGCGAATTCATCCTGCGCAAATTGCAGGAGCATCGCTGGAACATGACGCAAACGGCGACGGCTCTCGGCCTGGAACGCAGCCACCTCTATCGCAAAATGAAGTCTCTCGGAATCGCCGCCCCTGACTAGCATTGTCGTATTGCCGAAGCGGCCACCTCGGCAAATTCCTATCTTCCCGCGCGCAAAATTCATGTAGAATCCGTTTCACCGGTGCCCCACACTTTGGAACACTGACTGAACGCGCGGTCCTACGCGGACGTTCCTGTCCACCGCCGCTTCATTCTCTAAAATTTTGAACGCTCTTCACCGGCCGGCCCTTTCACGACGTAGGTCGGAAACTTGGAGGTCCCGATGATGAGAGTTTTAATTTGTCTGACTGTATCCATGGCCTTCTCTGCTTTCGCCGCGCGCGCGCAGAGTCTTACTGCTGGGTCGGCCAGCGTATCGAATCTAGCCCCGCCGCCACGGACATTTTTCCCGCACAACTGGGTTCGTGGCTACACGGATTTCGAAGTCGCGCCGTCTCACAACGAACCGGACCTTGGCCGATGTACGTTTCCTCAACCGGCTAGCGCTGGCGGGACGGCTTCCACGTGCACGGCCTACGCTCGCTATCTCTACAGCGGATACATTGAGTTTCAACCCTTGGGCCGTACCGCGGCGCGGCATTTCTTCGTATTTTTCCAGCCTAAATTCAGCTTTGGAAGAAATATCCCCCAACTCACCTACACCGCGTCCATGGCGCCAATTGCTTACGACCGTTCGATCGGAGTCGGTTTTCAATTGCCGAAGAACTTTGAACTGCGCGCCACGCAACATCAAGTGGATTGGCTGGGACGTTACAGCAGGCCCCTGGGAACGGCGGACCTTCATACCAATGGTTCCTACGGTCTCTACGCCACTTTTGGTGTGCGATGGTCCTTCGGTGGATACGGCCACCAGGGAGCCCCTGCGGTCTATTAACCCCTATTATCTAAACCCCGTGCTTTCTTCACGCTGGCGAGAACGGGCCTCCGTTAGCACGGTTCTCAGTCTTTCTCTTCTACCTCCGTGGCAAGTCCTTCTAGTTGATATCTCCAGTCAAGTTCACGCACTTTCTGTGGGTTCTCCCGCCAATCCGGTGCGACCTTAACAAATAGCCCCAAATAGACTTTGCTACCCAGGATGGACTCAAGTTCCTTGCGGGCTTCCGTTCCGATTTTTTTCAGCATTTCGCCCTTGTGCCCGATCAATATTTTTTTCTGCGAATCGCGCTCCACGTTCATGACCACTTCGATGCGCAGCAGCTTGGGCGACTCTTCATACTTTTCAATCACCACTGCCAGTGCGTACGGCACTTCGTGGTACATCACTTGAATGGCCTTCTCGCGGATGATTTCCGCTGCCAGAAACCGTTCCGGCTGGTCAGTTATCTGGTCTTCTGGAAAATACGGCTGTCCCTCCGGCAACTGCTTCATGATCTCGTCCAGCAGTCCCTCACATCCGTCACCCTTCAACGCGGAGATTGGCAGAATCGCTGCAAACTCGAAGCTCTTCGCAAACGCCTCGATCAGCGGCAAAAGCTTTGGCTTCGGCAATCGATCGACTTTGTTGAGCGCCAGAATTGTCTTGCCGCGAAATCGCTTGGCTTTCTCCAGCAGCAAATCATCCGCCTGTGGATGCATCCGGCTCGCGTCGACCATTAGCAGCAACACGTCGATCCCCTCCAGCGCGGCCGCCACTTCCTGCATCATTTGCCTCCCGAGCGCGGACTCGGCTTCGTGCAGACCGGGCGTGTCGATAAAAACGATCTGTCCCTTCGGCTTGGTCACGATCCCTTGGATGCGGTTGCGCGTCGTTTGCGGTTTGGAGGTGACAATCGCGATCTTCTGCCCCACCAGGCGGTTCACAAGCGTGGACTTGCCCGCATTCGGCCGGCCCACGACCGCCACAAAACCCGATCGGAACGCCTTCTTCTCCGGCATTGTTCTCTTTTCCATTTGTGAAAATCAGGCGTGCTTCAAAAATCTCTACAATTTCGTGGGCACAGCTTTCATCTGCTTGCGAATTCGCACTCGCAACACTTTTCTCTGGTTCGCTTCCAACACTTCGAAGCGGTGCTCCGCCAGGTCGATCTTGTCGCCTGGCGTCGGCACTTTCCCGGAAACGTGACTCAGCAAGCCCGCCAGAGTAGTCACCGCCTCATCCGTCTTATCGCCAAACTCCACGCCAAGCAGTTTTTCAACGTCACCGATCGGCATGCTGCCGCGCATGACCAGGCCGCCATCCGGTTCGCGCACGACATCCGGCGCCGGAGGTTTTCCATCGTTCCCGCTTTCGCCGACGATCTCTTCCACCAGATCTTCCACTGTGGCGATGCCTGCAACCGTTCCGTGCTCGTCGATAACCACGGCCAGCGGCTGCCCCTTCTGGCGCATTTCGCGCAGCAACTCCGAGCCAACTTTTGTTTCCGGTATGAACAGAACAGGCTTTACCAGTTCGCGCACCTTGCGCTTCAACAGATCCTGGTCCGCAATTTGCAAAAGGTCCTGCGAGTGTACAACGCCGAAAATATCGTCGAGCGTTTTCTCGTACACCGGAATCTTGTTCAATTTCGTCTCGATAACCTTGGCATGCAGCTCTTCGAGCGTGGCCTCCGCGGGCATGGCCACGATGTCCGGGCGCGGCGTCATCACTTCGCGCACGCGCTTGTCGCTGAATTCCACGACTTGTTCGATCAAATCCGCTTGCTCCGGCTCGATAATGCCTTCTTCTTCCGCGGCTTCCACGAGCGCTTCGATTCCCTCTTCCGTGCGCTCTTCTTCGGTCTTTTCGACTTCGTGCTCCGAAATTCGCGCTAGCGATTCCGCGCCCTCCAGAAACACGCGCACCGGCCAGACGAGCCACATCGCACCGCGAATCAGCGGCAAAACAGGAAGCAGCCACCGCCCCGTCGTGCGGTATAGCAGCATGTCCGGAAGAAAGTGCATCGCGATGACGACTTCGAGCACCAGAAAGACGCAGAACTCGACGAGAGACTCCCAGGTACCCGGAACGAAGTACACCACGCCGCGCGTCGTCTCCAGCACCAGGAAAGCCAGCCAGAAGTGCCCGATGATCCGAAACGTGCGTCCGCCGCTCTTGCGGTTGATCTTGAGTTTTGGCTCGATCTCCGCTTCAAAGATTTCCAGATGCTCGTGAACGCGGCCCGTCGTCATGCGGCCCAGTTCGCGGTAAATCAAGGTCAGGTAGGAGAAAATCGGCAGGGTAAAACCGATCAGCACAACGCTCAGGGCGTAGAGCCAACCCAGGTTAATCATGTCAGTCCGAGCCGTTTCCGCAGCTTGCGCTCAACCCGGTCCATCTCGCCGCGATCCGTTTCGTGATCGTAGCCCAGCAGGTGCAAGACCCCGTGGAGAATCAGCACTCGAAGTTCACTCGAAAACTTTCGCCCGTATTTCTTCGCGTAACGCCTCGCCGTCGCCGGTGAAATCGCAATGTCGCCCAAGTTCGCGCCAACTTCTACGGTCCGCGAGTCGCGCCCCAGGCGGACAGGCCTTCGCCGTGTCACGGTGGGAAACGAAAGCACGTCGGTGGGACCATTTTTTCTACGAAACGTCTCATTCATTCGCGCGATCTCTGCGTCGGTCACCAGGCAAACCGTCAGATCCGCTTTGTCCAGACCTAGTTCGCGTTTCACCCTGCGCAGGAATACTTCGAGTGGACGCCGCGCTACGCGGACTGCTCGTTGCCTGTTGTCGATCGTTCCGCGATCGCGCTCTCTCACGACCGCTTGGCGGTCACCCTGAAAGAAGTTCATCCCTGCTGGATTTCTTTTTCTCGTTCTTTCCTGGATTCTCTCGCCGGCGTTCCCGCTTTGCCATTGGCGGTATTTCCGCCGCGCTGCGGTTGAGCTACATCATACTCTTCATAGGCGCGAATGATCTGCTGCACCAGGTTGTGCCGCACCACGTCCTTCTCGCCAAACTGCACCACGCCGATTCCGTCGATCTTCCCGCACACTTCTAGCGCCTCAATCAGGCCGGACTTCTTTCCCTGCGGCAAGTCGATCTGCGTAATGTCGCCGGTAATCACCGCTTTGGAGTTGAATCCCAACCGCGTCAGGAACATTTTCATCTGCTCGCTCGTGGTGTTCTGCGCTTCGTCCAGAATCACAAATGAATCGTTCAGCGTCCTGCCCCGCATGAACGCCAGCGGCGCGACTTCTATAATTCCCTTTTCCAGAAAGCGTTCCAGTTTGTCCGCGTCCAGCATGTCGTACAACGCGTCATACAACGGCCGCATGTACGGATCGATTTTCTGCTGCAGCGTGCCAGGCAAAAATCCCAGCCGCTCGCCAGCTTCCACCGCGGGGCGCGCCAGGATAATGCGGTTTACTTGCTTGGTAAGCAGCGCGCTCACGGCCATGGCTACGGCGATGTAGGTTTTTCCGGTTCCGCCGGGGCCGATGCCGAACATCATGTCGTGCTTCTCGATTTCTTCCATGTAGCGCTTTTGGCTGGCGTTCTTGGGCGTTACCTGCTTCTTGCCGAAGGAACGCACGCGTCCATGCTCAAACATTCCTCGCGGCGACTCGTGCGGTTCCTCCGTCGCCACGCGCACCAACGACTTCACCTCCGCCGCCGAAAGCGCTTTGCCGTGGCGCGTCAGGTGGTTGTACTCCTCCACGATTTTCACCGCCTGGTCGACGCTGTCCTGCTCGCCTTCGATGGTCAGCCGCGTGTCGTGCAGATGCGTGCGCACGCGCAGCGAGCCCTCGAGCAGGCGCACGTTTTCATCGAGCGTGCCAAAGAAGGGTTCAATTTGTCCGGAGATGTGAACGGTACGTCGCATCCAATTGGCAGGTCTTCCTGTTACGGGAACCGGGTGGCCGATGGGATTCCTCCTGTTATTGCGTGGCCGCTTCGTGAGCCACTCACGGAGAAACTCTTTACACCCTAACGCAGCACTTCGTCGCGGTCAAGTTACAGCTTCAATACATTTGCGGCTTCATGGCATCGAAACTTCGCAGCCTCCATCCACATTAGCGAATCGCGAGGTTTCCCTTGACTTTCTTTTACATTCTGGTATACTTCACTTTGTAAGAAATTGCGTTTAGAGTGCGGGAGCTTGCTCCCGCTTTTTCTTTTTGACGTGGCTGTTTCCGCCCTGCAATCACAAAACAACCCAAGATCGCGTCCTTTAGAATCAATCAATTACGAATTGCTTTTTTTGTAAGTCCTTTCCTTTGATATTCATGCAATTTCATGCCGGGGGTGGGGGTACTCAAGCCTTAAACAGCCCCAACTTGCCGAGAATCATCGCTCCAGACGAACCGTTACAATGCTTGTCTATGAAGTGTCCCGCTTGCGCAACCGAAATGACACCCATGGCTCTGGAAGCCCGCTTACGCGGACAGGTCATCATCGACGTCTGCGCCGCTTGCCAGGCATTCTGGTTCGATCACTTCGAGAGCCTGCAGCTCTCTCCCGGTTCCACGTTGAAGCTCATGAAGTTTATCGGTGAACACTCTTCGCAAGGGAAGCCGTCGCTGCCCGACGCGCTCCGCTGTCCGCGGTGCGCCACGGCGCTGCACCTCGCGCACAACATGCAGCGAAACATGCCGTTCACGTATTGGCGATGCGCGAACGAAGACGGTCACTTCATCGGTTTTTTCGAGTTCCTGAAGGAAAAGAATTTCATCCATCCGCTATCGTCGGAGCAGATCAAGGAGTTGCGGCAGAACGTTCAGTTTGTGAATTGCTCCAACTGCGGGGCGTCCATCAACCTGGAATCCAATTCTGCGTGTCCCTACTGCCACGCGCCCATCTCCATGCTCGATATGAAGCAGCCGCAGCGGATGCTGGACCAGCTCAGGCAAGCAGCCGAGCCGAAGCCGATCGATCCGGCGCTCCCGATGAAACTCGCTTCCGCAAAGTTGGAGTTGGAAACCTCCTTGGCCGATCATGATCGCAGTCCGGAATGGTGGAGCGATGCTGCCTCGTACGGCCTGGTGCAAGCCGGCCTAAACGCCGTCACCCGCTGGCTCAGCGAGAAGCTAGTCGATTGACTGCCGCGTGCCCCTTAGGGGTAAATAATTCGACGTGCGGAGCGATTTATATGACTGCTGCCGACGTGAATAGCCTCTATACCGAATGCAAAGGTGGATTGTAATGTCACCACGCTTAAGCCAAGACACCGAACGAAGGATAGCTGCCTTATTCCCGCCAAGTTCCAGAGCCGAGGTATCAGAACTTCTAATAGTCCAGTGCGGAAATAATCTACCCTTTTGTGACGGTGACGATGAGTTCCAATTGGAACGTATTCGGTTTTCGGCGTTGAAACTCAGTGCCGGAAACATCGGTAAGCTAAGAGATGCAATTAAGCTGGCCAAGACGGATTGGCGAGACCTTCTCGTGGCCGCAGGATTTGCGGATGACCCAGCCGCTCACAAGCGTTGGATTCCTCCGCCTTCTGGCTTAACTCCCGATTAACGCGTTTGAGACTTAATTTGGAGAATTCGAGTGGAAAGGACACGAAATGGGAACACCTCAGGAACGCTTACCGGAACGAAAGGAGGAAATCCTCGCTCCCGGTGCTCGCTTGCAAATTACCCTCAATGAACGCAGCAGTGGAAAGGAAGTGGAGATAGTGGGAAATCAAAGAGGCCTCCAGGCTCTTGCATCAATCTGCTCTGGTCTTGCAGAATTGACTCCGGAGCAACTTCTCACCGCCGCAAATCACTATCATTTAGATGAACACTTTTGGGGCACCGAGAAAGGGTCAGTTCCCCTAGTCATCTATTGTCACGAAGACACGTGGCAGGGGTGGCTGAATCCTTCAGAGTGGTCATTCAAGCCATCCTAGGGCCACGTTTAGCCAGCCCCGAAGCGGGATCGTCTTTCAGCTCGTTTGACAAAGGCGCGAGCCTCGTTTAACGTTAGAAGTTTGAGCGATACCCCAAAGGAGCAATAGATGGCGCAGGGACAAGCTACTAAAGTTAAGAAGAAGAAAAAGTCGGTTTTGAAGCGCGCGGCACAATCCCGTCAGCGCGCCGAAGTGAATCGCGCCAACCGCACTCGCGTTCGCACCCTGATGCGCCGTATGCGCACCGCCATCACCGCCGGCGACCCCACCGCGGCCGGCAACCTGCTCCATCCCACGATGTCGGCGATCGACCAGGCCATCGCCAAGGGCGTGCTGCACGAGAACACCGCCAACCGCTACAAATCGCGCCTCACCGTCGCTTTCAACGGTATCAAAGCGAAGGCCGCAAAGTAGCGCGCGTATCCCGCTTTTGGATTTTGGGTTTTTGTAGGGGCGGGCCTCGGCCCGCCCGTTCTTTTTCCTGTGAGGCCAGATGTCAAAAGCGATCCCAGTCACTCGAGTTTCTCAATCACGCCTCACGGAAGCCCTGCGCGAAACTTCCGAGTTCGGCGCCACTTTCAGTGACCACATGCTTGTCGCCGATTGGGAAGCGGGCTCCTGGAAGCCGCCGCAAATCGTTCCCTTCGGCCCGATTTCCTTTTCTCCCGCGCTGACTCCCTTCCATTATGGCCAGGCCATTTTCGAAGGCTTCAAAGCGCACCGCAACGCGAACGGCGGCGTCGCCCTCTTTCGTCCGCGCGAAAATTTCTGCCGATTAAATCGTTCCGCCACTCGCCTCGCGATGCCGGAAATTCCAGAGCCGCTCTTCCTCGAAGGCGTCAAGGAACTCGTGCGCCTCGACCGCGATTGGGTTCCGCATCGCGAAGGCGGCTCTCTCTACGTCCGCCCAACTTACTTTGGCGTCGACGACACGCTTCTCGTTCGCCCCGCCAATCGCTTTCGCCTTATCGTCATGACTTCTCCCGTGGGCCCATACTTCGCCCAGCCTATTCGTCTGCTCGCCGAAGAGCGCTTCGTCCGGGCCTTTCCCGGCGGCACCGGTGACAGCAAAGCCGCGGGCAACTACGCCGGTGGACTCCTCGCCGCGCGTCTTGCTCAGGAAAAAGGTTTTCACAACGTGCTCTGGCTGGACGGCGTCGAGCGCCGCTATGTCGAGGAATCCGGCGTCATGAACGTCTTCTTCGTTATGGATGGCAAAGCGATCACTCCACCGCTTGGCGGCACAATTCTTCCCGGCGTCACGCGCGATTCTGCTCTGACTTTGCTTCGCGAGATGGGCATTCCCGCCGAAGAATGCCAAATCTCCATTGACGAAGTTCTCTCCGCTCACGCCGCGGAAAAACTTACCGAAGCCTTTGGCGCGGGAACCGCAGCCATCGTCGCTCCCATCGCCTGCATCCGCTACCGTGATCGCGACCTGCAATTTCCCGCCGTCACCGATTCTTCAGTCGCCGCGCGCCTTCGCTCCCGCCTCGTCGCCATTCAAACCGGCCGCGAGGCGGACAAGCACAACTGGCTCTTGCCCGTTTAGGCTCATTGGAAGGGGTGCACGCGATGAACTACTACGCCCTGTTTTACGAAGTCGTCGATGACTTTGTCGCTCGTCGCGCGCCGTTCCGCCGCGAACACTTGCGCCTGGCCGCCGAAGCGCGCAAGCGCGGTGAAATCCTTCTTGCCGGCGCGCTTGCCGAGCCCGCCGACCGCGCTTTGATTGTTTTTCATGCCGCGGACAAAAGCCTCGCCGAAGCCTTCGCTCGCCAGGACCCTTACGTCGTGAACGGCCTCGTCAAAAAATGGGAAGTGCGTCCGTGGAACGTCGTCGTCGGTAACGAGCCGGCGTCTTCTTCGTCATTTTCCGCGCCGGCACTTGGGACCGTTATGCGCCGTTGGACTGCTCGCACGGCGAAAGCTCAATTGCCCAAATATCTCGAACACTTTTCAAAGAATGTCCTGCCCGAGCTTCGCCGCGTGCATGGTTACCTGGGTGCCGCTGTTTTCCTTCGG
>MNDE01000064.1 GCA_001914785.1 Acidobacteria bacterium 13_2_20CM_57_17 | reverse complement strand
GCAGGCGCGCAGAAGCTGCCCGGCTACTTCAACCTCTACTGGGATGCGAAGCAGGGGAAGCTGTGGCTGGAGATTGATAAGTGGAGCAGCGAGTTTCTTTACCAGAGCGGGCTTCCGGCGGGCATCGGTTCGAATGATATCGGGCTGGACCGCGGACAACTGGGACGGACGCGCATCGTGCGCTTCGAGCGCAGCGGGCCGAAGGTATTGCTGATCCAGGAGAACCTCGAATACCGCGCAGTAAGCAACGATCCCGACGAACGGCGCGCGGTGCACGATTCTTTCGCGGAGTCCGCGTTGTGGGGTTTCAAGGCGGAAGCCGAAGAAAAGGATCACGCGCTGGTGGATGCGACGGATTTTTTCCTGCGCGATGCGCACGGGATTCCCGCGGCGCTGCACCGGACGAAGCAGGGCTCTTATCATCTCGATGCATCGCGCTGCGCCATTTATCTGCCACAGACGAAGAATTTTCCATTAAACACGGAAGTGGAGGCCACACTCACGTTTGCGGGAGAGGAGCCGGGACGGTGGGTTCGCGACGTGACGCCTTCTCCCGAATCGATTACCGTGCGCGAGCATCACTCGTTCGTCCAGTTGCCTCCTGCTGGGTACAAACCGCGCGCGTACGATCCGCGGTCCAGCTTTTTTGGGATTGGGTACATGGATTACGCGACGCCGATCAGCGAGCCGATCGTGAAGCGGTTTATCGCGCGGCACCGGCTGGAGAAAAAAGATCCCCAGGCGGCGGTCAGCGAGCCAGTGCAGCCGATCGTGTACTACCTGGACCGGGGAGCGCCGGAGCCGATTCGTTCCGCGCTGCTCGAAGGGGCACGGTGGTGGAACCAGGCGTTTGAGGCGGCTGGTTACAAGAACGCGTTTCGCGTCGAGATGCTGCCGGAAGGCGCGGACTTGATGGATCTGCGCTACAACGTGATCCAGTGGGTGCATCGCGCCACGCGAGGCTGGTCGTATGGGGCGGCGGTGATCGATCCGCGCACGGGAGAAATCATCAAGGGGCACGTGACGCTGGGGTCGCTGCGCGTGCGACAAGATTTTCTGATTGCGGAAGCGCTGCTCGCGCCTTACGAAAAAGGCAAACCGGTTTCACCGAAGATGCAGGAGATGGCGCTGGCGCGCCTGCGGCAATTGGCGGCGCATGAAGTGGGACACACGCTCGGCCTGATGCACAATTATTCCGCGAGCACGGTCAACCGCTCTTCGGTGATGGATTATCCGCCGCCGTACATCAAGCTGGGCACCGATGGCGCACCGGATTTGTCCGCGGCTTATGCGACAGGAATTGGGGAGTGGGACAAGGTGTCGATCGCGTTTGGCTATCAGGATTTTGCGCCGGGGACGAATGAACAGGCGGCGCTGAACAAAATTCTGCTGGATGCGTACGGGCGAGGGCTGCGGTACTTGACGGACCAGGACGCACGGCCGGCGGGTTCATCGAGCAGCCTGGCGCACCTGTGGGATTCGGGCGCAAACGCTGTCGATGAATTGAGCCGGATCATGCAGGTTCGCGGGACGGCGCTGAAGCGCTTCGGCGAGGACAATATCCGCGAAGGCGCGCCACTGGCGACGCTCGAAGACGTGCTCGTGCCGCTGTATATGCTGCATCGATACCAGGTGGAAGCGGCGAGCAAGTTGGTTGGAGGAATGGACTACACATTTACGCTGCGAGGCGACGGACAAACGCCGACGCAGATCGTCGCGCCTGCGGAACAACGGCGTGCGCTTGCGGCGGTGCTGGCCACACTGAAGCCGGACGTTTTGGCACTGCCCGAGCCGCTGCTGAAGATAATTCCGCCGCGTCCGCCGGATTACGAACGAGGACGCGAACACTTCAAGATTCGGACCAGTCCGGCGTTTGATGCGCTGGCTCCGGCGGAAGCGGCGGCGCAACACACGCTGCAATTTCTTTTCAATCCGGAACGGGCAGCGCGGCTGGTGGAGTTTCATGCGCGCAACGCGGAGAACCCGGGACTGGAAGAAGTCATCGACGCCGTCTTGGCTGCGACGTGGAAGTCTCCGCGAGGCCGGGGGTATCCGGCAGAGATAGCCCGCTCGCTCGATCGAGTTGTTTTGTACGACCTGATGGTTTTGAGTGCCGATGAGCACGCGTCGGAGCAGGTGCGGGCCATCGCCGCTTTGAAATTAGAACAGTTGCGTGACTGGCTCGCGACCAGCCAAAGTGCCGCCAAGGATGAGGATGAGCAGGCCCACCTCTTTGCGGCGATGTCGCAAATCGTTCAGTTTCAGAAAGATCCGAAGCAAATCGGGACTATGCCACCAGCGGAACCACCTGATGGCCCGCCTATTGGCACGGACGACGATTGGGATGGCTGGGACTGAAAATTCGCCTGGATGGCGCGTGACAATCGGCCTCCCTGGTCGTCTATAGCTTCGAGGGGAGGGCCATATGCCTCGACGCACCTTCCTTTTCCTGATTTCGTTTTCGGCTCTGTTTGCGCTGGGCTTTACGAGCGCACGGGCAAGCCGGCACCACCATTCCGTCAACGCTTCCTGGGGCCACAGACAGCCGGCAACCAATTGCTCCGATCTTCGCATCCGCTTTGACGACCAGGACGCTGTGGTGCGTTCCGAGGAGCGCACCTTGACGAAGGCTGAGGCTCCCGTGCTGCAGGTTCACCCGCACAGCAACGGCGGCGTACAGATCGTGGGATGGGACAAAGGGACTTATTCCGTGACGGCGTGCAAAGCGGCAGCGGGTTCGAGTGGGGACGCGGAGCGAATCCTGTCGCAGATCAGCATGTCCATCGAAAACGGAAAGATATCGACGAAAGGGCCGGGCGATGAGGAAGCATGGACGATTCACCTGCTAATTCGCGCGCCGAAATCCGCGACCATCGACATGGAGACGATGAACGGGCCGATTTCGCTGTATGACGTGGACGGCAAGCTCACGGCTCGCGTGAAGAACGGCCCGGTCAGCTTGAAGAATTTTTCAGGTGACGCGGAGATCACTGCCGTGAATGGACCAATCAGCATGGATGGCAGCAATGGAAGCGTGCGCATTCATACAGAGAACGGACCGATCTCCGTGGCGCTCGAGGGGAAAACATGGAGCGGCGCCGGCTTGACTGCGGACGCGAAGAATGGCCCGCTGACACTGATGGTCCCGACCGGGTATCAGTCCAGCTTCGTGGTGGAATCGACAAACTACGCGCCGGTAAGCTGCAAAGCGAGCATTTGCGATAACGCCCGCAAGACGTGGGATGACGAACATCGGCGCATCGAATATGGCACCGGGCCGGCAACGATCCGGCTGTCCACGGTAAATGGGCCAGTTTCCGTGCAGGAGTCGCGAGAGAAACTGTAAGAGGCGATTACTCGGAGTTGATGGGAATCTCGGCACAATAGCCAGGCCTTGCGGGATGGACGCGCTCCGGCTGTTGCAGATAAGATTTGGCGCATGCTGCTGGAAGCGCGCGTAGCTCAACCAACGACCGAAGCGGAAGCAGTTCGGTTGGCGCTCGAACTCTACGGGTTGAAAGCTACCGCGCGGGCGTTACCGGGCGAATACGACGACAACTTCCACCTGAATAGTAGGGACGGGCATGAGTTCGTCCTGAAAGTGATGCATCCCGCGCGCGAGCATTCCTTCCTTGATTTGCAGTGCCGGGCCTTGCAACATCTGGCGCAGCGCGCGCCTCAATTGCCTCTGCCTCGCGTCATACTCGATCGCAGCGGTGAACCGTTTAGTTCCATCGCGGCAGCAGACGGTTCGGCCCGCCTCGTCTGGCTGCTCAGCTTCGTGAATGGAACAGTTTTGGCGGAGGTCCGCCCGCATACGAACGAGTTGCTTGGCGATCTTGGCCGGTTCCTGGGTGAGATGGACGCGACACTGCAGTCGTTGGCGCATCCCGCGGCGCATCGCGAACTGAAGTGGGATTCCTCTCGCGCGGTTTGGATCAAAGACCATATCAAGCACATTTCCGATTCGAAGCGGCGCGCGCTGGTGGAAAAGTTTCTCGCGCTGTACGAAGCCGAAGTGGTTCTCAACCTGCCGCGTTTGCGCCGCAGCGTAATTTACGGCGATGCGAACGACTACAACGTGCTGGTCGGTGACCCCTGGCCACTGCCACGAAAAATCGCAGGTCTGATTGATTTTGGCGACATGCATCACGGGATCACGGCGTCGGAGCCGGCGATTGCCGCCGCTTACGCCATTCTTAGAAAGGAAGACCCGCTGCCGGCTGCGACTGCAGTTGTGGCGGGATATCACGGGGCGTTTCCGCTCGATGAGCGGGAGTTGTCCGTTCTATTTCCTTTGATCGGCGCGCGGCTCGCAGTCAGCGTCACGAATTCCGCGCACCGGAAGACGCTAAAGCCGGATGATCCGTACGTCACGGTCAGCGAAGTGCCAGCCTGGGAAGCATTAGAGCGGCTAGCAAACATTCATCCGCGATTTGCCCACTATACGTTTCGCGCGGCTTGCGGGCTTCCCGCCGTTCCGCAAAGTGAAAAGGTCACGAAGTGGCTGGAAGCAAACGGCCGCTCCGCGGCTTCTATTCTGGACGTTGACACGCGGACGGCGCCGAGCGTTGTTTTCGATTTGAGCGTTGGCAGCACATTGCTGGGCGCTAAGCCTGGCGGAGCCAATGATCAGGAAGTGGGCGAGAAACTGTCCGCGGAAATGAACCGGGCGGGCGCGGCCTTCGGCGTTGGCCGCTACGATGAGCCACGGCTGGTTTACACGTCCTCGCTATTTGGTGCGAGCAGCAATGCCACGGATGAGCGGCGCACGGTGCACTTGGGGATGGATTTATTCGTGGGGCCAGGGACGCGGTTGCGCGCCCCACTGGATGGCGTGGTCCACATCGCCGCTAATAATTCCGAACCGCAGGACTACGGACCGCTCGTGATTCTGCGGCACGAAACTAGCAACGGAGAGAAATTCTTCACATTGTACGGCCACTTGACGAAAGAAACGCTTGCTGCGCTGAAACCGGGGCAGCGTATTGGCCGCGGGCAAGGGTTTGCGCGAGTAGGCGCTACGGATGAAAACGGCGGATGGATGCCACACGTTCATTTCCAGATCGTCCTCGATCTGCTCGAACTCGGCGCCGATTTTCCGGGCGTTGCCTACGCTTCTCAGCGCGCCGTTTGGACAAGCCTCTCGCCGGACCCAAATCTTTTGCCTGGCATTCCGGCGAATCGTTTCCCGGCGAAGGAGCCAACTCTTGGCGAAACGCTTGCCGCACGTCGCGGCTTGCTGGGGAAAAATCTCAGTATATCGTATCAACGCCCGCTGAAAATCGTTCGCGGGTGGATGCAGTATTTGTATGACGATACTGGGCGAGCGTATTTGGATGTTTACAATAACGTGCCGCTCGTAGGGCACAGTCATCCTCGGGTGGTGCAGGCGGCGCAAGCGCAACTCGCGCTGCTCAACACCAACACGCGCTATTTGCACGACAACGTCAATCGCTATGCCGAGCGGTTGACGCGACTACTCCCCGAACCGTTGCGCGTTTGTTTTTTTGTGAACTCCGGCAGCGAAGCCAATGAGCTGGCGCTGCGGTTTGCGCGCGCGCATACGGGACGCGAAGACGTTATCGTGCTGGAACATGCCTATCACGGGCACACCAGCACGCTCATCGACATCAGTCCTTACAAATTCGACGGCCCCGGCGGCGGCGGGAAGAAACCCTGGGTTCACATTGCTCCGCTCGCGGATGATTACCGCGGTCCGTATCGGCGCGGTGACAAGCTAGCGGGCGCACAATATGCGGGGCATGTTGCCGAAATCCTGGTGCGCACGCGAGCCGAAGGCCGCGGTGTTGCCGCGTACATCGCCGAAACTTTGCCGAGCGTGGGCGGGCAAATTGTTTTTCCGCCAGGATATCTTGCGGAGGTGTATCGCCACGTGCGTGCGGCAGGCGCGGTCTGCATCGCCGATGAAGTGCAAGTCGGATTCGGGCGGCTGGGAACCCACTTCTGGGGATTCGAAACGCACGGCGTCGTTCCGGACATCATCGTTCTGGGGAAGCCCATCGGCAACGCGTTCCCGCTCGCGGCAGTCGTCACGACACGGGAGATCGCCAATTCGTTTAATAATGGAATGGAGTTTTTCAGCACGTTCGGCGGCAATCCTGTGGCGTGCGCCGCGGGTCTCGCGGTGCTGGATGTTCTTGAAGAGGAAAAGTTACAGCAAAACGCTTTGCGAGTCGGCGCGCATTTGATTGAAAGCTTGAAGGCGCTGCAGATTCGTCATGCGTTGATCGGTGATGTGCGCGGCTCTGGACTATTTCTGGGGATCGATCTGGTGCTCGACCGTGAAACGCGAGAGGCAGCGCCGTTGCAAGCATCGTACGTAGTGAATCGGCTTCGCGAATGCGGCATTCTCGCAGGCACCGACGGGCCAGATCACAACGTTATCAAGCTGCGCCCGCCGCTGGTTTTCTCCGAGGCTGATGCGGATCTTTTCCTGAAGACTTTGGATGCCATCCTCCAAGAAGATGCGGCACAGCCCGCTCGATAGCGCTCAGGGGTTCCCAGGCCTGGCTACGCGGCGAAGGTCAAGCGCTAACCACTTGACAATTCGGTTACTCCACACATAGGCTCGTCAGGCGATGCAGCCGGACGTTTCCCTCTCCTGGCTTGCGCTTGGGCTCACGCCTGGGCTGGCCTCCCGTTTGTCCGCCCGCGTGCTGCGGCGGTTTGATTCGCCAGAGGGCATCTTCCGCGCCAGTCTGCCTGATCTCGAATCCTGCCATCTCCCCGCCAAAGTGGCGCAAGCCATCGCGAAGAAAGAGAGCTTCAAACGCGCCGAGAAGGAATTAGCGGGCATACGGAAGATTGCAGGCTGCACGCTCTTGAACTGGACGGAGCCTGAATATCCGCAGTCGCTTTTGCAAATCTACGACCCGCCGGTACTGCTTTACGTTCGCGGCGATCCTCAAGTTTTGAATCTCCCCAGCCTGAGCATCGTCGGCACGCGCAGGCCAACGCTTTACGGCACGCAAATGGCCCAGCGTCTCGGACGGGAGCTAGCCGCGCGTGGGCTGGTCATCGTCAGCGGCATGGCGCGTGGAATTGACGCCATCGGTCACCAGGGAGCCATGAACGCCAACGGGCGTGCCATAGGAGTTCTTGGCACGGGCATCGACGTTTGCTACCCCAAGGAAAACAAGAAACTGTACGAAAAAGTGCTGGAGCGCGGGGCGATCATCAGCGAATTTCCATTGCGCACGCACCCGGCGCCGGAGAATTTTCCAGTGCGCAACCGGATCGTGGCCGGCATGCCGCTCGGGGTAGTGGTCGTGGAAGGCGCGCAATATAGCGGGTCGCTGATCACTGCCCGGCTGGCCATGGAGTTCGGAAGAGAAGTCTTCGGCGTGCCGGGAAACGTCACTCAGCCCGTAAGTTTCGCGCCGAATCAGCTCATCAAACAAGGCGCCAAGCTGGTCTCTTGCGCAGCGGATGTCATCGAAGAGTTGCCCACGCCGGTTCGTGCCGCCCTGGTGCAGGCCGAAAAACCGGAAGCTGAGCAGCGAAATCTATTGGCCGCTGCGGCGCTGAACGGCTCGGAGAAGAAACTCTACGAACTGCTGAGCGCTGAAGAACACGTGCCCATCGATGACATCGTGGAACGTTCCGGCTTGAACTCTTCCGAAGTTCTGGCTACGCTCTTCACTCTGGAGATGAAGGGCATCATCCGGCAATTGCCGGGCAAGCAGTTCAGCAAAGTCTTGCTGTAGAGAGAGATAGGCAAGCCTCCAGACGTGAAGCGCATCCACAAGGGCAACCACAGCATCTAAACTTAGACCCCGTTGGAATTCGGGCAGAGCGCTCAAGGTAGCGAGAAGGACACACACCGCGCGGTCAGCCCTCTCCGCAAAAGCATTACGGAGTTACAAAGGCAATATGGCTCGTTCGCTGGTTATTGTGGAATCGCCCGCAAAGGCGAAAACGATTAACAAATACTTGGGGCGGAATTTCACCGTCAAGGCATCCATCGGCCATGTGATGGACCTGCCCAAGAAGACGATTGGCATTCGTCTGCCCGGCGAAGAAGAGGGCGGCAAAAAGAAAAGGCGGAAGAAAACCGGCAAGGGAAGCAAGAAAGCAAAAGCGCCGGCCGGGAAACTGATCAGCATCGACGACGACAAGATTTTCGAGCCTACGCTGCAAATCATCGCCGGCAAGGGCAAGGTGATTAACGATCTGAGGAAGGCGGCACACTCCGCGGAGGCGGTCTACCTGGCGGGCGACCCCGACCGCGAGGGGGAAGCCATCTCCGCCCACCTCGCCATGGTTCTCTCCAAGCCTGGCAAGTTCATCGAGCAGGAACCCAGCGTTTCGAGATTCAAGAAGAAAGAGGCTGCACCCCAAGAGCCTGTTAAGAAGGAAGAGGAGAACGGCACGAAGAAAGAGGTTGTCGCCGTCGATCCCAAGAAAATCTTTCGGGTTACGTTTAACGAGATCACGCCCAAGGCCATTCGCGCGGCCTTCGATAAGCCGCGCCAGGTGGACACCAATCTGGTGGATGCGCAGCAAGCGCGCCGCGTGCTTGATCGCATTGTGGGCTACAAAGTTTCTCCCATTCTCTGGGACAAAGTTCGCCGCGGCCTTTCCGCCGGGCGCGTACAGACCGTGGCGCTGCGGCTTATCGTCGAACGCGAGCAGCAAATTCGCGCGTTCATCCCGCAGGAATACTGGACGATTCACGCGATGCTGGATGCCGGGCAGCCGCCGCTCTTCGAAGCCAAGCTCTTCAAGCACAAAGGCGAGGACATTGGAGTAGAGAATCAGGAGGCCGCAGAAAAAATTGTGGCGGCCGTGAGTAAGGCGAAGTGGCAGGTGGCCAGCGTCGCGCAAAAAGAAAAGAGACGCAATCCGCCACCTCCATTCACGACTTCCAAATTGCAGCAAGCGGCTTACAACCGGCTGCGGTACACGGCCAAGCGCACGATGTCGCTGGCGCAAAAACTCTACGAAGGCGTGGAACTTGGTGACGAAGGCTCAGTCGCCCTGATTACTTACATGCGCACGGACTCCGTGCACGTCTCGAACGACGCGTTGGCGCAAGTTCGCGAATTGATTCCGGAGCGATTCGGCGGCAATTACCTTCCGGAAAAGCCCAACTATTACAAATCGAAGAAGGATGCCCAGGAAGCCCACGAAGCGGTGCGTCCCACCGATGCCATGCGCGCGCCGGAAGACGTGCGGAAATATCTCGATGAAGATCTCTTCAAGCTGTACCAGCTGATCTGGCAGCGTTTTGTCGCGTCGCAAATGCTTCCGGCAATCTTCGATCAGACGACCATCGACATCAACGCGGGAGATTACACTTTCCGCGCTACCGGCTCGGTCCAGAAATTCGACGGCTACCTCCGCGTCTATCAAATGCCCGCGTCCATCGCGGACCGCGAGGACGACGAGAAGGATGATGAGGGCGAAGGCCGCACGCTTCCCCAGGTTACGGAAGGGCAGACGCTGCGGCTCGACAAGATTCGCCCGGACCAGCACTTTACCGAGCCGCCGCCACGGTACAACGACGCGACATTGGTGAAGGAACTTGAAGAAGACGGCATCGGGCGGCCTTCGACGTATGCTTCGATCATTTCCACGCTTGTCGAGCGCGAATACGTCACTAAGAACCAGGGCCGCTTTTCGCCCACCATGCTCGGCGAAAGGGTCAGCACGCTGCTGATCAAGAGTTTCGAGGATGTTTTTGACGTGACATTTACCGCGCGGCTCGAAGAAGAGCTGGACGAAATTGAAGAAGGCAAGCTGCCGTGGCGCGAAGCCGTCAAAGAGTTCTGGGAGAAATTCGTCATCGACCTCGACAAGGCCGACGACGAGATGCTTTCCTATAAGGCCGGCATCCCTACGGGGAAAAAGTGCGAAAAGTGCGGCCAGGGCGAGTTGCTCGAACGCATTAGCCGCCACGGATTCTTCCTGGGCTGCTCGCGCTATCCCGAATGCGATTTCATTCAGGACCTCTCCCCTGAGACTCCGGAAGAGACTAGCGGCGAACCCAAGACCGAATATTGCGACAACTGCGGCAAGGAAATGGCCATCAAGCGCGGCCGCTTCGGCACTTTTCTCGCCTGCACCGGCTACCCGGACTGCAAGACCACCCGCCGTCTTGTCCAGGGAACGCGCATCGCGCATCAGCCGGATGAGCCGCTCGATGAAAAGTGCACACTCTGCGGCAACGGTCTGGTGAAAAAACACGGACGCTTCGGCGAATTCATTGGCTGCTTCGGCTATCCGAAGTGCAAGTACACACGCCCGATCACCATGGGCATCAAATGCCCGAAATGCAACGAAGGCGAATTCGTGCGCCGCGGAAGCGCGGGCAAAGGCGGCCGTGGACGCCCGCGCATTTTCTATGGCTGCTCGCGTTACCCGGATTGCGATTTCACAACGCCTTACATGCCCGTCGCCGAACCGTGCCCGAAGTGCGGCGCGCCGTTCATTGTCGAAAAACGCACCAAGACCGGCTCCGTGCGCGCGTGCCTCAAAGAAGGTTGCGACTGGGAGACG
The DNA here is from genome assembly GCA_001914785.1 of Acidobacteria bacterium 13_2_20CM_57_17. Lineage (GTDB taxonomy): Bacteria > Acidobacteriota > Terriglobia > Acidiferrales > UBA7541 > Acidiferrum. Next base: position 8,869 of record MNDE01000064.1, on the reverse strand, counting down.
CCAATCCTCGAAGCCCAGCCGCAAGTGCAGACCGAAGAAGCTCCCGTGCCCGTAGCGGTGAAGTCCTGACCCATCTGCATCTGAGGAAACAGTGCTGTGATTTTCTTTTGCGCGGATTTGTCCGCGCCTATACTGTAGCTGGGCCTGTCCCCGGGAACTGTAGCGGCGAATGATTGCAGCGATTTCGAAATATCTTGAATACCTTCAGTCGGTGAAGAATTCCTCGCCGCATACGGTTCTAAACTACCGCAAGGACCTCGAACAATTTCTCGCCTATTTGTCCCCGCCGGGGGCCCGGCCCCCAGGGCTTACCGGCGTCACGCATTCGATGATTCGCGAATTCGTCGCGCATCTCCATGATCACGGACTTAGGAAGAGCTCCATCGCGCGGAAGCTTGCGGCGCTGCGCTCATTCTTCAAGTATTGTGTTCGCGAAGGGCATCTGAAGGAGAATCCCGCCCGGCTTGTTCCTACGCCGAAGCTGCCGAAGCGCATTCCTTCCGTGCTTTCTGCCGAAGAGATGAACGGATTCCTCAATCAGCTTGGCGGATCGGGACGAGGCGCAGCCGCCGGGCAGACAGGTTCCAGGGCCATGTTGCCTGCACCGGCGTCCGACGTGAAGCCGCGACGTGAGCAAAGTGGCTCCGCGCGGGCCACCGAAGGCTTGCTCCTTCGCCGAGATAGGGCGCTCCTGGAACTCCTCTACGCCGCAGGCTTGCGCGTCAGTGAGCTCACCGGGCTCAATCTTGCCGACATGGAGCAGAAAGAACGCATCCTCCGGGTCCGCGGCAAAGGCAACAAAGAACGCATCGTTCCGTACGGAGCCAAGGCCCAAGAGGCCTTGGAAAAATACTGGCCGGTGCGCGAACAGCTCCTGCGGCAAGCGGGTGGGACTAACGGCAAGCAGGGGCCGCACGCGGAAGCTGTCTTTCTCAACTATTTGGGCCGGCGCCTTACGCAGCGTTCCGTCGGGCGCATCGTGAAAAAATACGTGCGCATCGCCAATGTCAATTGGGACCTGCATCCGCATTCGTTGCGTCACGCGTTCGCGACGCATCTGCTTGCTGACGGCGCTGATCTTCGCGCCATCCAGGAACTTCTCGGGCACCAATCTCTCTCGACCACGCAGAAATACACGCACGCCTCCATTCGCCAGTTGATGGACGTCTACGACAAGGCGCACCCCCACGCCTGATTTCCGCATCTATTCCAGTTTGCCGATCACCAAGGCTAAGGTACGCTTGCCAGCTTGCGGAAATTAAATATGGGACTGCGAATTGCAATGTCGATCGCGTTCTGTTTGCTCGCGTGCGCGGCCTTGCCTCTGAACGCAAGCGCGCAGGGGAACTACGAAGTCCAGGTATATCCCTACCAAACCGTCGAACCTCGCCACACGATGCTGGAGCTGCATTCGAATTTCACGTTTCAAGGCTCCAAATCAACTGATGATGGGACTCTTCCTACGAGCCATCAATTGCACGAAACCGTCGAGATCACACACGGCTTCAATGACTGGTTCGAAACCGGGTTTTACATTTTTACTTCCGCCAAGAACGGCCAGGGTTGGGATTACGTTGGCAGCCACATCCGGCCCCGCGTGCGCGTTCCTCCCAAGTGGCATTGGCCCGTTGGGGTCAGCCTCTCGAACGAAATTGGCTGGCAGAGCCGCCGGTATTCCGCAGACACGTGGACGTGGGAAATTCGGCCTATCGCGGATAAGCAGCTCGGCAAGTGGTATTTGTCCTTCAATCCCACGTTCGACCGGTCCTTTCATGGCCCGGGCGTAAGTCAGGGGCTGGTGTTCTCGCCTAATTTCAAATTCAGCTACGATTTCACCAAGAAAATTGCCGGAGGAATTGAGTACTACGGCTCGCTGGGTCCGGTGACGGGCTTCGACCCCATCAGCCAGCAGCAACAACAAATTCTTCCTGCGATTGACTTGAATCTCTCGCCCAAATGGGAAGTCAATTTTGGAGTGGGAGTGGGCGTGACGCGCGCAACGGATCATTTGCTTGCCAAGATGATTCTCGGCTACCGGTTTAACTTCTAGCGCGCCTGAATTGCGCGCCTTCTTGCCCAAGAAAAAAACCGCAATTGCGGCTGACAAGGCTAACTCTTGGACCCCCACGGTCGTCAATACAATCAGGAGACTTGAGCCCCGGGTGCGTTTACCGACTAGCATTTGACCGACTTGCGCCTAAGACACAGTCTTGGAGCCTCGCAGTGCGCCATTCCCCATCCAGCAAGCGTTCTTGGGCTCTACGGCTGATTCTCCTCGTCCTTCTGGACCCCTCTTTTCCAGCCTTGGCAGGTCCGCCTGCCAAAGATTCTGTAACCTTCACGAGTCTCCATATCCCTCACCTGGAAAAGCGCCCGGCCATCGCTGACTTCCTTACAATGCAGCCTTCTCCAGCCTTCGCCGGCGAAATGCTGAAAATTGATGGCTTCGTCCAGCGCGACCCGAAAGACGGTTCACCCATCTCTCAGAAAACCGAAGTCTATCTCGGCTACACCGATCAAAATCTCTATGTCGTTTGCGTTTGTTTTGATTCCGAACCGGACAAGATTCGTGCTCACATGGTCCGGCGCGAGCAAATCAACGACGACGATCAGTTCGGTTTCGTCCTGGATACCTTCAGCGACCGCAAGAACGGCCTTTTCTTCTACGTGAACCCTTTCGGCGTCCAGCAGGACGGCATCTGGAACGATTTTCAGGAGCCGGACTATTCCTACGACATGCTTTGGAATTCACAGGGCAAGGTTACGTCTCAAGGCTTCGTGGTGTGGTTCGAGATTCCGTTCCGTTCGCTCCGTTTTCCCCGAAATCCCGAACAGACCTGGGGCATCTTCTTTGAGCGCGACATCCGCCGCAACTTCGAATTCTCCTTCTACCCGCATATCAGCAGCAACACCCAGGGCTGGCTGAGTCAGGAAACGCATGCGGATGGACTCAAAAAAATCTCTCCCGGGCGCAACATACAGTTCGTTCCCTACGGTTCTCTGCGCTCGTTCCGCGGCTTGGATGATCGTCCCGGCGGCGTCCCCCATTTCGTTGGGAAGAGCTTCGAACCACGCGCCGGCCTCGATTCCAAGATCGTGCTCAAGGATTCCCTGGTGTTCGACGCTACTTTGAATCCTGATTTTGCCCAAGTTGAATCCGACGAGCCTCAAGTCACCGTCAACCAGCGTTTCGAGGTTTTCTTTCCGGAAAAGCGTCCATTCTTTCTCGAAAATGCGGGCTATTTCGCCACTCCCATAAATCTTGTCTTTACTCGCCGCATCGCCGACCCCGATTACGGCTTGCGCCTCACGGGCAAACAAGGTCCTTGGTCTATCGGCGCCTTCTTTGCGGACGATAAGTCCCCGGGCAAGTCCGTTGCTCCGGCTGACCCTCTCTCCGGCGCCAAAGCCTATTTCGGTGTGCTGCGCGTGAATCACGATATCGGTAAGCAATCCACCATCGGCTTCATCTATACGGACCGGGAACTTGCTACCGTGTCCGACACCGCCTGTAGCGACAATCGCTGCATCGTCGGCTCCAACCGCGTCGGCGGCATCGATGCAAAGATCACCTTCAGCCCCACTTGGTACGCCACGGCACAAGCGCTCGTCAGCTCTACCGATTTCAACAACGGTTTCCACAAGGGCGGGCCGGACTTCTGGGAATACGTCGAGCACAGCACGCGAAAGGTCGAATACAACGTGTTGTATCAGGACACTTCAGAGGGATTCCAGACCGAGACCGGTTTCTTTCGCCGCCCCGACATCCGCCGCTTCAGCCAGTTCGCTCTCTACCGCTTTCGTCCGGAAGGCAAGCATCTCGTCTGGCATGGGCCAGGACTCTTTACCATCAACAACTGGGACCACAAGGGCACGCGTCTCGAATGGTTTGCCAACGCCAATTACCGTTTTCAGTTTCAGCGTCAGGTATTTTTCGGCTTCTTCGGCAATCTCGGCCACGAGCGCCTTCGCCCCTCCGACTTCAGCCCTCTTCCCGATAATCGCGACTATGCTCACCATCATTCCGGTTTCTTCCTCCAATCTGCTTTCTTCAAGCAAGTCTCAATGAACGGCGAGATTGGCTGGGGCACCGACACCAACTTTGACGCTCCGCTGATTCCCGCGCCTCCTGGCCCTCCAGTCGCGGGCCCGCCTGTCCTTGCTCAATCGAGCTACGCGCAGATCTTTCTTACCGTCCGACCCACTGGCAAGCTTACTATCGATAACACCTATCTCCTCACGCGTCTCCGCAGTCTCTCCTCCGGCCCCAACATCTTCAACAACCACATCATTCGCTCGAAGTGGAACTACCAGTTCACGCGAGAATTCTCACTTCGTTTCATCGGACAATACGCTGCAGTTCTTGCCAACCAGAATCTCACCTCGCTCCAAACCACGAAAAACTTCAACGCCGACCTGCTCTTCACCTATCTTCTCCATCCCGGCACTGCCGTGTACGTCGGTTACAACTCAAACCTGCAGAACCTCGACCCCAGCCTCAGTCAGGATTCCAACGGCAACCTCCTCCACGTTCCCAATCGATTTATGAATGATGGCCGCCAGATATTCGTCAAAGTCTCCTATCTCTTCCGCTTTTGAGCCCATGGCGCCACTATTCCACTGGCAAAAAATGTTCTGCTTATCCATCCGCCACATCGTCACGTGGAGCATCCTGTGCTACCGTTTCGATTTCTGAAGCGTCTTTGGAAGGGAGTTCTCTGGAGTCCGCTATGAACTATCATCTCGCGCAAATCAACATTGCACGCTTGATCGCTCCGCTTGACGATCCGAAAATCGCCGAATTCGTCGCGCAACTGGGGCCGATCAACGCTCTCGCGGACAAAGCTCCGGGATTTGTGTGGCGGCTGCAGTCGGAATCCGGAAACGCCACGGACATTGCGTACAGTGACGACCCCTTTGTCATCGTGAACATGTCCGTCTGGGAGTCCGTCGAGGCGCTGCGCGAGTTCGCCTACAACTCCAATCACATCAAAGTCTTTCGCGACCGGGCGAAATGGTTCGAGAAGGCAGGCGTGCCTACTTACTGTTTGTGGTGGATTCCAGTTGGACACGTTCCTACCGTGGCCGAAGGACGCGAGCGATTGGAGCATTACCAGAAAAATGGCGCTACGCAATATTCCTTCTGGTTTTCGCAGCAGTTTCCCCAGCCCACTGACGAAGGCGTGTGCGCCTAGGGAATTCGCGTTTTGCGGTAGGATCAAAACGAAAACGGCCGGGGGGAGTTCCTGCCGGCCGTTCCAGTTGTTTGTGAGAATTTAGGCGGACTCCTGATTAGCGATGCCCGCCTCCGTGGCCACCACCGCCATGGAATCCACCGCCGCCGCGAAACCCGCCGCCGCCGTGAAATCCATGATCATCTCCGTGGAAACCGCCACTGCCATGGAATCCACGGTCGCCGCGGAAGCCTTCATGCTCAAACCCGCCGTGGCTGCGAAAACCCCGGTCTACGAAGACTCGTTCGTGAAAGCTCGGGCGGCCGTAGAAGCCTCGGCCATAGAAGCCGGGCCGGCTATAAAATCTCGGCCCGTAGCAGCCATGGAACCATGGGCCCGCTCCGATAAATCCTCCTCCTACGAACCAGTCGGGGCCGTAATAGCCGTAGGGAGCGCAGGCGTACGGATAGTAGCCATAATAGCCGTAAGCGCAGACTGGCGCCGGGCCTACGTATGCTGGAGCCACACCAACGCCGACAAAGACTCGTTGTGCGTGGGCGAAAGATGCTGAACCTAAACAAATGCCGAGCAAAGCAAGAATTCTTAGATAACGCATGTTTGGACCCCTTCTGAAGTCCATCACTTCGACTGCAAACAACCGCAGCTCGTTCAGGTTCTTCAGCTCATGCTGAAGTTCCTACTTCACTTAACACCTCTAGGGGCAGAAAGTTGCAGAGCTGTTTCCGCCGAATCCTACGCGGTTCCGCCAGGCCAGAGAGCTCAGTCTTCCTCGCGAGGGTTGCTTTTCGGCGAACCCGGTGTGAGGATTCCTTCCGTGCCCGAACCGTCTTTGAAAACCAAGCTCAACCCTTTGCCGCCGATCCTGACCGCCCACCTGTTTCCAAAGCTCGACGGAATGTTAATGGAGCTTCTTCGCTCGCTTGCACCGGAAGATTGGGAAAGACAGACGGTTTCACCCAAATGGAAGGTCAAGGATGTCGCAGCCCATCTTTTGGACACGGCGTTGCGCGGAGTTTCCATCGGGCGGGATGGTTATGTGGCCGAAAGTCCGGCAATCAATTCTTCTGTTGATTTGGGGGCGTTCATCAATCGCTTGAATAGCGAAGGCGTTACCGTATATCGTCGGTTAAGTCCGCTAGTCTTAATTAGACTAGTGGAGGTCGCCGTGAAATCATTGGCGGAATATCACGCCTCGCGCGACGCGTATGCGACGGCTCCGTACGGGGTAAGCTGGGCCGGCGAAGAAAAATCCCCAAACTGGTTTGACACCGCGCGCGAGTTCACGGAGCGCTGGCATCACCAACAGCAGATTCGTCTCGCTGTGAACAAGCCGGGCATCATGACCCGCGAGTTCTACTATCCCGTTCTCGATTGCTTCCTGCGGGCTCTGCCGTTCACCTATCGAAACGTTTCCGCGAAAACCGGCACCTTGCTGCGGTTCACAGTTTCTGGCGAATGCGGCGGCATCTGGTATCTCTATCGCGCCGATGAAGTCTGGCAACTCATCGAGGCACCGACTGGAGAAGCGGCTTCGGAAACCACGATTCCCCAGGAAATCGCCTGGCGCATTTTCACGAAGGGCATAGACCGCCAGTCCGCTCTTGCTCAGGTGAAGGTTTCCGGCGACGCTTCGCTAGGTCTGCACGTCCTCGGGATGGTCTCGATTGTCGCTTGAGCGTCAAAATCAAACCACGTCCCTCGAAAATATTCGGTAATTCGTTCGTTGACGATTCCGGTGAGGAACCTCTATAATTAGGGTTTGTCTTTAGCTCTTGGAGGACTGATGTACGCCGTTATTCAGACCGGGGGAAAGCAGTATCGCGTCGCGCCCGGCGACACCATCCGCATCGAGCGGGTTGATGGCAAAGTAGGGGAAAAGGTGAACTTTGGCTCCGTCTTGGCCGTCCACATGGACGACAAGAAGATCGTATCGGGCGCCGATGCCGGCAAGGCTTCCGTGAGCGGCAAGATCGTATCGCAAGGCCGCGGCAAGAAGCTCACCGTGCTCAAGTTCAAGAAGGGCAACCAGTACAAGATTTCGCGCGGCCACCGGCAGAATTACACCGCCGTGGAAGTGAGCGATATCAAGCTGTAACTCATTTACATTCGGCCGGGCATCTGCCCGGCAGCTTCTCGAAAAGGATTTAGGTCATGGCACATAAGAAGGGCGGCGGCTCCTCAACAAACGGCCGCGATTCACACGGACAGAGGCTGGGTGTCAAGCGCTTCGGCGGGCAGCTCGTCAACGCCGGCACAATTCTGGTGCGTCAGCGCGGCACCAAGCATCAGGCCGGCGAAAACGTCGGTCAGGGCAAAGACGACACGCTGTTCGCAATGGTTACCGGATTCGTGAAGTTCGAGGACAAAGGCCGTCACGGCCGCTTTATCAGCGTCACGCCCGCAGAGCAAGCCAAGTCCGCAGCAAACTAGCTGCAATCTGCGGCTGCATTTTGCGGAGGATTTTAGTCCGCGCCTATTCGCTTCCGCGGTCCGGCCCATTGGACCGCGTTTTTCTTTTCATAGCGGCTGACAGCCGGGAAACGGCTGGCTCTTACGGAGTTTTATTCCAGTGTTCGTTGATGAAGCCAAAATTTTCGTGAAGGCCGGCGACGGCGGCAACGGCTGCGTGGCTTTCCGGCGCGAAAAATATGTTCCGCGAGGCGGTCCCTCCGGCGGTGACGGCGGCCATGGTGGCAACATTTATCTTGAAGCCAACCCAAACGACAACACGCTGCTGCGATACCGTTACAATCGCGAATTCAAGGCCGATCGCGGACGCCACGGCGAAGGCTCCAACTGCACCGGCCATTCTGGCCAGGACATGATCCTGCAAGTGCCCGTCGGCACGCTTGCCTTTGACGATCAAAGCGGCGCCACCATCGCCGATCTTGCTACGCCCGGCCAGCGCATATTGATCGCCCATGGGGGGCGCGGTGGACGCGGCAATCAACATTTTGCCAAGCCGTGGCACCAGGCCCCGCGCGAACACGAAGACGGATTCCCCGGGGAAGAGCGCCATCTTCGCCTCGAACTGAAACTGCTCGCCGATGTTGGCCTGGTTGGTTTTCCCAACGTCGGCAAGTCGACGCTGATTTCCGTGATTTCCGCCGCGCGCCCCAAGATTGCGAACTATCCGTTCACCACGCTCGAACCCAACCTCGGCGTCGTTAATGCCGACGGCGGTACCGGCGGGCACGGCTCGGAACTCGGACGCACATTTGTCGTCGCCGATCTTCCCGGCCTCATCGAAGGGGCACATTTGGGCGCGGGCCTCGGCATCCGTTTCCTCCGCCACGTCGAACGCACACGGCTGTTGGTTCATCTCATTGATACGAGCGACTCCAACGCCGACGATCCCATCCGTTCCTTCGAGCTCATCAACGGCGAGCTGGAAGCCTTCAGCGCGTCCCTGATCGAAAAACCGATGATCGTTGTAGCCACGAAGCTAGACGCCACGATGGACCGCACGCGTCTCGACGCTCTTCGAGATTTCTGCAGGCTGCGGAAATTCGAATTTCACTCCATTTCGGGTGTTGCCGGAGACGGTGTGAAGGAACTCGTTCGCTCCATTGCCGATGCGCTGGATAAGATTCCCCGCGTCCCCCATGATTCCAGTACAGACACTCTGACGACCGAGGGTGTGCATGTGAAATCGCTATCCGCAGCTGTTGACC
>MNDE01000137.1 GCA_001914785.1 Acidobacteria bacterium 13_2_20CM_57_17 | reverse complement strand
CATTTTTGCCGCAACAACGAGGGACGCCAACGGAAACCAATTGCCCAATTTCGGAAGCGTGAATTTCGATATCAACGGCGGCGGCGGAAACGGCATGTATTACAACAGCTGCTGGATTAACCGAGTGCAGCAGCCACCCTCATACCAAATCCTTTCGTTCCAGGAACGGTGAAGAGACTCAGGATGGGAAAATGAAAACGAAAAACGGTTTTCTCTTTAGTCTGATTCTTGTATGTGGCGCGGCCGCCGGGCTTGCTACGCCGGCGAGCGCGCAGAGCGATTCGCAGAAGAATGTGACGCCGGCTAAGTATCGGAAAGTGAACAAGAAGCAAGCGCCGGCTGCGAAGACGCACAAAGTGTGGACGGATGAGGATCTGGCCACCGTGCGCACATCGGCGGACAGCTATGCCGAAAAGGAAACGGCGCAAGCTCAGGCCGCCACGGCGGCGACACAGCAGGCAGAGGCGGCCAAGCAAACCTCCGCCACGTCAGCAAAGCCATCCAAGACGCCTCCCCTAGCTCATGCCAATTCCGTGGATGACGCCGATAAGAAAATCGCATGGGAGGAGCGGGATATCCAAGCGCAGGAAGAATTCATTGACCGCACCCAGCGAGAGCTCGATCAGGCGCCCTCCGATCAAAGAGAACGTCTCCAAAAAGTGATTGACGAAAACAAACAAATCCTTGCGGAGACGCGCAAGGAATTGGCGGGGCTGCAAGAGCAGAGAAAGCAACTTGAGAAGCCCGCTTCCCGCCCTTAAAGAAGCCCTGCCACGATACCAGCACGGGCACGGGCCTAACATTTTTTTCGATATTCGAACCGCTATACTGCGAATGCCTGTGTTTTTCGCCGGGTTGCGACGCTGCATTGTTTCTGCTCCAATAATTGTGTGATCGCCGCGAAGAAACGCCCCCCTACTGAAATCCTGATCTTTGACGTGGATGGCGTGCTGGTGGACGTGCGCGGGACGTATTGGCGGTCGGCGCTGGAGACGGTGCGCCACATTACGGGGAAGCGGGTCACGTATGCCGAGCTGCACCGGTGGAAGAGCAAGCCCGGCTTTAACGACGACTGGAGCATGGTTTCCGCGTGGGTGAGTTCACTGGGGCATCCCACTTCGTACGAGCAAGCGCGCGCAGCGTTTGAGAAGTTTTATTGGGGAAGCAACGGCAAGCCGGGAAATGTTCGAAACGAAAAACTGATGGTGACACCGCGGCAAATTGAAAAATGGGCCAAGCGTTATGAGCTGAATCTTTTCACAGGGCGCACACGGCAGGAGTTTTCTTTTACGTTCCGAAACTGGCAGGCGACGAAGCACTTTCGAACAATCATCACCATGGACGATGCAAAGAGGAAGCCTCACCCGGAGGGATTGCAGAAGATTCTCGGGGAACGCGATCCTGCGACGGCGCTGTATCTTGGGGACAACATTGACGACGCGCTGGCGGCGCGTGACGCAGGCGTGCCTTTTATGGCCATCATCGCCGCCGGCGAACACGGCTACCGGCAGCGGGCCGCGCGGTTCCGCGAACTTGGCGCGATTGCGCTTCTTCCGCGTGTGGCGGAATTATTCCGGAAACTGAAATAAATTCATAAGCGGATCCAGATTACGCATGGTTTGCTGACAATGGTATCTGCCTCCAATGTCTTGGCGATTAGGGCACAGCAATGCTGCGCCCCTACAAAGGAATGTTGCATAGCCAGCGCCTTGCGAAAAATGCGGATCAGCCGATGGGATAGCGCGTTGCATAGAAGGCGCGTTCTTCAGCATCGGACTGGTTGCGGAGGCGCCAATCGGGGAATGCGCCCAGATCGTCGGCCAGGGCTTCGATGATGGGGCGTAATTCGAGATGGGCAAGCCAACGCGCAGGGATCGCCTCGACTCCAGCGGCTGCGCCGAGAAGATTGCCGGTGATCGAGCCGGTCGAGTCACTGTCCCCACTGTGATTCACCGCGAGAATGATGGCGTCTTCGAAATCCCTGGCACTGAGTGCGCAATAAATTCCCATCGCGAGGGCTTCCTCGGCGACGAAACCCTTTCCAAGCTCGCGCAACGCGCTGCGCTCGCGCGGGCGAGATTTTGCCAAGCTTTCGGCCTTCTCGATGGCCGCCAGAGTTTCCTTATGTGACGGATGCTTGCGGAGCTCTTCCTTTCCCGCGTGAATAGCATCGATGAGAGGTGTACCGTCAAGAATCAAGCTGACCATGATGGCAAACGCCCCCGCACTGAGGAATCCGCAGGGATGTCCATGGGTTATCGCGGCGAGATCTCTGCCGGTTGCAAAAATGTCCGGATGCACGCGGCCGGATTGATGTTCGCGGCTTTGAGAATGCGCGAAGTACATGCCTACGGGGGCTATACGCATCACTCCGCCGCAGCCTTTGCTGTCGTTGGTGGCCCGCGTCACTTTGCCCCGGCTGGTCTGCAGCGCGGAGAGACAAGTGGTTCCCGGAGTGCGCCGGCTGAATAGCTTTTTTTGTTGGAGTAACCAGCTTGGTTTCGCGCTTGTAGAGGTCAGCAAGCGGGAGTTCTCCTGGGTCATCAGCCATCGCGCGTAAGAACGAACAGCAGCACGAAAAAAGTCCGGTTCATGGCTTTGTAGAGCCGCGGCGAGATGCGCGGAGAGCATGGCCTCGGCGGTGAAAAGCGTCATCTGCGTGTCATCGGTGATGGCGCCCAGTTTTCCATAAGCGGGAGCGTAATCGCGTATGCCTTGTTCACCATAGGCGCGAACAATTTCGTCAAGATCGAGAAATTCAACTGGCGCGCCGAGGGCGTCGCCGACGGCGCCGCCGAGTAGGCATCCGCGGAACCGGTTTTGCAGGCAGGAATCGGATGGAGTTCTGGGAAGGGACATTTTTGCTTGGAGCCGTAGTGCCGACTCTCTCGCCGAAGAGGATACTGCGAATTTGTGAAATTCAGCCAGCCGTCCTAAGAACTACAAGCATCCTACCACAGGGAACTCATTGCTCTCTCGAAGGGAATCCCTAGGGAGGTGATGAACTTGAGATCGAACATGAAAGCCACATGCCTATTCAGGGTGACAAGACTGGTTGCGATTGTGGCCCTGGGGCTTCTTGCGATTGAGGGATCGCGCCCACAATCTTCATCGGGGCCTATCACGGCGACGCCAACGCAGCCTAGTCCGCCGACTGGGGCAAATCCGGCACCGCTGCCCGCTCCGCGCACAACGATTCTTGGAGCTTGGAAGTTCAACCCAGACGATAGCGATGATCCGCGCAAGAGACGAGAAGATTCCAGAGGTTCGAATGGCGGCTACGGTGGCGCACGCGGCCGCATGGGCGGTGGGTACCCCGGCGGAGGTCGCGGTGGCTACGGCAGGCGAGGCGGTGAGAGCGATGAAGAGCGGCAGAAAACGCGTGAGCTTCTTGCGCCGGCAAAAGCGATCACGCTCTCTATGACGGGCGCGGAAGTCGATCTCGTGGATGACCGGGACCGCAAGCGCGCGTTCATGACTGACGGGCGGAAACTGCAGAAATCCAAAGATGATAATTACCAGGAGATTGCCGCGAAGTTCGATGGGACGCGCTTGGTCAGCGATGAAAAAGATCCCCGCGGAAATAAGATGAGCCGGACGTTTGAGCTGTCGGCTGATGGACGGCAGTTGTACGAGACGCTGCACATGACCACTGGACGAAGCAACACTCCGCTTGCGATTCGCTACGTGTACGACATTCCAATTCCCGCACAAACCCGCCAGTAAGACAACGCTCCACCCGTTGATGGGCCTCGACGGTCACGTTGACGCAAAGCCGCTGCGAATGCTATAAAATACTGTTTCGAGACGGCAGCGATAAGCCCACCATGCGCTCTTACGGGGTTGGAGCGCGGCTGCCAACCTGGTGGCTGGTTGGCCGCCACACTTGACGGAATTTAGGCGATCCAGAATCGATGCAAGCGATTGTTCACCAGTTAGGCGAACTCTTCCTGCAGGCTGTGCCCACAGTCCTGATTATCCTCCTTTTTTACTTCATCTTACGGGCGGTGTTCTTTAAGCCGCTGCTGGCGGTGATGGCCGAGCGTGACTCTCGCACCGTGGGCGCGCAGAAGGCTGCGGAAGCTGCCCAGGCTGGTGCAGCTCAGAAGGTAAAGCAGTATCAAGAGGCCCTGAGGCAGGCGCGCGGGCAGGTGTATGCGGAGCAGGAAGCCGCGCGCAAGAAATTGCTCGATGAACGCGCTGCGCAGATTAAGGAAGCGCGCACGAGGGCTGCGGTCGAAGTGACCGCAGAGAAAGCGCGTGTGGCTGCGGAACTTGCCGCAGCTCACCGAGACCTCGAAGCCATAGCCGCGCAACTTTCCGCTGAAATTGCGCGCCGCATCATGCAAGCACCGCCCCGTCCGGGCGCACCCGCGAGAGAGGCTCGATGACGCGGAATCGCCTCGTTTTCTTTGCTGTGAGTATTCTATTTGTGTCGCTTTTGGCGTCGGTTAGTTTGGAGGCCGCGGAGAAGGGCGGCAACGCGGCTACTGAACGCGCCACGGAAATCTTCAAGTGGATCAACTTTGCCATCGTCGCCGGCGTGATCGTCTGGGTGTTCGGCAAATTACTTCCGCCGGTATTCCGGAAGAGAGCGGAAGCCGTTAGCTCCGCAATTGCCAATGCCACCAGCGCCAAAGCCGCCGCTGAGGCGCAACTTCGCGACGCGGAAACCAGGCTCGCGAATCTGCAAAAAGAAGTCGCGGGGCTTCGCGCCTATGCTGAACGGGAATCCGCCGCCGAAGTGGAACGGCTCCGAGCGCTCACGCAAAGTGATGTACAAAAAATTGCGGCTGCCGCAAAAGCGGAAATTGAGGCAGCGGAACGCGCCGCGCGGCTGGAACTGAAAGCCCTGGCCGCAAACCTGGCCGTGGCTGGGGCGGAATCATTGCTGGTAAAGCAGCTCACACCAAAAGCACAGGGATCGCTTATCAGCAACTTTGTGAAAAATCTTGAAGGGAGCCCGAATTGAAGTCCGCGAGTCTTCGGTACGCGAATGCCTTGGCGGACATCGCGCTGGCTCAGGGCGCGGCCGAGCCGGCTGTCAAGCAGTTGCACGACTTTGGGGCGGCATACGCACAATCCGCGGAATTGCGCACGTTTCTGGCGAGTCCAGCGGTAAGCGTTGAAGCCAAGCACGCGGTCATAGAGAAGATCGCCGCCCGGGTGGGTGCGAGCAAAATCATCCGCAATTTTCTATTTGTTTTGGCGGACCATCGGCGGACGAATTTGATCCCTGAGGTCATCGCCGCGTTTCATGAGGTCATCCGGCAGCGGCAGGGGATTGCCGAAGCTGAAATTTCTTCCGCAATCGAATTGAGCGCCGCGCAAAAGAAGGAAATGGCGGCGACGCTGGCGAGGCTCACGGGCAAGAAGATTGAAGCAAAGTACGCGCTCGACCCGGCATTACTGGGCGGCGCGGTCGTAAGGATCGGGGACACGGTTTACGATGGCTCGTTGCGCAGCCGGTTGAACGAAATGCGCACGCGCCTGGCGGCGGAGTAGACACTGATTTACGGCGGGCCGGGCTAAAGCCCGGAGGCTACACAGACCAGGGCAGATGCGACGGAGCAGGCATGGCGAATATCAAAGCGGACGAAATCAGCAAGATTCTGCGGGAGCAGATTGAGAACTACGAACAGACTGTTTCTGTCGACGAAGTCGGCGCGGTCATCAGCGTCGGCGACGGCATCGCGCGCGTTTATGGCCTTGAGAAGGTCATGGCCGGCGAGATGCTCGCCTTTCCGCACAACGTTTTCGGCATCGCGCTGAACCTCGAAGAGGATCAAGTTGGCGTGGTGCTTCTCGGCGAATCGCAAGAGTTGAAAGAGGGCGACGTCGTTAAGCGCACGAACACGATTATGTCCGTCCCCGTAGGCCAGGAACTGGTTGGCCGCGTGGTCAATCCGCTGGGCCAGCCTGTGGACGGGAAGGGTCCTATCGCGACGAGGCAGCGCAATCCGCTGGAGCGCATAGCACCGGGCGTACTCGACCGCCAGCCCGTTCGCGAGCCGCTGCAGACCGGCATCAAGGCTATTGACGCGATGATTCCCATCGGACGCGGGCAGCGCGAGTTGATTATCGGCGACCGCCAGACGGGCAAGACCGCGGTCATTCTCGACACCATCATCAACCAAAAAGGCGGCGACGTAATTTGCATTTACTGCGGCATCGGACAGAAGCGCTCGACGATCGCGCAAGTAGTAAAAACGCTGACCGATGCCGGCGCGATGGACTACACCATTGTAGTGACCTCCTCCGCCGCGGAGCCGGCTTCGCTTCAGTACATCGCGCCGTACGCGGCATGCGCCATGGGCGAATATTTCCGCGACAACAAGCGCCATGCCATCACGTTTTACGACGATCTTTCCAAGCACGCGCAGGCTTACCGCGAAATTTCGCTCCTGCTCCGGCGACCTCCGGGGCGCGAGGCGTTCCCCGGCGACGTGTTCTATCTCCACTCGCGCTTGCTGGAACGCGCGGCAAAGCTGAACGACAAACTCGGCGGCGGATCGCTGACTTCGCTGCCGGTCATCGAAACGCAGGCTGGTGACGTTTCCGCTTACATCCCGACGAACGTTATCTCGATTACCGACGGCCAGATTTATCTCGAATCTGACCTTTTCAACGCCGGCATTCGTCCCGCGATCAACGTCGGTATTTCGGTCAGCCGCGTGGGCGGCAACGCGCAGATCAAGGCGATGCGGCAGGTGGCTGGCTCGCTGCGCCTCGACATGGCCCAGTACCGCGAACTTGCGGCTTTTGCGCAGTTTGGTTCCGATCAACTTGATAAAGTGACACAAGGCCAGCTCGCGCGCGGGCAGCGGCTCACGGAAATCCTCAAGCAGGATCAATATGTGCCGCTGGCTGCGGAAAAGCAGGTGCTGATTCTGTACGTTGCGACGAGCGGCATGCTGGACGCGGTACCGGTGCCCGAAGTTCGCCGGTTTGAGCGCGAGTTCGCGCAGTTCGTCGAGACGAATTACCCTTCGATACTGAAAAACATTGCGGCAAAAAAAGCGCTCGACGACGGCATTAAGGCGGAAATCAAAACCGCTGTCGAAGCGTTCAAGGAACGCTTCACGGTGGCCGCTGCCACGGCGGCGACCTGAGGACCGGCGTTAGCGACTAACGATGGCCACACTTCTTGATTTCCGGCGCCGAATTCGCTCGGTGAAGAATACCCAGCAGATTACCCGCGCGATGAAGTTTGTCGCAGCGGCCCGGCTGCGCCGCGCGCAGGAAGCCGCGATCGCGGCTCGCCCTTATGCCAAGGAGCTTGCGCGGATGCTGCGTTCGATCATGTCGCGCATCGCTGAGCCACAACATCCTCTGCTGGCTAGGCGCCCCGAAGAGCGGATCCTGACACTCGTCCTGACAGGAGAGCGGGGCCTGGCCGGCGCGTTCAACGCCAATATTCTCCGAAAGGCCCTGGATTTCTTCCGAGCCAACAAGGGCAAGAAAATATCGGCCATTCCCGTCGGCAAGAAAGGCCGCGACGCGCTGAGAAAGGCGGGATTCAACCTCATCGCGGAATATGTGAACGTCCTTGCGCGGGTCGACTTTGGGACGGCGCGGGAGATCGCTGCGCTGGTCACGGATCTTTATGCGAAGGAGGAGATTGATTCGGTCTATATCGTGTTCAGCGAATTCAAAACGGTGATGACTTCGAATCTAGTAGTTACAAAGCTTTTGCCGATCGAAGCAGTTCAAGCGGACGAAGAATCCTCAGCCGAACGTGCAACCTCGCAGATCGATTACATTTATGAACAACCCGCCGATCAACTTCTGGACAAGTTGCTTCCGCGATACGTCGAAACACAGGTTCTGCGCGCCATGCTGGAGTCTTCCGCCGCCGAACACGGTGCGCGCATGACGGCAATGGAATCGGCGACAAAAAACGCGGGCGACGTTATTGATGCCCTGACACTGCACATGAACAAAGTACGGCAGGCCGCCATCACCAAAGAGATTATCGAAATTGTCAGCGGCGCCTCTTACGGCGCTTAGGAGAAAGCAGCATGGCAGAGAAATACGCAGGCGTTGGGCACGTGGTGCAGGTCATCGGACCTGTGATGGACATTCAGTTCGAGGCGGGACATCTTCCTGCGATCTACAACGCTTGCCGCATTACCAGCGAAGGCTACAACCTTCCCGAGCCACTCGATGTGACGGCGGAAGTGCAGCAGCACCTTGGCGAAGGACGCGTCCGCGCAGTCGCTATGGAACCCGTCGAAGGAATGGTCCGAGGTATGAAGGCGTATGACCTCGGCACGGGAATTTCCGTGCCGGTTGGCCGCCCCACGCTTGGCCGCGTGATGAACGTCCTTGGCAAGCCCGTGGACCAACTTGGGCCGATTAAGAGCGATACGCATTATCAGATTCATCGGCCCGCCCCGTCGCTGGAAGATCAATCCACGTCGCTGGAAATGTTCGAGACAGGAATTAAGGTCGTCGATCTGATTGAGCCCTATTTGAAGGGCGGAAAAATTGGCCTCTTCGGCGGCGCTGGCGTAGGGAAGACCGTACTCATCATGGAGCTCATTCACAACGTCGCGATGAAGCACGGCGGCGTCTCCGTGTTTGCGGGTGTGGGTGAGCGCACGCGGGAAGGCAACGACTTGTGGCTGGAAATGTCCGAGGGCGGCGTTATTGTCCCGGGGAACTCGGAAAAATCGCGCGCGGCGCTCATTTATGGCCAGATGACGGAGCCGCCCGGATCGCGTTTGCGCGTGGGCCTCACGGGCCTCACGGTTGCCGAGTATTTCCGCGATCAGGAACATTTGGACGTTCTTCTTTTCATCGACAACATTTTTCGATTCGTGCAAGCAGGTTCGGAAGTTTCCGCGCTGCTCGGCCGCATGCCTTCCGCCGTGGGCTACCAGCCTAACCTCAACACCGAAATTGGCGAATTGCAGGAGCGCATCACTTCGACGAAGAGCGGGTCGATTACCTCGGTGCAAGCAATTTACGTTCCCGCCGATGACTATACGGACCCCGCTCCCGCCGCGACGTTTGCGCACCTGGACGCGACGACTAACCTCAGCCGCCAGATCGTCGAGCGCGGCATTTATCCGGCGGTCGATCCGCTGGCCAGCTCCTCGCGCATCCTCGATCCGCGGATCGTCGGCGCGGAACACTACGCCGTTGCCCGCGGCGTGAAATCGATTCTGCAGCGCTACAAAGATTTGCAGGACATCATCGCCATTCTTGGTATCGAAGAACTTTCCGACGATGACAAACGCACTGTGGCTCGCGCCCGCAAGATCGAAAAATTCCTTTCGCAGCCGATGTTCGTTGCGGCGCAATTCACCGGCCTGGAAGGAAAGTACGTCAAGATCGAGGACACCGTCCGGAGCTTCAAGGAGATCGTGGAAGGAAAATACGACGACGTTCCGGAGCAGGCGTTTTACATGGTCGGCACGATCGATGAAGCCCTCGAGAAGGCCGAGAAAATGAAGGCGAGCGCGTAACTAAGAAATGATGCCCGACGCCATCGAACTGGTAATTGTCACGCCGGAGAAACAATTGCTCCGGCAAAAGGTCGCGGATGTGCAAATGCCCGGCGAGAACGGGTATCTGGGCATTTTACCGGGGCACGCGCCGCTTATGACCGAGCTGGGAATCGGCGAACTCAGCTATCACGAAAGCGGGGGAAAAGAACCCGCGCACATTGCGATCATCCGCGGATTTGCGGAGGTTCTTCCGGACCGTGTGACGATTCTCGCGGAAACCGCGGAGCGCGCGGAAGAAATCGATCTGCAACGCGCCAAAGATGCGCTCGCTCGCGCCCAAAAGCGCCTAGCGGCGAACGATCCAAATATTGATTGGGACCGCGCCAGCGTCGCGTTGCAGCGCGCGTTGGTCCGCGTACAGGTAGGCACCAAACGGCGCAGCGCCCTCGTTTCCGGCTCTTGAAGCATTCACCATTGCTTTTGGTGTGACACTGCTTGCGACTTGCCCCCACGGCTCGCATCCAATGAAATAGACTAGGTAAACGATGGAACAGATAACCATGTACAGCACTAAATGGTGCCCGGACTGTTGGCGCACAAAATCCTTCCTGAAAGCGCGCGGCGTCGCGTTTCGCGAAGTGAACATTGAAGAAGATTCGTCGGGAGAAGAGATCGTTATCAGAGCCAACAACGGCAAACGCACGGTTCCAACGCTGGAGGTTGGTGGGCGCTATTTTACTTGCAGTCCCTTTGATGCGGAGCAGCTTGCTGAGGAACTCAAGATTCCCCTGAATCTCTAATTCAGCGCGACGCCTCGGGCCCAAACTCCAGCAAGATGCAAGTTTTCGTCGAGCAACAGGATATCCGCATCCGCTCCCACCCGCAGCGAACCCTTCTTGAATTCAATCCCGAGCAATGAAGCAGGATTCAGAGTTAGCATGCGGACCGCATCCGGCAATGGTATGCCTAGCGCGACAATATTTCGCAGCGCGCGGTCGAGCGTCAGCGTGCTGCCGGCCAGCACTCCGTCGGAATTCCTGCAGACGCCTCCGCTGACTGTCACTTCAAATTCACCCAGCATGTACTTTCCGTCCGGCATACCCGTTGCGGATAGCCCATCGCTCACCAGGGTAACGTGCGCGGCGCCCTTGGCGAGAAGTAGCAGCTTCATGGCGGCTTCCTCGACGTGCACACCGTCGGCAATCAACTCCGCATTGACCTCCGGTGCAGTGAGCACCGCGCCGATGACGCCCGGATCGCGATGGGAAAACGGACGCATGGCATTGTAGACGTGAGTGGCGCTGCGCGCTCCACGCGCCATGGCCGCGCGGGCCTGCTCGTAGGTTGCGTCGGTGTGTCCCATGGAAACAATCAGCCCTGCTTCTCGCGCGGCATCAATGCACGGAGCAGCGCCGAGGACTTCCGGCGCAATCGTCAGAATCCTGGCATTTCCCGCGGCAGCTTTAAGGAAGCGGCTAAGCGTCTCTGCCGACGGTAGCTGAATCCATTGGGATGGGTGCACGCCGCGCCGCTCTCTGCTTATGAAAGGGCCCTCAAAATGGATTCCCAGCACTTCTGCGCGCGGCTCCTCCGCTTCATGCTGTTGAGCGATGTATCCAGCGATTCCCCCGACCGCGCGAAGAGTCTGATCGGTGCTCGCAGTTACGGTGGTGGCGAGAAGAGACGTGGTGCCATATTCCGAGACCTTGCGCGAGATGGAGCGCAACGCGGCGTTTGTTCCTTCCATTACGTCGTGGCCGCCGGCGCCGTGGATGTGGACATCAATGAAACCAGGAACGGCCGTCTTGTCGGTTGCGCGAATTTCCTTCGCCCCCGCGGGCAAGGTCATTCCGGAGCGCGGTCCGATGGCTTCAATAGCATCTTCGCGAATCAGGATGCCCGCGTCGCTGATTTCCGTCGCGGGAGTGAGCGCACGGCCGGCGTGAATGAGCAGCGTGGACATGTGAGCACAACATC
>MNDE01000117.1 GCA_001914785.1 Acidobacteria bacterium 13_2_20CM_57_17 | reverse complement strand
CCTATTCTTGGCGTATGACACCGACTTTCAATCTTTCGCTTTACATTCGCCCAGTGTATTCTAATAGTGGAAAATGTGGTCTCTCAATGCTTTCTACGGGGCCTGCCTCTATGGGAGCATTCTGGATGACTTTCCGGCGACGTGAGCCCGGAAGAAGGGAAAAAACGGGCCGATGCATCCTGCACAAATCGTGCAACGCGCAGCTTAGTCGATTCCTAGGTATCAATTGCTTACTAATCCGATGATAGCTATACTTCCCGCGCGCCCGTGACGCAATATGGTTGAGCGCCAACCACTGCTATTCCCCGAGAATGCAGGTGTCTCAGGCATCCTAGTCGATAAAGAGATCCAGGATGCAATCGAACGCAATTGGCTCATCTCGAAGGAAACCTTCCAGCAGTCGTCCCTTGAAGCGTCAAGTTACGATATTCGCGTAGGCACGAAAGGTGTCATCGGCGGCGATGGGGTCGAGATAGACCTTAGAAAAGACGCCATGGAACTTGGGCCTGGCGCATACGGTGGGATAATCTCGTATGAAAAGCTTTGGCTGCCAGACAATGTCTGTGCACGCATCGGTTCCAAACGCGCGCTGTCCTACGAAGGCGTGATTCTACTGACCGGTACGACGGTGGACCCTGGCTACGAAGGGCACCTGCTTTTTGGTGTGTACAACGCTTCACAGCGCAAAGTTTTGATCCGCTTCAACAAGAAACTTTGCAACATCGTATTTGAGCGGCTCGGAAAACCTCCGGAAAGACTGGCTCCCTCTGACCCCAGCCTGAAAGTCGGCAACTTCCCTGACGCCTTTCTCGACCGCATGGCAAATATGGAAGTCTTGCCGTGGATGCAGATCAGCGAGCGCGTCAAGCAGATTGAGACAATCACGAAAGACATCCTTGACCTAAAGGCGCGCTACGACGACGTGTTGCAGCCAATTTGGAGTCGATTTGGCGATAATGTTTTCGCGATGGTTCGATCCTCACCCTGGTCGAAGGGGAAGCGACCTAACGACATTGCGGAAGTCGTTTCAAGACACATGGACGCGGAAATCGCCTTGCTGGGTCGAGAACGGATTCCATTGAGTATATCGTTGCTCCAGTTTGTTTTCGGAGCGTTATGTAAAGATGGCGTGATCGCGGTTCCACTTGATCGCTACTGTCCTTTGATCACTCCTGAACTCGAGATTCTGTACCCTGTGAAGGCGTTCAAGCTTCGCTTCGACTTTTCAACCTGACGGCGGGCGGCAGGACACCTACCCCTTCCAAACGTACTTCCCGCAGGGGCAAGGAACCGTCTCGGTGGGATGTTTCTTTGCCATGGGTTGCCGGCAGACGGGACAATTCTTACGCCACATACCAAAACCGCCTTTTCTTCAACAAACCGGTTGCAGGCAAGCGGGTATGCCGCCCTCGCCGATCAGCGCGAAAAACTCTTCGCGCTCTTGAAGCTCAGTGAGGACCGCGAGCGTTTTTCCGTAGGCTGCTATCGCTCCGGTCAGCTTGTGGAATTCCGGAGAACCCTTAACCGTCATTCGTCTTTGGATGTGCGCGTCCGCCGAGAGTTCGACGACTTGTTCTATGGCCTCATTCATCAGACCTGAAGTAGCTCTCATCATCGGTTCGGTCTCCTTCTGTATTGTAAGGACGCAAGCCTCTGGACTTCATATACAGGGGAAACCTCCAATTTAGTGGGCGGTCTATAACGGAGGAGCGATGCAGGTCATGGCCGCACGGGATGGGCTAGAATCAACCTGCCAAGCGCATATTTTCGCGTACTTTGGATTTTCGATCTTCGATCCCGCAACTCTACTCTTTCCAGCACTTTCCCGCTCAATTCGAATCATACACAACAAATAAATTGACAACTGTTTAACTTTGTGCTATTCTGTTTTGTGTATCTCACGTCGCATCCTCGCCTCGTCTTCACTTTTCCGAGTCTGTGCCCCGTTGCCCCCACTCACTATTCCCGTAAGCCCTTTCCTGTCAATGCTTTTGCCGACCCCTGCCCTCTAACCCCTGTCACCTCAACCTTTTACAAGAATGGTGGTAGGGGCCCTCTGTTTCTCACATCGTTGCTTCATTACCCCTTAAGTTTCTCGTCTCTAAGTCATTTCCCTGCAACATTTGTGGATCGTCACGCCAAGTGTTGCAAACAAAAGACTTACGCATCGGCTAAACCCTTTATATGCAACATTTACAACAAACGCGGGGGTGGAGGGCCGCCAGGCCAACCCAACACAATTCCCCGATCGCGCTTTTATCCGAAGCGTTACCTGTCCGGAGGGAGTGCATCGGACGTACTATTGGAGCTGGCAGTTCCCTCCGCCAAGCTGTTCCTAGGCCACGGTTCCGTCGTTTCCGAGTACGTTTATTTGCGTGGGAGGGTGCGATGGGTAAGTTCTCTCGTAGTTGGGAGCTCGTTAAGCAGAGCTTTGCCATTCTTCGTTCCGACAAACAATTGATGTTGTTTCCGGTGCTCTCGGCCATTGCCTGCTTTATCGTCACGACCATTATCGCCACGGGCGGCGCGTTCTTGATGATGCCGGCCCGGGCCTCGGCTTTGGCTGCCGGCGAGCACTTCCATCCGAACCAGTCGCCGATGTTTATGCTCGGCATGTTCGCTTTGTACGTTGTGAACTATTTTGTGATCGTGTTCTTCAACGTCGCTCTCGTCGGCGTCGCCAACAGCCGCTTGATGGGCGGCACATGGACCTTCCGCGACGGCCTCGAGCTCGCTTGGACGCGCAAAGGCACTATTCTGCAGTGGGCGTTCGTCGCCGCCACGGTCGGCGTCATACTGCGCACGCTCGAAGAGCGCATGGGCCTGCTCGGCCGTTTGATCATGCGCATCATCGGAGTAGTCTGGACGCTGGCTTGTTACTTTGTCGTTCCCGTCCTGGCCTTCGAGGACCTCACTCCCATCGCCGCCGTGAAGCGCTCCTCCAAGCTCTTCCGCGACACTTGGGGAGAAAAAGTCATCGGCGGCTTCAGCCTCAGCCTCGTTTCCATGATGCTTATGCTGCCCGGAATCGGCTTGGTGATTGTTGCTGCTTATCTTGGTGGCGTGGCCGGCTTGCTCATCGGCTTGGTCATCATGTTCGGTTATTTCCTCCTGCTCTCAGTGTTTATGTCTGCCGTGGGAGGAATTTTCAACGCGGCGCTCTATCGCTACGCCTGCTTCAAGCAGGTGCCGCCAGCCTTCTCGCATGACCTGATCGCCTCAGCCTGGGCGCCTAAGGGCTAACGCCAAAAGCCTAACGGCCAAGGCGCAACACGCAAGACCTAACGCCCAGGGCGTAACGCGCGAGACGTAACATTAACCTGGAAGGCGCTCCGATTTTTTCGCAGCGCCCTCCGAGAATTTTAGGTGAGTCAGTTGTAACTTCGGCCCCACGCCGCGCGTCTCAGAATTCAAGCGAGTGTTGGCCTCCTTTTTTCCAGGTTTTCGGCAGGTGTTGACCAGCCCAACGGGTGGCGGCTTTTCAGGAAATTAGAAATGAAGTTTCAGGCTGCCACCCACCGTGCGCGACGGCGCGTACTGGATGGGAATCTCTTCGCTCTCTTTGGCGATTTTGTAAATGTTGTTGCTGACGTTTGTAATGTCGAATTCCAGATCGAAGGAACGCGGCTCGGCTTTCCAGAGCGTTAGGCCCGTGCCCAGGTCGGCCGTAAAATGTTGCGGCAAGCGCGGCCCATGTTCGACGATGGTGCCGCTTCCGTAGCGCATCGTGCTTCCCGCCCAGAAACCGCGCCAGCGGTTGCGATAAAAAATCTGCCCCGTTCCGGTGTGCGTCTGATCAAACGCCGGAATAATTTTTTCGCCCGCGACGAGCGGCTCATCGCCCGCGAAACCTCCCGTAATCGGGCCGTAGAAATACGTTTTTCCCAGCGCATACTGAAAGCGGCCGGAGATTCCCACGCGTTCCAACTGGCGCATATTAACGACGAGTTCCAGACCTTTCGAACGAGCGCTGTCAAAATTGATGGGCACGAAAATCCGCGAGATGGAGATCTCGTGGTTCTCAAAACTATTCCTGCCCGTATGCAGGTAAGCGTTGAGCTCCAGGCTCACGCGCGGCGCCAATTCCTGTGACCAACCCAACTCGTAATAATTTTGTGTGTAGGGACGCACGTTGCCGACGCGCTGCGCGGGATCGATGGCGTTATTGCCGATGAAGCTGGCGAGCAGTGAATATTCGATGGGTGGCGGAGAAAACAAGCGATTGTAGGCCGCGTGAATCACCGATTTTGTTTTTGCGAGATGATACGCCAGGCCAACGCGCGGGCTGGCTTGCTGGTCTGCATCCACCAAGTCGAAGTGATCGTAGCGAAGTCCGGCGTCGACAATCAGGTTTCGAAGCAGAGAAAAATGATCCTGAACATAGAAGCTGGCTTGCCCGCCCTTGCCCCATCCCTTAAACGGAGGAAATACATCCGGGTCGCCGCGGCTGTCGAAGAAGAAACTTTCTCCTTCGCGCAGCCGGACAAAATCAACGCCGGCCTTGAAAAGATGTCCACGCCAGGAGTGCGAGAGGTCGCTCTTGACGCCAAGAGTTAAGGACGCGCGCGAGGCGTCCGAAAGTGGCGTGACCGGATCGGTCGTGGGGAGAACTTTATCGGAGCTGGTGCGCTGGTAGACCGAAGTTTGAAGCAAAGTTTGTGGAGAAAAAGTGTGCAGCCATCCCAGGATCGCAGTGTATTGGCGCAGGTGGCGCTGAGCGTCGCGGCCGACGAGCTGATCATCGGTAATATTGGGCTGCTGAAAATTGGCGCCAGAACCCATCATGAGCAATTTGAACGAGTCTTTGTTCCCCGCGTGCCAATCGAACTGCGCGGCGGCTCGCGAGCCTTTGCCAAAGTCAAAAAGCTCTTGCGGCTCGGGCGGATCGAGATAGCGCCCGGAAGTGAAACCGTCCACGAAAAAGTAATAGCCGAGCCGGCCCGCTTGTCCGCCGTAGTCGGCGTTTAAGTCGTAGTTATCCAGCGTAGCGCCGCGGAAATTTAAGTCGCCGTGTCCTGCGAGATCGGCTCCGGAACGCGTGGTGATATCGAGGACGCCGCCAAAGCGATTGCCATATTCCGGCGTGAATCCGCCGGTCATCAAGTCCACGGTTTCGAAAATTTGCGGGCTAACTCCAGCGGAAAACTGAGGCTGCGTGTTGTCGAGAAAAGAGACGCCGTTGATGAACTCGTGCAGCGAGAATTCCGTGCCACGCACAGCCAGAAAATTGTCGTGGCTGTCGCTCGCGCCGGGCATCAGGTTGTTGACCAGGTCGTTGGTGCTCTCCACCAGGGGATCCGGCAGGCGCTCGAGATCCTGCCGCGAAAAAGTGTAAGAGCTGCCGGTTTTCTCCGGGTCGACAGTCAAATAGCGGGCAGAAACTTCCACGGACTGGCGAACGGTTTCCTCTTTTTGCAGGTCAATACTAAGCGAAACGGGCTGGCGGGACCGCAACACAAAGTCATAAGTAGAGACGTAATAGCCGGTAGCCTGCACGCGGAGACGGTAGGCTCCGGCCTCGACGGCAGAGATTCGAAACTTTCCATCCGCGTCCGTGATGGTGGTAAGGACGGCCACCACGTCCGGGTGTCCCAAGAAGATGGAGGCGTTCGCGACAGCGCTGCCGGAATTGTCGTGAACCATACCCTCCACAATCGTTTGGGCAAACGCCGAGCCACAAGAAGACAAAAGGAGAAAGGCAACACCCCAGTAGGAACAACGCATTCTCGTCGACCTCCAACGATGATTTCGTTCCCGCGGGAATGGGACACCCAAAGAAAACGGTAGTCTAGCACGGCCCGGCGGGCCATCCTTATGGTCGCCTCTAAGTAGCGGGTCGGTTTCCGATCTCCGTGGTTACCAGGAGTGATGCCGCGCGCTGAATATCCTTGATTTGCACAAACTCACGGATTTGTGCCGCCTACTTCGATTGCCGCTGTTACGGCTGAGAACTAGGGTATACGCAGCAGCGATGAATCAGGTTGCGACCCGATTGTAGGAAAATGCCCTACCGAGTACGAACTTATCTCGCCGGTACTTTTGAGCCCATTCCTAGGGTGTGAGCCAGTCAAGAGGCCAAATACTCGGGCGGAGGTTTGCATGAAAGCTATTCGGTTCTACTTGTGGACTTCATTCGTCGTTCTGGTTCTCGTTTCGACCGTAGCGTTGTTCGTCACTAACCTGCCCCCCGTGTGGGCGCAAGTCGGAACGCCTCCCAGCAGCACGATCAGCAGCAGTTCAGGCCCATTGGCATGGGACTTTGCTCCGGTGAGTGGCGGGACGGTGATAAACGTGGGGATGCAAGATATCTGTCCGCCGGGCGTGTGCGATGACCACGATTTGACCATGGTACTCCCCGCCCCTGCGGCCACGTTCTATCAGACCATGACGGCCAATCTCACCTTTCAATACACTTGGACAAGCACGCTGCCAACGGATCTGGACATCTTCGCCATCAGCCCCAGCGGAGCCGACCACGGCCCGGGCTCGCCTGATACCACTTCAACCGGAACGGGCCAAGAGGTCCTCACGGTCACCGATCCCATTGACGGGCTATGGCACATTCGCTCCGTTGCCGCGCTGGCCCCGGTGCCGACCGCGGCTCATGTGGCGGTTACGCTAACGATTGCACCCAGGCCCACGGCCCCGATACCTCCTCCCCCGGCTCCTGGCGCCCCAACTTTTATCAATTATCCTGCTCCCGATGACTGTGCGGGAACGCAACAACCACCCAGTTGCATCCAGCCATCGACAGGTTCAACGACTGCCGCGGAGCACGCCGCAGGAGAGCCGTCCATTGGGGTTGACTGGAACACCGGCAAGGCGTTTATCGAGGCGGGAAACCATACATTGCGCGTGACTTTTGACGACAGCGTGAACCCAGCCACGCCGTTTTGGGAGGACAAGCGTTCGCCCTTCGCGCGCGTGAGCCTGGACCCGATTATGTTCGTTGACGACGGACATTTTGGCGGGCCCAATCGCCTGTTTTCCTCGCAGCTCAACCTGGTCACCAGCGAGCTTTCCTTCAGCGACGACGATGGCAACAACTGGCTTCCTACGCAGGGGTCCGGCCAACCTGCGGGCGTCGACCATCAGACGGTGGGTGGAGGTCCTTACGCCTTTCCAGCGCCGCTAACGCCAACAAGGTACCCGCATGCGATTTATTACTGTTCGCAGGACATTGTAACGGCGTTCTGCTCGCGCAGCGATGACGGCGGCCTGACCTTCGGGCCCGGCATTCCCATCTATACTTTTGCCCATGTTAATGGCGTAGACGTTCCCATTGCGCCCGGTACTTGCGGGGGTTTGCACGGTCACGTGCGAGTTTCGCCCGACGGCACCGTTTACGTTCCCAACGAAAGCTGCTTCGACGCCAACAGCGTCAACCGACCAGGCGTGGCCGTTTCTACGGACAATGGTTTGAGCTGGGTGGTGCGCACGGTGCCGGACGGCGAGAGCATCAGCCCCGGCACGGACCCGTCGGTTGCAGAAGGAGCAAACAATACCATCTACTTCGGGTATGTGAACTCGGACGGCCATGCCAAGATTGCAGTTTCGGCCGACCGCGGCTTGCACTGGTCGAAGTCCGAGGATGCGGGGACTCCGTTCGGAGTGCAGAACACGGAGTTTGCCGAAGTGATCGCCGGCGACGATGATCGCGCGGCCTTTGCCTTCCTTGGCACTCAGACCACGGGTGATACGCAGTCGGCCGACTTTCAGGGGGTCTGGCACCTCTATGTGGCCTTCACTTACGACTCCGGCCTCACCTGGACGACCGTTGACGCAACTCCCGCGGACCCAGTCCAGCGAGGCTGCATCTGGAACCAGGGAGGAAGCAACCCGTGCCGCAATCTGCTTGATTTCAACGACATTACCGTGGATAAACTCGGGCGCGTGCTCGTCGGCTACGCCGACGGTTGCACGGGAAGTTGCGTGACCGACCCGACGCAGAATGCGTCCACAGGCCCTGCCAGTGCTCAGGACGCGCTGGCGACGATTGCCCGTCAGGTGGGAGGCCTCGGGCTGTTCAAGACATTCGACGGCACGCAGTTCGCCACTCGTACGGGGGACATCAAAGGGCACGCAAAGCTATGCTTTGGAAGCCCCGCGAAGGGCGTTCGGGGCGATCCGGGCTGCAAGGCCAAGAATTAGCGGCACGAGTTAGCGACGGCATCGAAAAGTATTTATGCGTCAAACACTGAGGATCTTGCCTTACGTCGCGTTTGTTTTTGCCGGCGTGCTCGGAGGAGCCGCAACACAGAGCGCCAAAAAGGACACAGGTGTTTCGAAAGGAACTGTATATGCATGCGCCCTGCTGACTCCCGCTGAAATTGAAGCGATCCAGGGTGAGCGCGTCGAGGAAACTAAATCTACCGTGCGGCCAAGCGGCGGATTGTTCGCAACGCAATGCCTGTTTCGCACGCCTACGCTAAACAAGTCAGTTAGCCTGTTCCTGACTGCGTCCGATCCACTGCATCCGGTCCCGCTGACCGCACGGCAACTTTGGCAGAAGCAGTTCCACTCTTCCGAGGTCGACGAAGAACCTGTCGCGGGCGAAAACAAAAAGAAGCTCGATCCCGAACGCAAGAGGGAGAGCCGCGAGCCATGTCCCATTCGCGGTCTTGGCGAGGAGGCTTACTGGGTCGCCAGTCCGGTTGCCAGCGCGCTCTACGTGCTCAAAGGAGAGATGTTCTTGAGAATCAGCGTTGGCAGCGCCGGCCAAGAATCCGAGCGCATGGAAAAATCGAAGGCGCTGGCCCGCGCCGTGCTTAAGCGCCTCTGACTCGTCGAATGAAGCACCTCGAACGGTTCCCACAATTTCTCGTCCAGCCAAGGATGACTACCTATTCGAGGCGCGCTTAATCGGAAACTGATGACCAACAAGGACCTGTGAGCCGCCTCAGGCGGTTGTTGCGCGTTTCAGGGGGAGCTTTTTGCCACCGGCAGTCCAGGCGGGCGCGTCGCTCGCGGGGAAAGATTCGAGGGAGGCTTCTTCCACAATGTCGAGGACTTCTTCCTGCGCGGGAGATTCGTGCGAATCCATCGGCGACGATGGTGTGTCTTGGGGATTCGCCATGGCAATCCCGATTCTACCGCGCCCGGAAGCGAAGTGGTAATGGCAGGCGCATTTTCGGACTTGCAGCGAAGCGCGAGTTTGACCGAGCGCGAAATGACAGCCTAAGATAGGTTTTCACCAGTCACCAATCACGAGCCGCTTGTAACGAACTATGTTTGAGAACCTTACAGAGAAGCTGCAACGCACATTTAAGAATCTGCGCGGGCAGGGCAAGCTCACCGATGAGCACCTGAACACCGCACTGGCCGAAATCCGCGAGGCGCTGCTCGAAGGCGACGTCAATGTCGGCGTGGCCGACGAGCTGCTAGCCAATATCCGCGCGAAAGCGATCGGCAGCGAAGTGATGCTGCAACTTTCGCCCGATCAACAAGTCGTCAAAGTAGTGCGCGACGAGCTTGCAGCGATGCTGGGCAAGCACGCCAAGCCGCTGTTTGCTTCGCGCCCGCCTTCGGTGTGGATGATCGTGGGGCTGCAAGGTTCCGGCAAGACCACGACGACGGGAAAACTTGCGAAATGGCTTTCGCAACACGGGCATCGTCCGCTGGTCGTTTCCACGGACGTTTACCGGCCCGCGGCGCGCGAACAGCTCGCGCAAGTCGCGAAGGCCGTGGGCACTCCGGTTTGGCCCGGCGCGGGAACGGACAAGCCACTGGAAATCGTGAAAGGGGCAATCAAGGAAGCGAAACTTTCCGCCAGCGACGTGATCCTGGTGGACACGGCCGGCCGCCTGCACATTGACGATGAATTGATGAACGAGCTGAGCACGCTGAAGAAAGAATTGCAGCCCAGCGAAATTCTTTTTATCGCCGATTCCATGATCGGCCAGGACGCGGTGCGGTCCGCCGGGGAATTTCACAAGCGCCTTGGGCTTACGGGTGTGATCCTGACGAAGTTGGATGGCGACGCGCGTGGCGGCGCGGCGCTGAGCATCGGCAAAGTTACCGGCGCGCCGGTGAAGTTCGTCGGACTTGGCGAAAAATACGACGCGCTCGAAGGATTTTATCCCGAACGCATCGTATCGCGCGTTCTGGGCATGGGCGACATCATGTCGCTGATCGAGCGCGTGGAACAGACTGTCGACAGAAAAGCGGCCGCCGACCTCGAGCGCAAGCTGCGCAAGGAAGAATTCACGCTGGAAGATTTTCGCGATCAGCTAAAGCAGATTCGCAAGATGGGTCCGCTCGAAAAAATCGTGGACATGCTGCCGAAGATGGGTCCGCTGCAAAATCTTCCCAAGGATGCGAAGGTCGACGAGGGCCAACTCACTCGCGTGGAGGCCATCATCAACTCCATGACCAACCAGGAGCGCCGCGACCACAACGTAATTGACGGCAAAAGGCGCAAGCGCATCGCCAAAGGCAGCGGGACGACCGTGCAGGACGTCAACACGGTCCTCAAGCAATACCTGCAAATGCGCACGATGATGAAGCAGTACGGCGCGATGGCTGCGCGCGCGAAAGTGAAGGGGCTCGGCAAACTCGCGGGATTGTCCTGAGCACTGGCGAAGTTTTTGGGGCTACGTGCAGATCAGTTTTTGGCAGAGAAGAAAATATCGGCAACCTGCAGCGCCAATTTTTCGGGCTCGAGATCGGTGCGGTTGCACAAAATAATTACAGTCAAACCGCTGCCTTCAGTGAAGCGCTCCATCACCGTGCGAAATCCCATGGTGCTTCCCGTGTGCCACATGCGCGAGCGACCTTGATAAGGATCGAGGAACCAGCCAAAGCCGTAGGAAACAGGTTTGCCGGGATGCAGATTGTCGTCGTTCGGCGCGGCGGGCCAATGAGGCTCGGAGCCATCGTTGAGTCTCACGGGCGATAGGCCGGGCTGAAATTCCTTTTCGCTGAGCAGCGTGTGATTGCGCAGTGCATCGTCCCATTTGGCAAGATCTTCAAGATTCGAATAGATGCCGCCATCGCCGAGCGTCGCGGACGTAGGGCTTTGGTCGGTTTCTTTGAAGGTAGTGCCATCCTTGGAGTGGCCAAGGGCGCGATTCGCGACTCTGTTCTTGCCTTTTTGAAAAACCATTGTGTGATTCATTTTGAGGGGTGCAAAAATTCTCGTATGCAGAAAGTCACCGTACGATTTGCCTGAAACTTTCGCGACGATAAGTCCGAGCACGACGTAACCTGAATTGCTGTACGACCAGCTTGTCCCTGGAGGAAATTTTCCGTTCTTCCCTTTCTTCAATAATTCCAAGACTTCAGCGTCTTGGATTTGTTTTTCCGGTGTCCAAACGGGACCTTTTGCTTTTTCCACTGCGTCCATCAAGTCCTCGTAATCTGGCAAGCCGGAAGTGTGGTTCAGCAAGTTGCGAACGGTGATCGTTTTTCCGTAGGCGGGAAAATCAGGAAAAATCTCCGTGAGCGCTTGGTTGTAGCGCAGGTTTCCGTCGTGGACGAGAAGCATGACAGCCATTGCGGTGAATTGCTTGGTGAAAGAAGCCAAGCGGAAATTCGTATGCGCGTCGATGTTGGCTTTCGAACGGAGATCGCGTATGCCATAACCATACTCGAAAACGGGCCGACCATTTGTTCGCACCAGAACGGCAAGGCCGGGCGCGTCGGGAGAAGTCACTCCCGAGAAAACAGAATCAATCTTTTTTTCGATGGACGTTTCCGATGACTGCGCCGGCGTACGTGCCGAGGCTCCCAGAGCGAGAAGCGCAACCACTATAATGATGAGCTTCGCCTTCACCAAGCCTCCTTGTTGCGCGCCGCAGCATATCACCTGTGCATCGAAACGAACGATAGAATGCCCAAATGAAAAAGCAAAGGATGTAACTCGCACGCCCCTGCCAGCGTATTCTCTACAGACACGTTCGGACTTCGTCTCAAGCGTGTTCGCAAACGCCCCGCCTGCGAATTAGCGGCTGGCGACTGCAGGATTCGGTAAAGTAAGGGGAGAATCTCTCCGCGCCCATGCTCGCCGTCCGTGACAATTTAGCGCTGTGCCTCAGCGCCCTGCGCGCGCACAAGCTGCGCGCCTCGCTCACCATGCTGGGGCTGACGATGGGCGTAGCCACACTGATCACGGTGATGACCATCGTGCAGGGCGCGAACGTCTACGTGGAACAGAAAATCGCCAACCTGGGCACGAATGTTTTTCAAATTGCGCGAACTCCTTTTGCGGTGACCGATTTCAACATCATCATCAAAGCGCTGAAGTACAAGAAAATTGAGATGGAAGAAGTGCGCGCGGTTGCGGGAGGATGTCCGGCGTGCGAAGTGATCGGCGCCACCGCGAGTACGACAGCGCGGGCCAGGTACGGCAACAAAGAGGTACCCGACGTGAGTTTCTCCGGCCAGACGGCGAACATGGCGGATATTGACACGCGCACGGTCGAACTCGGTCGATATTTCACTCTCACGGAAGCTGAACATCGCGCCGGCGTTTGCCTGATCGGCGACACGCTGGTGCAGCAATTGTTTCTGGGCACGGACCCCATCGGGAAGTTCATTCGCGTGGGGAACGATGAGCTGAGGGTGATCGGGGTGATGGAGAAAGTCGGCAGCGTCCTCGGCCAGGACCAGGACAACTTCGTCATGGTGCCGTTGCCGGTTTATCTGAATATTCAGGGCGTGCATACCAGCTTGATCATCAACGTAAAGACGAGCACGGAGAATTTTGAGAAAGCGCAGGACCAGGCGCAGCTGGTGTTGCGAGCGCGGCGCCACATCACCGGCCAGAGGGAGGCCGATTTTTTTATTGGGACCAAGGAAAGCTATATGAGCTTGTGGCGCAGCATCAGTTCGGCGTTTTTTGCGGTGTTCATCCTGGTCAGCGCGATCTCGGTGGTCATCGGCGGGATCGTCATCATGAACGTGATGCTGGTGAGCGTGAGTTTGCGGCGAAGGGAAATCGGCGTGCGACGCGCGGTGGGCGCGACGAAACGAGACATTCTGAGGCAGTTCATGGTGGAGAGCGTCATGCAATGCATCGCCGGGGGAATCGCGGGCATCTCGATGGGATTCTTGGTGCCTCTGGCGTTGCGGACGTACACGCCTTTTCCGGCTTCCGTCCAAACGTGGGTGGCGATTCTGGGAGTGATCCTGAGTTCCACAGTGGGGCTATTTTTTGGAATTTATCCAGCGGTGCGAGCGTCGCAGCTCGACCCAGTCGTTGCCTTGAGGTCCGACTGATGACGATCATGACGCTTGCGCAAGCGCGGGAAAATTTCTTTGCAGCCATGGGGACGCTGCGTTCGTCCAAAGTGCGTTCGGCTTTAACCGTGTTGGGCATCGTCATCGGCGTTTCGTCGGTGATTTCCATGGCGGCGATCATCCAGGGACTCAACAAGTTCGTGCAGGACCGCGTGCAAGCGCTGGGCTCCCGTACCTACTTTATCTCGCGATTTCCGCCGGGCACGGACCCCTCCCGCTGGCCGGAGAGGATTCGCGTGCGCAAATATTTTGAGTACAACTATGCGGGCTTCATCCGCGATGCTGCGCCTGACGTGCAGGCCTTGACCACCATCGGCACACGCGGCTTTTTCTTCGGTGATTCGAATTTGATTACCAGCGGGCACTACAGCGTGGAGAAGGTTATCGTGCGCGGCGCTGAACCGCAGTACATTGACGCGATACCTTTATTCAGCATTGCGCGCGGGCGCTTCATCAGCGCCTTTGATCAGGAGCACGCGCGGCCAGTCGTTGTCCTTGGCGCGGCGATCAGCGAGTCACTTTTTCCGAACACGGATGCCCTGGGGAAAACGGTTCGAATCAACGGAAGTGTTTATGAGGTAGTCGGAGTCTTCGAGCACGACCAGGGCCTGTTTGTCGGTCCCGGCGTGGACATTTTTGCCGTGATCCCGCTGAGCTGCTTCAAGAAGGAGTACCCGGAGGCGAAAGAGCTGATTATGGCGTTCACAGTGCCGGAAAACGTAAACGTCGAAACGGCGCAAGGCGAAGTCATTCAGGCGATGCGACGGCTGCGCCGTATCCCAGCCGGCAAGGGAAATGATTTCGAGTTGAGCTCCCCGGACTTCATCAGCAATTTATGGAACCAGCTTACCGGCGCGCTGGTGATTCTGACTACAGTGATCAGTTCGATCGGATTGCTGGTAGGCGGAATTGGCGTGATGAACATCATGCTCATTTCGGTGACCGAACGTACTCAGGAAATTGGCGTGCGCAAGGCCATTGGCGCTCGCCGCGCCGATGTCCGGTTGCAATTTTTGCTGGAGGCTGTGGTCCTCACACTGGTTGGGGGCACAATCGGCATCCTGATCGGCGCGGGAGTGTCTGCGACGGTGCGTACTCTCGTGCCATCGATTCCCGCGACGCTGTCTTACCTGTGGGTGACGATTGGATTTGCAATCTCCGTCGGTGTGGGACTGTTCTTCGGCTATTACCCGGCAAACCTGGCGGCTAATCTGGATCCCATCGCTTGCCTCAGGTATGAGTAAAGAGTTTCCGCGAGCGATCCAGCCTGCTCTTGATTCAAGACCACACGATTTTCATGGAGCGGAAATACGGAATGAGCCGTATTAATACGATTTGATTTGGCGTTTATATCTGTATTAAAGTGCATAGCTTCTGATGCGGGCCGTGGGCCAGCCGCGGTCTGGAGAATTTGATCGTGTGGAACTTGGAGACAACGTGCGGCTCTACCGAAATGTTTTCGTCATTCTTGCGGTTTTTCTTTTCGCGGCGGTTCCTTCCTATTCGCAAACTGGTACGAATGCCGGCGGGGGAAGCGACCCAGGGTACTTCGCCAGCTGGTTCAAGCGCGTGGACAAGACACAAGCGGAGCAGCCTCACTGGGCCACCCCGCTGGCCACGACTACGCCCCGTCTCGAAGAAGAGTTTCGCTTCGACACTCTCTGGCAGACGAACAACAGCGGCATCACAACGGAAAACTACGGGGGCGCAAAAGGACTGGAGCTGATACCAGCCGAGCGCGCCGAAGTGATTCTGGTTGCCCTGCCCGCCTATATCGTGCATAACGACAGCCTGGTGCGGGATGGATTCGGCGATTGGGGCTTCCTCGTGAAGTACCGGATTCTTTCTTCGAATGAGGAAAAGGGAAAGTACATTTTGACGGCGTTTTTCCAAACGACATTCCCGACGGGGCAGTACAAGAACGGAGCGACGGACGCCATCATCACGCCCACGATTGCATACGGGAAGGGCTTCGGAGCATTCGATATCCAAGGTACTTTTGGCGTGACCTTGCCGACGGGCAATGAGGCGGCTATCGGCCGAACGTATCCCTGGAACAACGCCTTTCAATATCACCTGTATCGAAAGTTCTGGCCGGAAGTCGAAGTGAACTACACGCATTTCCAGGACGGACCGAGCGGTGGGCAGACTCAAGTCTTCATGACCTCGGGCCTGGTCATCGGAAGAATCCATCTGCGGAAGCGATTGGCAGTCACCGTCGGCGGGGGAATCCAGATCGCTACGACTCACTTCCACCGGAACAATCACAATGGAATTTTCTCGGTGCGTTTTCCCTTCTAGTTTCGGGAGCGCGAATCCGAGACTCAAATACCCAGCAGTAGCGTCATTTTCCACCCTCAACTGTGCCCAGCCGCGAGGGAAACCTCGTCCAGGGGCGCACAAACACTGACCCGCAGCGACTCACAAACTTCGATTGCCGCCAAGAGCCCTGGCAGGCTACACTAGGTAAGTTTAGGAGGAATGACTTAGTGTTGATGATTCGATTGTCCAGGATTGGCAAGAAAAAGAAGCCCTATTACCGCGTGGTGGTCATTGAGAGGACCCGGCCGCGGGACGGCCGCGTGAAGGAAGCGGTGGGCACGTACGATCCGCTGAAGAAGCCGGCGGAGATCAAGCTCGACGCAGAGCGCATAAAGTATTGGATCGGCCTGGGAGCCCAGCCCAGCGATACCGTGCGCAGCTTTCTACGTTTGCAGAAAATCGCTTAGTCCCTGCGCCTTCCTGAAAAATTTGCGCCTCCCCGGTTTCGCCGGGGGGGCGCAATCCCAGGTAGCCTATGAACGAACTAGTTGAAGCTATAGCCCGTGCTCTCGTGGACCATCCTGAGGACGTGCAGGTGAAATGCGTTGAGGGCTCGCAAGTCACCGTGCTGGAACTTAGGGTGCATCCCGAGGACTTAGGCAAGGTCATCGGGCGGCAGGGCCGGACGGCGAAAGCGATTCGAACGTTGCTTGGCGCATCCGGAATGAAACTGCGCAAGCGGTTTACATTGGAAATCCTTGAAGATTGACCGCCGGGCGGTCATGATTTCCGGGTTGCCGTACGTTCTGACTTCTCTTTGAGACGTGAAACTCCACGCTGGTTGATAATTGCGCGCATCCTCCGGGCGCGCGGCAACAAGGGCGAAGTCGCTGCTAAAATCCTCACTGATTTTCCAGAACGCCTGACACGATTGCGGGAAGTTTTTGCCGGACACGCCGACGGCAAAGATGAGCCGCGCCGCCTGGCGCTGAAATCCTGCTGGCTAAGCCAAAATCACCGCGGGCAGGCGGTTTTTCATTTTGAAGGCGTCGAGTCGATCTCGGAAGCGGAAAAATTCCGCGGTATGGAAGTACTGCTTCCGTTCGAACAGCGGGTGACGTTGCCCGCGGGACAATATTTCGTGTCCGACCTCATCGGCTGTTCCGTGTTTGAAACTCCTGCCACGCCTCCCGTCCTGTCTTCTTCGCCGTGCTCGCTTGCCGAAGCGCCGGCTCTCCTGGGGACCGTCCGCGATGTGCAATTCCCCGGGGAAGAAATTTTTGGGACGCCGCTCCTCGAAGTAGAAACATCCGGCGGCGAAATTCTGATTCCGCTGGCGGTGGATATTTGTACGAAAATCGACACGGACGCGCGGCGAATTGATGTGATTTTCCCTGATGGCCTTCGCGATCTGAACCGCGAATAGGCTACGCGAGTGGCGTTAGTGGACGTCGATCGTAGTGACGCTATATGCCGGAAGCGTGATGGTAAGCGACGAGCCGCTTACGGCCATCGGTCCCATGAACACGGGCTGGACAACACTTTGCGTCGAAGCAGAGGCGGCGGTCATCTGGTACAGATGAGCCGTTCCGGAGAGCGCCTGACCATTGATGGCGGTAAATTTGGCGGCGTTGGAGCGATTAATGGCGACGAAGACGACTCGGCCGGGAGCAGTGGTGTCCGTACTGGCGTAAACGACCACGCTGGCCACGTCGCTCGAGGTGGACTGCAGCGATATATCACCGAAGTTCGCGTTGGCCCCGTCGAATCCGCGGAACGCGCGGAAGGCCGCGAGAGTATAGGAATAAGTGCCACCCGGCGGCCAAAAATTCGCCGCGAAAATGCCGAGGCTGCCGAAGATGCCAAGGTTATCGGCTTGTGCGATGGTCCCAGCGATGTGGTTAAAGCCTCCGTTTTCATATTCGGTAATCGCAATTTTCATGCCCGGGTTTTCCGCGTCGATTTTGGCTTGTAGCCGTCCGAGGATGTAGATCGGCCCACCTAACACAGAGTTCGTAATCCAGGAATTTTCTTTGAACGTGGTATCCCACAGGCTGCGCGGACTTTGCACGATGGCCTGCACCTGGGCATCGGTCAGAGAAGAGCCAGTCATGTTGGTGACCCTCGTGGTTCCGTCCGTCGCTTCCGAATACCAGTGGAAATCATAGACGTCCACAACGGGTTTGCCGTAAGCGGCGGAAGCGGTCTTAATTCCTGCGAGGTATTTGTCCGCGAACCAGTTCTCCCCGTTGGGCGTGGGGCTCAGACTCAGATCGCCCTGCCAACTGTAGATTCCGTTAAAACCATAATTGACGGGCCCAAAGATAACGAGATTGGGAAATTGGTCTTTCACTGCTTCTGAAAGCGTGACGCTCTTGGTGATGAAATTGGTCGAGGAGATATTCGTCGAGCCCTGAACCTCCAGATGGGTCGCATTCCAAAGATCTGGCTCATTGTCCAGGCTCAAGAAAGTGGGGTGAGTTGGATTCGCACCGAAGATGCCCGGCAGCTTCTGGTCCAAGGCCCAGGCGAACTCGTCCATAAACACATTGGCATCGGTGGTAAGAGGCGTTGTCGTGAACGGAACGCTGGAGACGGTGCTCTTTTTGTCGGCTACCGTTTTGAAGCGCGTCATGTCAGGGGGATTGGCAGTACTGACAGGACCGTTTCCATCTGCGGAAACCAAGCCC
The DNA here is from genome assembly GCA_001914785.1 of Acidobacteria bacterium 13_2_20CM_57_17. Lineage (GTDB taxonomy): Bacteria > Acidobacteriota > Terriglobia > Acidiferrales > UBA7541 > Acidiferrum. The sequence goes on along the minus strand of MNDE01000117.1, from coordinate 39,980 downwards.
TGCAGCTGGAAAGTCACTAGACTTGCCAAACCCGCGCTCTGGTCCGCGGCAATGAATGTCCGCACAGCCTCGGCCGGAATTGCGGCATTGCATCCGGCGTTGCACAGATAAAGATCATTGTTATAGATATAGTCGCTGCCTGCATTCGAGTAGTTATTCTCCCAGTTGTAGGCGGTCCAGCGGTTGCCGCCGGCGCGATCAAAAGTGAAATTTGGCTGCGGTGCGGTATTGCCCGAATAAAAATTGGTGCCGTAGATCCACGGAGAAATGGGCTTGGTCTTGGTGGGATCAATGGTGATTGTCACGTCCGCGGCGGGTGGTGGAGGTGCTACGGGTGTACCGCTGACTTCAGCAGAATTGGCGCTCTGGCCGTATGAATTGTACGCGGAGACGACGTAATAGTATGTGATTCCATTGCTTACGGAGTTGTCGCTGTAGGCCGTGGCAGACTGCGCTGCAATTTGCACTTCGGTGCCGCTGCTCGTGGAGCGCTTGACGTAGTAGCCAGTCGCGCCGACGCTTGCGTTCCAGGTCAAGTTCACCTGGGCGTTCGCGGCTGTTGCTGTAAGACCTGTGGGTGCGGAGGGCGCCGACCCGCCTCCCCCGCCGCCGTTGCCTCCGCCCCCATAAGCGCCGCAACCCGCCAGCCAGAGAGGGACGAAGGCCGGCAGCCAGAGCAACGAAATGCGAGTTTGGCGATCGGCTATGGGCATAAAATTGGCCTCCCTTGTTCCAATCCTGGGCATCGTAGGCGCTTACGAATCGTGATGCAACCACGGCATGAGGGATCCAAATCAACTGCGAATAGCTACTCTTCCCTCGATTGGCTACACTTGTTTTGCATGCGATTCGATCTGATTACGATTTTCCCCGAGTTTTTTACGGGGCCTCTGGACCACGGCATCGTTCGCCGGGCGCGAGAAAACGGGCTGGTAGAGATTCATGTGCAGGACTTGCGCGAGTTTACCAAGGATCGGCACAGGACCGTGGATGACCGGCCGTTCGGCGGCGGTGAGGGTATGGTGCTCAAGCCGGCGCCGTTGTTTGAAGCCGTGGAGTCGCTTGCTGGGCATAGCGCCGGAGAGGCATTGAAGCCGGGCGGCGCGGATCCGAAGACGGCGATCGTTTTGCTGTCTGCGGCGGGAAAATTGTTCCGCCAGGAAACGGCACGGCGTTACGCGCAGTTGGAACGAATCATTTTCATTTGCGGGAGATATGAAGGCGTTGACGAACGCGTGGCCGAGCATTTGGCGACAGACGAAATATCCATCGGTGATTTCGTGTTAAGCGGCGGCGAGTTGCCGGCCATGATGATCGTGGACACGGTGACTCGCTTGTTGCCCGGAGCGCTGGGAAATGAAGCGTCTTCGCAAAACGAATCGTTTAGCGGAGCACCGCACGCGGAATCCGAATTACCCAGAGGAGTGAACAGCACGAGTCAGTCGCGAGTCGGAAACCACTCTCTCTTGGACTTTCCGCATTACACGCGGCCCGCGGAGTACCGGGGCTGGGCTGTGCCTGAGATTCTCATCGGGGGAAATCACGCGGAAGTGGCTAAGTGGCGGCGCGCTGCTGCGCTTGAAAAAACCCGCCGCAATCGCCCCGATCTGCTGGCTGGGGAATAAAATGGAACGTCTTGAGGTTCTTATTCATCCCATGGTTGTGACTCAAGGGTTAGAGCAAGGTGCGAGGTTTCATGAGTAACAAGACAGACGGGAACGGCTATGGCGTCGAAAAGCCCATCGCGATTTATTACGAGCATCCGGACTGGTTCCGGCCGCTGTTTCAGCAACTCGATGAGCGTGGCGCGCCTTGGCTGAAGATCGACGCGCGCCACCACCACTACGACGTGGACTCACCTGAGCAGGAATATTCCCTGCTCTTCAATCGCATGAGTCCTTCGGCGTGGCAGCGCGGTTTGGGCCACGGCATCTTCTACACGCTCAACTATCTGGCGCACCTCGAAGGCAAGGGCGTTCGCGTCGTCAATGGCTACCGGTGCTTCAACCACGAGATTTCGAAAGCATTGCAACTCGCGAACCTGGAGAAACTGGCATTGCCGTATCCGAAAGCGCGGGTCATCAATCATCCGTCGCAGGCGCTGGATGGGGCGGAAGCAATTGGGTATCCCGTGGTGATCAAGCCGAACATTGGCGGCAGCGGCGCGGGCATCGAACGGTTCAATTCAGCAGCAGACTTGCGCGCGGCTGTGGATGCGAACCGCCTGTACTTCGGCATCGATTCCACGGCGCTGGTGCAGGAAGCGTTCACAGCGCGCGGCGGAATCATCACTCGCGTCGAGGTTCTTGGCGGGAAATTTCTTTATGCCATCCAGATACACATCACCGGCGAGAGCTACAACTTGTGTCCAGCGGACATTTGCCAGAACACGCGAGGCGAAGGGTTGACGCGCATCGCCTGCCCCGTGGACGCACCAAAAAGCGGAATGAAGGTGGAAGCCTACGATCCACCGCGACAGGTGATCGAAGACGTCGAACGAATCGTGGAACTTGCGGGAGTGGAGGTTGGCGGCATCGAATACGTGATCGATGACCGCACCGGCAAGCAGCTTTATTACGATGTGAACGCGCTTTCCAATTTCGTGGCCGACCCTGTGCGCGTCATTGGTTTCAATCCTTACGCGCGGCTTGCGGACTTCCTTATCGCGGAAGCGCAACGACACGAAGCGAATCGCAGCGAGCGCGTTGCGGCGGGAGGGGGCCCACGGTGAGATACGGCTACTGGCTCCCCGTCTTCGGCGGCTGGTTGCGCAACGTGGAAAACGAAAACATGGAGACGAGCTGGGTGTACGTGAAGAAGCTTGCGCAGCGCAGCGAGAAGATTGGTTTTGACCTGACCCTGATTGCCGAGCTCAACCTCAATGACATCAAGGGCGTCGAAGCGCCCTCGCTGGATGCGTGGTCCACGGCAGCGGCACTGGCCGCGGTGACGGAGCGGATCGAGCTGATGGTAGCGGTGCGGCCGACGTTTCATTTGCCCGCATTGCTGGCGAAGCAGGCCGCCAACATCGATCAAATCAGCAATGGGCGCCTCACTCTGAATGTTGTTTCTTCCTGGTGGGCGGACGAAGCGCGCAAATATGGCGTGGCGTTCGAACAGCATGACGACCGCTACGCGCGCACCAGCGAGTGGCTCGACGTTCTGGACGGCGTCTGGAAGCAGGATCATTTTTCCTATGCGGGCAAATACTACCGTGTGGAAGACAATGTCCTCGAGCCCAAGCCGGTGGCGAAGCCGCGTCCGACGCTGTACGCAGGAGGCGAATCGCCCGCGGCGAAAGAGCTGATCGCCGAAAAGTGCGACGCGTATCTGATGCACGGTGATCCGCCGGAGCGCGTCGGTGAGAAGATTGCCGACCTGCGCGAGCGGCGCGCGAAACATAATCTGCCTCCGCTCAAATTTGGCGTTGCGGGGTATGCGATTGTCCGCGAAACGGAACGTGAAGCGCAGGACGAACTGCGGCGCGTCACGGACGTTCAGCAATCCGCGGCGGGCTACGCGAATTACCAACAGTGGCTGGCCGGAACACAACTGGAGCAGCGCGTTTCATTGGAAGATTACTCGGTTTCGAACCGCGGATTGCGGTCTGGCCTCGTCGGTACGCCCGAACAAGTGGCTGAGCGTTTGGCCCAATTCGAAGCCGCCAGCGTTGACCTTGTTCTACTGCAATTCAGCCCGCAACTCGAAGAAATGGATCACTTTGCAGAAACGGTGATTCGCCGAAATTCCTCGCTAGCGGCACCGGCCTAGCGGCTCACTTGCAACTCAGCACGCCCAAATTTGCTAGGAAAACTATTACAATTTGTCTATAATTATAGATTGTCTTTGAAGAGCTGGCCCCGCCTGAGTGGGTCTAAGAGGAAACAGGAACATGAATCCGGTAATTCGTAAGTTACATGAAGCGCAACTGCGCAAAGACCTCCCCGAGTTTCGCGCGGGTGACACCGTGCGCGTCAACGTTCGCCTGCAGGAAGGTGAAGGCGAAAAGGTGAAGGAACGCCTCCAGGCATTCGAAGGTGTGGTGATCTCTAAGAAGGGCCGCGCGTCGGGCGCGACATTTACGGTGCGGCGGGTCAGTTTTGGCGTCGGCATCGAGCGCATCTTCCCGCTCCATTCGCCAACCATCAGCTCGATTGAGGTGATTGGGAAGGGTAAAGTTCGCCGAGCACGACTGTATTACCTGCGCGATCTCAGGGGCAAGGCCGCCCGTATCAAGCGCGCTGGACGCGAAGAGGAAGAGACACCGGCCGCCGTTGCGGCCAGCGCCACAGCGGGCACCGAAGCGAAGGTCTAACCTCGGCTCCTGCATTCAAAATCTATTTGCGAAAAGAGCCTCAGTTTCCCGAGGCTCTCTTTATTTTGAAACGCGGTCTCCAAGCCGCTGCTAGGGCTGAACGTTCGTAACACCTTCCGCGCCGGGCTTGGGGAAATGCTTCTCGTACCAGGCGATGGAGCGGTCGATGGAATCGATGTTGTGCTTGACTTCGCTCAGGCCGTGCCCTTCGCGAGGATAGCGCACGAAAATGGCCTCCGTGCCCACATCCTTCAAAGCAATGAAAAATTGCTCGGCCTCCGCGATGGGCACATCGTTGTCATTTTCGCCGTGCATCAGCATCGTGGGTGTGTGCGCCGCAGCGACATGCTTCAGCGCGGAACGTTCCCATGCAAGGTCCATTAAATTTCCCTGGTGCAGGAACTGTCCGAATTCCATCTCCTCATATTGGTTGTAATAGGTCATGTAGTTGTAGCTGACTAGGTTGGCGATTCCGGCGATAGGTATTGCGGCCTTGAATTCATTCGTTTGGGTGATGAGCCAGTCGGTCAGTTGGCCGCCGTAGCTTACGCCTTCGATTCCCATACGCTCGCGATCGATCCACAAGTAACGGCGAACCGCTGCGCTCACTCCATACAAAACATCTTGCCCTTCGTTTCCGTCCTGATCGCCGAAAACGGCGTCGGCGAGCTTCTGCCCGTAGCCGGTGGAGCCACGATAGTTAACGTTCAGCGTGGCCCAGCCATGCGCCGCGTAGACCTGATTCTTGAAATTGAATACCGGACCATTTTGCCCGTGCGGCCCGCCATGAATATTGACGATAAGCGGATGCTTCGATGTCGCGGTCATTCGCAGCGGCTTGGTGAGGAAAGCCTCGACTTCGAACTTGTTGTCGTTGCTGATGAAAGTGAAAGACTCGACTTCGGCAATCTTTTTTCCCACGAAGAGTTCCGCGTTCAAGTCCGTGAGCCTGCGTGGTGCGGAATTGCCCGTTTTGAAATAGAGTTCTGTTGAGTCTTGTGGCGACACGAAACCGTACGCCAGCGATCCATCTTTCCCGACCGACCAGCCGCCCACGCCCCCCGTGTCTTTCACCACGTACTCCGGCTTGCCTACTAAAATCGGCAGCCGCACTAAGTGGACGCTCCCGCGCTCTTGAATCGTGAAATAAACCGCGCTGCCATCCGACGCCCATCGCGGCGCACCTTGGCGGTTGTCCAGCGCTGCGCCAATTTCGCGGCGGTCGCTACCGTCGGCGTTCATTACCCAAACGTGGGTGTCTTCCATGGTCGTTTCGCGGTCGGTCAACCCGCGGCGCGTCCCGCGAAACACGATGCGTTTGCCGTCGGGCGACCACAACGGTTCGTATTCGTTGTACTCCGTGGCGGTCACGCGGCGAATAGTGTCGTCCGCAACCTTCAAGGCAAAAATGTCGTAGTTGAAAAACTCATCCTGATTCGGCTCGCGATTCGAAGCGAAGAGAATCTCGTTGCCGTCCGGAGACCAGTCGATGGAATGTTCATCGGTGTTCCCTTGGGTGAGCTGGCGCACCTGCTTTGTGGACACGTCGACAACAAAAATATGCAGGCGCTGATTGTCATTGAAGCGCGTCATCCCTTCGCCTGCGTCCGGCTTATAGAGATAGCGCGTGATCACCATGGGATCGCCGCTGGCTTCGTCAGCCTCCGCGCCGGGAGTCGAGGAGATAAACGCGATCTGCTTGCCGTCGGGAGACCAGGTGAAATCCTTGCCCGTGCCCGGCAGCGGGCTGTTGGTGCCGCTCGGCGACGCGAGAAACGTGACCTCCGAGCCGTCCGGCCGCGCTACGAACAATCCGCCTTTTTTGCCTTGATGCCCTTCGAACACGAACCACTTGCCGTCGGGCGACCACAGCGGACCGCCGCCGGAATCTTTTTCGCTGCCCACGCGGACGGATTTTTGCGTGGCCAGATCGATGCTCCAGAGTTGGCCGTAAGGGCGGCCAGGCCGGTCACGCATGACCACGCTGTAGGCAATGCGCCGGCCGTCGGGCGACAGCTCGACGCTGCCAACGGAGCGCAAGCGCGAAAGGTCGCCGCTCGCTAAGCCTTGTGCCGCGGTCGCAGGAACTAGTCTAATTAAGACTAGTACGCAGCAGAGACAAAAACCGGCTCGAAGCAAAACAGACCGCAAGTAAAGAGACATGGAATCCCCCCTAACACCCAAAGCAAGCGCAGAATTTGCCCGGCCATCCTAGGCCGCGTTGCGCTCCGCGGTCAACCTGTCTTCTGAAGTGACAGTTTCTTTCGCGCGCAGAGTTGCAAGGATGCTTCTGCTGGGCGATCTTCGCAGACGCGCCACGTCTTCCAAAGATCCGTCCTGTTGACATTCAACAGGAAGGAGAATATGCTCCTGTTGTTTATCTAAAGGAGAAAACATGGCTCCTCCCCGCGGAGAAGTTCTGCAAGGCACACTCGACCTCATTGTTCTGCAAACCCTTCACACCATAGGCCCGCTGCACGGCTATGGCATTGCCCAGCGTGTCCAGCAAGTCTCGGAAGACTTGCTCAAGCTCAACCAGGGCACGCTTTATCCCGCCTTGCTGCGGCTCGAGCAACGTGGCTGGATCGCTTCCGAGTGGGGCGCTTCGGAAAATAACCGCAAGGCGAAGTTTTACTCGCTGACGCGTGCGGGGCGCAAGCAGTTGCTCGCAGAAACTCGGAGTTGGGAGCGCATGACCGCGCTCATGGCACGCCTTCTCGGTGGTACGGAAGGAGCCTGACGTGGAGTGGCTTCACATTTTCGGCGTGCGTTTGCGTGGCCTGTTTCGCAAACGGAAACTTGACGGTGACCTCGAGGCCGAGCTTCAGGCACATCTGGAGATGCTCACCGAGGAGAACATTCGCCGAGGCATGAGTCCCGCCGAAGCGCGCTATGCCGCACGCCGTGAATTTGGCGGCGTCGAACAAATGAAAGAGCTGCACCGCGACCACCGCAGCATTCCATTTCTCGATGAGCTGCTGCAAGACTTGCGCTTTGCCCTTCGGGCTTTGGCGAAGCGCCCGGGATTTGCACTTGTAGCGATACTCACCCTCGCCCTGGGGATCGGATCCACGACAGCGGTCTTCAGCGTGGTCGATCGTATTCTTTTCCGCAGCCTGCCCTATCCCCACGACGAACGCCTGGTTAGCTTTGGCGATAAAGCCCCGTTCGAAGCGAATGAGTTTGTGCTCGGTCCGGATTACGTGGACTGGAAGAAAGCGCAGACTCCGTTTGAGTCCGTAACCTCGTTTGTCCCCGGCGGAGCCGATTGCGATCTCACCGAACGGAATCCCGTCCGTCTGAAGTGCGCGCTCGTCGAATCGACATTCCTGCCGACCTTCGGCATTCAGCCTTTCCTCGGTCGCAATTTCACGAGCGAGGAAGACCGGCCGAACGGCGCGCGCGTCGCGCTTGTCACCTACGGGCTGTGGCGCTCCCGTTTCGCCGGTGACCGCAATCTTCCAGGCCGCGCGATTTCCCTCGACGGCCGGCCCACCGTCGTTGTTGTTGTTCTTCCGCCGCAATTCGAAATGCCAAATCTTGGCCACGAAGACATTCTTGTTCCCGCGGCTCTCGATGGCTCCACGGATCGCGGGCCCAATGCGCGGCAAATGATTTTGCGGGCCTTTGCGCGGCTCAAGCCCGGCATCAGCATCAATCAAGCGGCGGCGGCGATGGAGCAGCTCTTCCAGCAGTCCCTCAATTATGTTCCTCCGCAGTTTCGTCACGAGGTTTCGTTCCGCGTGCGTTCTCTCCGCGATCGGCAGATACAGGATTCACGCGTAGCTTCATGGGTCCTTCTTGGCGCCGTCCTGGCCGTGCTGCTCGTTGCGTGTACGAATGTCGCGAACCTGCTCCTCGCGCGGGCAACCAGCCGCATGCGAGAGCTGGCCGTTCGCACTGCCCTGGGTGCGACGCGGGCACGGCTTGCTCGCCAGGCGCTGACGGAAAGTTTGCTACTCGGAGTGCTGGGCGGCCTCTCGGGCTGCTGGTTCGCTCAACTCTTGCTTCGTCTCTTTGTCTCTATCGCGCCCGAGGGTATTCCGCGGCTGGAGCAGGCCACGATTGACATTCGCGTTTTGCTTTTTGCACTCGGCGTTTCGCTCGTCTCCGGCATTCTGTTCGGCCTCGCCTCGGCGTTGCGCCGTCCGCTGCCGGAACTGCTCACCGGAAAAGAGATTCACTCGACGTCGCGAGGCGTGCTCCGCCAGGCACTGGTCACCATACAAATTGCCGTTTCGCTAGTTCTGCTCGCTGGCGCTGGTCTGCTCCTGCGCAGCCTCTGGAAACTCGAAACGGTTTCACTCGGCATGGACGCAAGAAGTGTCATCACTGCTGGACTGGATCTCGCTCAATACCGCTATCCCGATAGCGGGAAACAAATCGCCTTCTTCAGCCAGCTCGAATCCCGCCTGAGGCAGATGCCGGGCATAACCGCGCTGGGCTTGAGCGACACGCTGCCTCCTTCCGGCGGCATGCAAGCCACTTTCCTATCGTCCATCGACATTCCCGGCCATGCGAAATTCAGCGCGGGCACCGGCGGAATGATTGGCTATCGCTATGTCACTCCTACCTATTTCCCAGCGCTGAGCGTTCCGATCCTTCACGGCCGCGGCTTTCGCGAGGAGGATCGCTCGCCAGCGAAGAAGCCCGTAATCCTGAGTGAAGCGCTCGCGAAAAGGCTTTTCCCCAACGGAGAGGACCCTCTGGGCAAGTCGTTTCGTTTTGGATCGCAAAACGAATGGCGCACGATTGTTGGCATTGCCGGAGACGTGAAGAACAACGGCCTCGACGCGCCCGCCGATCCCGAGTTTTACATTCCCTGGAAAAATGAGGCAGGCGGCTACTTCCGTTCTGGGCATTTCATCGTTCAGAGCGCCATCAATCCTGAGGCTATCGCCCGGTGGATTCGTTCGGAGACGGCCGCCATCGATCCTACAGTTCCGGTGGCGATCGAAGGCATGAATAGCCGAGTCGGAAAGCTGGCGCAGCGCCCACGGTTCACGGCGGTCTTGCTGTCATTGTTCGCGGGCATAGGCGTCCTGCTTGCGGGGATCGGGATCTACGGTGTCGTCGGATTCCTGGTCGCTCAGCAGACCCGAGAAATCGGCATCCGAATCGCTCTCGGCGCTACTTCTCGGAATGTCCTGACCATGGTTCTTTTGAACATGGTGCGCTGGACCGTTGCAGGTGCGGCGCTTGGCCTGCTGGGAGCTTGGCTTAGCTCGCGTTTCCTGGAGTCTCTTCTCTTTGAAGTTCGCGCGCATGACCCGTTCCTTCTCGCGTCGGCTCTGTTTGTTTTACTCGCGGTGGCGTTCTTCGCCGCTTGGATTCCCGCCCGGCGGGCAATGCGTGTCGATCCGATGGTTGCCTTGCGCTACGAGTGAGAGGAGTGGAGAGAATGTTTCGCCTGGGAAACTTGCTGTCACGATTCTGGAACATATTCCGCAAGCAGCGTCTCGAGCGGGAACTCAACGCTGAACTGCAAACTCATCTGGACCTTCTCACCGCGGAGAACATTCGACGCGGCATGAGCCCGGCAGACGCGCGCCATGCAGCGCGCTGTGAATTCGGTGGCGTCGAACAAACTAAAGAACTGCACCGCGAACAGCGTGGCCTGCCCTTCCTGGAAACTCTCTTGCAGGACGTGCGCTACGCACTGCGTATGCTCCGCAAGAGCCCCGGCTTCACCGCCGTTGCCGTCTTGACGCTAGCCCTCGGCATCGGCCCAAACACCGCCATCTTCAGCATTGTCGATGCCGTGCTTTTGAGACCGCTTCCGTATCGGGACGCTGAGCGTCTGGTTGCTATCTGGTGCAGCGAAATTGGCCAGCCTGCGTCAAAGATATTCGCTTCCTATCGAGATTTCGAGGAATTTAAGGCGCGCAATCACAGCTTTGAAGCATTGGAGGCGCTGACTTGGGCGAGGGCAGGCGAGATCTTAACTTGGCGTGGTTCGCCCCATCAGGTCGTTTCCATTCCAGCCAGCGTCGGCTTCTTTTCACTATTGGGCATCCCGGCGGCCCAAGGCCGCACATTTGCGCCGGAGGATATTCATAACGGATGCACCGTTGTACTGGCTCATTCGTTTTGGCAAAACGAGTTGGCATCGGCGCAAGGTATTGTAGGCAACACACTGACGCTGAGCGGGAAGCCTTGTGTTGTGGCCGGCATAATGCCTAAGGGGTTTGAGTTCTACCCGAAGCAAACCTCTCTATGGACGTTGATTACACCGGATAGCCAGTTCTCGGAGAAACCTTTTGATTCTGTCGTGGGAATTTTCGCCCGGCTTAAGCCCGGCGTTGGCATGGCCATTGCTGAAGCCGAACTGGTCGACCTTCATCAGCGAGTCGTCAAGGAATCACCCGCAGGGAGCTGGGTGGCTCAGATTACCCCGATCGTGCGTGACCTCAGGGAACAGTTTACTTGGATGGCAGGAAGAAACCTGCGAGCGGCGCTACTGGCTTTGTCCGCAGCGATGTTCTTGGTTCTTCTCATCGCTTGCCTCAACGTCGCCAGTTTGTTGCTCGGCCGTTCTGCTGAAAGACAAAGGGAGCTGGCAGTTCGCGCCGCGCTTGGCTCAGGCCGTTCCCGCTTAATACGCCAGCTACTCGTCGAAAGCATGCTCCTCGCCATGTTGGGGACTTTCACGGGAGTTTTGTTTGCAGTTGCCAGCGTGCGATATTTCAATTCCGCGAACCCTGTGGAGCTCCCTCCCGGCAATCAGGTCACTCTAAATTTCCACGTTCTGAGTTTTGCTGCGCTTCTCGCGGCGGTCACGGGCATGTTCTTTGGATTGGTGCCGGCGTGGCGGGCGTCCCTAGTCGACTTGAATGATGTTTTGAAACATTCAGGCGGGACTGCCACCCGCTCGAAAAATCATCGTACAAGTAAATTGCTGGTGGTCGGTCAGGTGACGCTAGCGATGGTTCTGCTATCCGGCGCGGGCCTGTTGATTGAAAGCATCTACCGCTTGGGGTCTGTGCCGCTCGGTTTTCGCCCTGATCATCTTCTGACTGCAGAAGTTGCCCTTCCGCCCATTGCTTACTCCGAGATGAGCCAGCGAATAGTTTTCTATTCCAAGCTGAACGCTGCTCTCGCTGCGCTGCCAGGTGTTACGGGAGTTTCTTTGTGCTCGTCGTTGCCTCCCTACAACGGTGGCGCTTCCAGCGAATTGGCAGTGTCAGGAAAAGTAACAATCGAAAACCTGGGAGCCGTCAATAGCGTCGACGTTGGCGCCGACTACTTTCGAGTGCTTGGCGTTCCGCTTCTGCAAGGCCGCGAATTCGATTCGCGCGACCGCGAGGAGTCGCAGCGGGTTGCGATCGTAAACGACCGGATGGCCCGCATGTATTTCCCCAAGGAAGATCCGCTTGGCAGGCAAATCAAGCTTGGAAAGTCAGGAGGCAATGGTCCTTGGCTTACGATTGTTGGCGTGGTCGGCGATGAAAAACGAACCATAGTCTATCAGGAGATGGGATACGTAGAACCCGCTCTGGTCTATCTGCCTGTTGCGCAGGCCGCCGGCAGGTCAATGGGGCTCGTGATTCGAATTGCAGGTAATCCGCTCGTTTTGGGCTCCTTACTGCAAGCCGAGGTTTCTCGTGTTGATAGTGGTGTCCCTGTCTACGGCGTCCGAACAATGACGGACCGCTATTCGGAATTCCTTGCGCATCCCCGCTTCCGGGCGGTCATTATGGGTATCGTTGCCGGACTAACGTTGCTTCTGGCGGTCATCGGCATATACGGTGTCCTCGCGCAATCTGTCGTGCAGCGCAAGCGCGAGATCGGAATTCGTTTGACGCTGGGCGCCCGGTCAACCGACGTGTTTGGTTTGGTTCTGCGGGAAGGAATGAAAATGACCGTCGTCGGCGTTGTCGTTGGCTTGCTGGGAGCATTTGGGTTGACTCGATTCATGTCCGCAATGCTGTACGGCGTCAGCGCAAGGGATCCTCTCACTCTTACCGTTGTCGCGCTCGTCTTCACAATGGTCGCTTTCGCCGCGTGTTACATTCCAGCTCGCCGGACAACACGCGTCGATCCGATGATCGTTTTGCGTTACCAGTAATTGTTAAGGCGCAGCGACGTTCGCGTGGTAAAATTCACAACGAATGAGCCGACTCTGCTCCTCCCGTTTTGAGCGAGCGGCGCGCAAACTGGGCTGGATGCGCATAGCCGGCATTGATGAAGCCGGACGCGGCGCGCTCTTTGGCCCGGTCGTTGCCGCTGCGGTGATTCTCAATCCCAAGCGGCGCATTGTCGGTCTGGACGATTCCAAAAAGCTCACTCCCGAACGCCGGACAGAACTTGCCCCGCGCGTCCGCGAACACGCTCTCGCTTGGGCCGTCGCCGAAGTGGACGCCCAGCGCATCGATGCCTGGAACATCTACCAGGCCTCACGTCAGGCCATGACCGCCGCGCTCCAGCAGCTCGCAATTCCGCCCGACTATTTGCTCATTGATGCCATGCAGCTCGACGTCTTAATCGAGCAAAAGTCTCTCATCAAGGGGGACGCTCGCAGCATCTCAATCGCTGCAGCTTCGATCCTGGCGAAAACACACCGTGACATGCGGATGGAAGAGTGGGATGTCGTCTATCCGCAATACGGGCTGGCGCGCCACAAAGGCTATGGCACGCCCGACCATCTCGAGGCCTTGCGCCAGCACGGCCCGACGCCCCTTCACCGCTATTCCTTTGCTCCCGTTCGCGAATCCGGATGCTGGGCCGCTGGCGCGACCCAAGCGCAGCTCCCGCTCGAGAATTAGGGTTGATCCCTAATGCGGTAGCAGAAAGAGTTCTCGGACTCTTCGCCTCGTTTTCGCCTGTGAATTTCCTGAATGGAAAGGGGATAACTGGCTACTCACAAGGTACTTTGGGTTCGTTGACTTGTCTTTTTCCCGCCTGATAGCGTAGTTCAGTAGTGTTGCGGGATTTTCCGCTGCCGCAACCCACTGAGGAGAACGTCACGGACAGACTCCCGCGGGGAGGTCTGTCCCAGTTCGCGCATGGCTTATAACAAAAGCAAATACGTAGAGGCCGCACAAAAGCTGCTGAACCAGGGCAAAGTCGCCCAGGCCATCGCCGAATACCAGAATATTCTGAAGTACGAGCCGCGCGATCAGGTCACGCTCATGACCATCGGTGAGCTCTATATCCGCCAGGGAGAAACGTTCCAGGCCATCGACTACTTCGAGCGCCTTGCGCAGATTTTCGTTGGCGACGGTTTCCTTACCAAAGCAATCGCGGTCTACAAGCGCATCGCCAAGCTGGCTCCTGAAGAAATTCGCCCCCTCGAAAAGCTTGCTGACCTGTACGTTCAACAGGGCGTAATGAGCGAGGCCCGCCCTCTTTTCCTGCAACTGGCGGAAATTCACCTGAAGAGCAATCGCCAGCCGGAAGCCATCGGACTTCTGAAAAAACTTCTGCAAGCGGAGCCTGATAACCTCCGCATACAGATACGCCTGGCCGATTTGTATCAAGCCATGGGCCAGACACGGGACGCCATCGAAGGGTACGTGTCTGCTTCGCAGCGTGCGCTGGCTCGCGGCGAGCAGGGAGAAAGCGAAAAGCTCGCGGACAAGGCGCTGAAACTCGATCCCAACAATTCAGCCGCAGTAATCGTCAAAGCACGGTCGCATTCTTCCCAGGGCAATGTTGCCAAGGCCGCCCAGCTTCTGGAACAGGCCGCCGATCTCGAGAAAGGCGGTGAGCAGACAGAGCTCCTCCTCGACTTGTATCTCAAGAATTCCGATTGGGACCAGGCTTCGGCGCTCGCGCATCGCGTATTTGAAGCCGACGAGAAGAATTTTGGGCCGATGCAGAAGGTTGTGGAATCGCTGCTGCAATCCGGCAATCCCGAAAAAGCCATGGAGATCTTGGAGAAATCCCGGCTGCCCATGATCGACGCCGGAGAGCACGAGGTTGTCGGGAAATTACTCAACGAACTTGCAGCAAGCATGCCTGGCACCCTGGAGCCGCTGGAATGGCTCGTGGAACTGTATGGCCGCACCAGCGATTCCTTCCGTTTGCCGGATGCGCTGGCGCACCTGGGAGACGCCTTGGTCGCCAGTCACCAGTGGGAGCGCGCCAAGCAGATTTTTCAGCAGCTTGTCGACCGCGATCCGGACAGCGATTCGGCAAAGCGCAAACTCAACGGCGTTCTCCGTAAAATGGGACAACTGCCGGCGGGAGAGGCAGAAGATTTTCCCGAGGAAAACTTGCGCGCGGAGATCCCGAAGGCTCCTGCCGCCAAACTGCCAGTCGACGACGAAGAAGAACCCGCGCTGGAAGTATCAGTCAAACCCGCGGCTGTCTCCAGTGAGCCTGCCCTTGACGAAGAAACGCAAAAATTTATCGCGCAGTCGCTCACCGACGTGGATCTTTTCGCGAGTTACGGCCTCACGCAAAAGGCGATTGGATTGCTCGAAGCTATCCTTCGCCGAGCGCCGCGCCACACGCCGACGCTCGAGAAACTGCTCGACTTTGTCCTTGGCGCGGGCGATGACCGGCGCACTGCCGAACTCGCCGCGCAGTTAGAGCAGATTCACAGTGAAACGGGCGACAAGCGCAGCTCCGAACGATTCGGAGAATTGCGCCGCCGCTTCCAGCGTGCCGCTGGTTTGACGGATGAGGAATTGGCGATCGCGGTTCCTCCGTCAAAACCTGCCGCTCCGGAAGCCGCAGAAGCCCAGCCTGCGGATGGCACAATACCTGAAATCGCCGCAGTACCTATGCCGGCTGCACCTCCGCCTGCCCCGGCTGCTCCTGTGAAAGAAGCGCGCCCCGAGCCAGTTGAAGTGAACTCCCCTCCCGCGCAAGCCGAAGTGCAGGAAGTCGATTTGTCCGACGAATGGGCGACTCTTCTCGAAGAGACGCGTCCCGGTCCCGCCGAAGCGGCTGCTCCAGTGCCGGCGAAGCCCGCTGCTGCCGCGCCTACGCGTCAAACGAAGCCTGGGGATGTGGAAGAGTTTCAGATTGGCGAAGAACCGCCGGTCGCTGAGCCATCCGAAGTCGCAAGCGCCGCTCCCGCAATTCCGCTCAAGCCGGAGCCCGTCATGGAAAAAGCGAAGGCCAAGCCTCCGGCCAAGCAAGTGCCGGCGGCCAAGACTCCGCCGAAACCTCCCCAGAAGAGCGAACCGGAATTCGAACTGGAACAGGAGTATGAACTCGTACTGGATGCGGAGCCGCTGGTGCCCGCGTATGACCAGAAACCGCCCGAAAAACCAGTCGCGCCACGCACGCCAGTCGGGAAAAACACAGCGCCGACTCCGCCCCCCGGGAACAGCTTTGCTTCGGATCAATTTCTTGCGGATCTTGCCAACGAAATCGATCAGCTCGGTATCGGCGAACTGACGCCGGGATTTTCAGGATCAGCGCCCAGCGCGCCGCCGCCCTCTGCCGCGAAGAAAGATGCGGCGCCGTCGCAGTCCACGGAGTCGAGTCCGCTCAAGGAAGTATTCGACGAGTTTCGCGCCGAACTCGGCGAGATGGGCGCGGAAGATGAAGACCTCGAAACACACTACAACCTTGGCATCGCGTTTCGTGAAATGGGTCTCCTTGAGGAGGCCATCAGCGAGTTCCAGAAAGTTGCCAAAGCCAGCGACCGCGGCCGCGCTTTCCGCTACACCATGCAGTGCTGCACACTTCTGGGCCTTGCCTTCATGGAAAAGGGTCAGCCGGGTATTGCTGCCATCTGGTACGAGCGTGCTTTGAAGACGCCAGGCAATGATCCGGAAAGCACGCTCGCGTTGCGGTATGATTTGGGCGTAGCTCAGGAATCGGCGGGCGAGCCTGAAGCGGCGTTGAAGAGTTTCTCCCAAGTCTACGCGATGAACATCGACTACCGTGACGTGGCCGAGCGCATCGCTGCCCTTCAGAAGCCCATCCGTCGATCCTGAACCATTCCCTGCAGGACGGAATTTCACTGAACCATGAGCCGGTTTTATCGCGCATTGCTTGTCGTACTTGCATTCGAAATGGGAGCAATGCTTCTTTATCTGCCGTGGTCCGTCTACTGGGAACAGAATTTTTTCCTTAGCCACTATCCTTCGCTCATGCGCATAGTGCTTCATCCGTCCTTTCGCGGTGCTGTGAGCGGCGTCGGGGTCCTGGATATCTTTCTGGCAATCGGCTGGATTGGTTCAAGACCGGGGCCTGATCGTGTTCCCCCTCAATAACACCGCTCGCCGGCCGCTTCTTTGCTACGTGACCGACCGGCGCAGCCTTTCCGAATCCGAACCTCGGCAGGCACTAGAGACTCTGTTGTCGAAGGTCGAGGCCGCCGCAGCTTCCGGCGTCGATTGGATTCAGATTCGGGAGAAAGATCTTTCCGGAAGAGACTACGCCTGGCTTACGCGAGAGGCTTTGCATCGGGCCGCGAAACACGAGGCGAGCAACGGAGCCCCCGCGCACATTCTCGTGAACGACCGGCTGGACGTCGCTCTTTCGGAACGCGCCGGCGGCGTCCATCTCGGCGAGAGTAGTCTTCCGCTGCCGGAAGCCAGGCGATTTCTCGAGAGCCGCGGCGAACGGGAAGATTTCGTCATCGGCGTTTCCTGCCACTCTTTGGAAGCCGCGAAATCGGCCGCGATTGCCGGCGCGCATTATCTTTTTTTTGGCCCCGTCTACACCACGCCATCGAAAGCCGCGTTCGGTGCGCCGCAGGGTCTTGAACGCCTCGCCGAAGTCTGCCGCACGGTTTCCATCCCAGTGTTAGCCATCGGCGGAATTACTTTGGCGAACGCCTCCGATTGTCTTGCGGCGGGCGCCTATGGGATCGCGGCGATTCGCCTCTTCCAGGGTGCCCGGGATATGTCCTCTGTAGTGCAGTCGCTGCGAAAGCATGCGCGCTGATCAACGCCCCATCAGCCGGCGGAGAAGCCGGATTTGCCCGGCATGATAGATATCGTGATAGGCGATGCCATAGAGTTGGGGCAGGAATTTTGCGGCTCTTGGAGTGCGCAATAATTTTGCTGCCGTCGCTAGCAAGGCTCGGTGTTCTCGCTCAAGTAATTCTTTGTCTGCACTCCAGGCCGCATCGTTTGATTTTCCTTTTTCGGGTCGCGCAAAAAAATTGCTTCCTTTGAGTACGAACGAGCCGCGCTTGCCGCCTTCGATTCTTCGCCGCACGGCATATTTCCAGTACGCGGCGTGGAGCATCACTTCCCAGATATTGTGCCGGCCCGGCCCCGGGCGCCACGCGGCCTGCTTTGCCGTAACACCTTTGATGGATTGCTTGAGGTTCGGTCCGTGCCAGGTCTTCTTTTCGTAGCCTTCTTCGAGCAGCGCGAGCACGAGCTTTGCGGAATCCACCCGGCCTCCTCATGTGAGCGTAGGAGAATCCGGCCAAGAATGGCGCGCTCAGCTTAAGGTGTCAACGCCCGGCTCTCTTTGGGGGGAAAAGAGGGGCAGGTTCAGATGAAAGCGATTTGCAAACAATATAGGACTAAGTTAGTCTGATTGAGTAATTGCAACTCATTTGCAAGGAGAGTTTCTTGGTCTTGACCTGTCGGCTCGCTTTGTTTGGTGCTCTCTGCCTCTTTCTAGTTTCTTTCTGCTCTGCTCCTTCTGCCCTCGCCCAGGAAAACCCGTATTTTGTCGCCTATGATCACTACCTGGAGGAGCCAGGCAACTTGGAGATCGAGTATTTCTCTACCTTCGGGACCCAGCGGGGCGGGAACGACTTCCACGGCTACTGGGCGGAATTCGAATACGGCGCGGCCGCCTGGTGGACCACGGAAATCTACCTGGATGGCCAGACTACCTCCAGCGACAGCACGGTGTTCACCGGTTTCCGTTGGGAGAATCGCTTCCGGCCTCTGAAGCGCGAACATTTCATCAATCCCATCTTCTATGTCGAGTATGAAAACAAGAACGGCGCGGACAAGATCCTCAAGGAAGGCGAAGGGCACGATGTGGAGTCAGACTTCCACGTTTCGAACGCAGAAGCTCGCAAAGAACACATTCATGAAATTGAGTTGAAGCTCATCCTGTCCAGCACGTTCAAGGGCTGGAACTTTACGCAGAACACGCTCGCGGCCAAGAACCTTACGAATTCACCTTGGGAATTCGGCTACGCTCTCGGCGCCAGCCGCCCGCTCGCGCTGAAGGCTTCCGCAAAACGCTGCACTTTCTGTCCGCAAAACTTCGTCGCCGGTGTCGAAATGTATGGTGGCCTGGGTGACCGGCACAGTTTTGGACTCCACGATACAGCGCATTATCTGGCGCCCGTGCTGGCGTGGAATTTGCCCTCCGGGTGGGGATTGCGGATCTCGCCGGGCTTTGGTTTGAACGACAACAGCCACCAATTCCTCATGCGCTGGGGCGTGTCGCGGGAAATAACAGGTTTCGGTTCGATGGTCAGCCGGCTCTTTAGGGGGCGCAAGTGAAAACCATCGCCGCGGCGCTTGCTGTTTGCGCTTGGTTTCTTGTGGTATCTGTTGTCCTAGCGCAAAGCCAAAATTCCGACAAACCAGCCGGAGGCGCAACGCCAAGTTACGATCCATCTGTTTACGCCGAATTGCAAATGGCACCCAAGAAAGCACGGGAGCGCACCAATCCACTGGAGAGCGATCCAGACGCTGTTGCCGCCGGCGCCATTCTGTTTGAACAGCACTGCGCAGAATGCCATGGCAAATCCGCCGAAGGCACGCGCAAGGCGCCGAGCCTTCGCGCTCCGGAAGTCCAAAACGCAACGCCCGGAACTCTTTTCTGGCTGCTGACCAATGGAGTGGTTCGAAAGAATATGCCGGTCTGGTCGAAACTTCCGGAACCGCAGCGCTGGCAGTTGGTGCGGTACATCAAATCGCTTGGTGTGTCAGTCCCAGAGGCCGGATCTCCCGCGCCGAAGCCCTGAGGAAAAGAATCCTAGTTCGCAGACTTGGCCGCATCGTTCAGAATCATCGCCAGACGTACGCCCGCTTCCGCAAGGCCGATCTGCACGGCTTTCGCGGCGCTGGCTTGATACGCCTCGCCGATTGCTAGATGCTTATCAAACATCCGTTTTCCCATGTGACTGTCTTCCGCGCAGCTTTTCAATTTCATGTCTGGTTCGACGGTGATTTTTTCCGGGAAGGCATCGTAGACGGCGGTCTCCGCCAGCTTGTGGCTCTCCCAGGCCCAGTTGTCCACGTGGATGCCGGCCGCTTCCCAGAAGGCGATTTCGGTGTGAAACTTTTCGTCCAGTTCGTCGGCATAACGAAATGGGTTGGAGATTTCCATGTCGCGTTCCACAATTTCCGTGTCCCAGACCTGATGAAGATTGGGTGAATACTCCTCGCGCTCCGGATGGAGCGAATTGGCCAGTGGCTCATGGCGAAGATACTTCACCGGCACGCAATTTCCGCCGTTGTCTGCATTGGTGATGGCGTGCAGCGGCTGATGCATGTCGCCGACAAAGTGGATGAGGTAACGGATCGCTTCGGCGCGCTTCAAAGGATCGGCGGACTTATCCTTCAAAATGGCGCGTTGCTCTTCGATGGCGCGCGTCACGCATCCTTCGGAGCCGCAGTACTCTGCCAAATCGCCCTTGTGTTTGCCTCGCGGAATATCGATGTAATGCCAGGGCCCGTTCTTGCGCTCGTTGCGCACATCATCCGGCCAGGTGGAGGCATCCACCATCAGGTCTGTCGTGGCGTTGCCGCACCAGCGCTTTAGCTTCGGATCAATCGGGTTGTCGCCAAGAAGCTTCTGAACCAATTGCCGGGCTTCAGGCGTCAGGTGCTTCTCTGCGATCAAGGCCACAGTCTGGTGGCCTTTACAGCCCCAGCCGCCCGCACGAGGAGAGGTCATCGCCAAAAGCGCCAGAGCAGCCACACATAGCACGGTTTTATGACTCACAGTTTCTTACCTCGGTAAAAATTGTTGGTTGCATCTTGGCTGATTGCCGAAGGGCTAAGACGGTCACCGTCTGCGCCGCGGTTTCATGCGCTGAGCCAGCGCCCGATCGGTTTCCACGATTCGGTGTGATCGCAAATTACGCGTAGAGTCGCAGTAATCGGAATCGCCAGAACCAGTCCCATGCCGCCCCAGACCCAGCCCCAGAAGAGCAGCGCAATGGTGATTGCCACGGCATTCAGGCGCACGCGGCGGCCCACTAATTTAGGCGCCAGCAGATTGATCGCCAAAACGTGAATGGCCGTCAGCGTCGCCGCGATCAACGCGAACTGCCCGAGCGCTTTCCATTTTGCGAGCGCGATGAGAAAGGCCGGCAGCCAAGCCATCACTGCACCAATGTAGGGCACCATGTTCAGGATCCCGGAAGCGATTCCTGTGAGTATGGGATATTCCATCCCGATGACCCAGAAAAAAAGGCTGCTGGACGCAATCACGACCAGCGTCACGATGCTCATTCCTGCCAGGTAATCGCGAAGCACATCGCGCAAATCCTCCAGCGTCTCCTTGACTTGCGTGCGGCGTGAGGCAGGAAAAAGCTGTAATGTTCCGTGCCAAAGTTCCCGCTTCTCGGCGAGCATGAAGAAAACCAGGAAGGGCATGAATGTAACTTCGAGAAACAAGGCATACAGGGGGCGAACCCCGCTAAAGATCAGCGTGCGCACGATACTGGGTTCCGTGCGCACTGCTGGCGCGGAGGAAGCGCCTTGCTCGGGCGCGATTTGCGAAACCTGGCCTTCAATCCCTTTTATTTTGCCTTCCACGGCGCCTGCTGCCTGCCGAAGGACAGTGCTGTATTTCGGCCAGTTTTCCGCGAAGTCTGCGACGCGCGTCCACAGTCCGTAGCCCCCCGCGACTAGCACGGCGATCAGGATCAGCACCATTACCATCGCGCCGACCGTTCGAGGCAGCCCCATTCTTTCCAGGAATTCCACCGCCGGATCGAGAAAATAGGCCAGCAGAATGGAAAGCAGCAGCGTGATCACCACGCCGGCGGCGTAATAAAAGAACAGCAAAATGATGGCTGCCGCAAGGACGCGCATGCTGAAATTGGAACTTGTGAAGCGAACGAGCGATGGCGGCGTTTGCGTGGCGGACACGAGCAACTCCGGTGCTACACGTTAACACATTCTCGCAAAACGTTTATGACCTCGTGCGCTTCTGCTTCGATACGGCAAATCCAGGGATTTGAGCGATCTGATTCTTGATTTGGCCCGGTTATGCAATGGGGCATGCACGGAGCTAGGCAGTAAAGCCGCGGTTTTGCGTGTGCTAAGATTTGTGAGGTCATCCGCACGGAAGCTGGCCCTGACCGGGCCCGGCCACACACTCTGGAGAGACAGGCTTTTCCCATGGCCAAAGAGTTTTTTGGAACCGACGGGATACGCGGTGTCCCGGGCACGCCCCCGCTTGATGACGCCACTCTCTACGCCACCGGGCGCTCACTCGGAGCGTATCTCAAGCGCGAACACAGCGCGGCGCATGTCCTGATCGGGATGGACACGCGCGAATCCGGCCCGCACATCGCTTCCTTACTGGCGGCCGGCCTCGCGCAGGCGGGCGCCACGGTTGCTTTTGCTGGCGTGATCACCACTCCGGGCGTCGCTTGCCTGGTCCGCCAGGGTGATTTTCACGCCGGAGTGGTCATCTCCGCCTCGCACAATCCGTTTCAGGACAACGGTGTGAAATTGTTCTCACACGCGGGAATGAAATTCCCGGATGCTGTCGAGGAAGAGCTTGAAGCAGGGATCTTGAAATATCGGGCAGAAGCACCGCCAAAGAATTCGCCGCCGCTTGCCGCCGATGAATCCCTTGACGCGGAATATCTCGCTTTTTTGCGGAAGCGGTTTATTCCCGGCGCGAAGTTCAGCGGCTTTCGCATCGTTCTCGATTGCGCCAATGGGGCCGCTTACAAGCTCGGCCCGGAATTGTTTCGTTCGGTGGGTGCTGACGTCGTGGCCATGGGCGTTTCACCCGACGGCCGCAACATTAATGCCGCATGCGGATCTCTTCACCTGGAGGGTCTGCGGAAGCGTGTCGTTGCGGAGAAAGCGCGCCTCGGAGTAGCCTTCGATGGCGATGCCGATCGCGCTCTATTCGTCTGCGAATCCGGAAGAGTCGTGAACGGCGACGGCGTGCTTTTGGCCGCCGCGCGCTTCCTCAAATCCCAGAATAAGCTCAAAGGCGACCGCGTCGTCGCTACTTCCATGTCCAACCTGGGGCTCGAGCGCGTCCTCGCCCGCGAACAAATTGCGCTGGCGCGTGCCGCCGTCGGCGACCGCTATGTGCTCGAAGAAATGCTGCGCAGCGGCAACGTGCTCGGAGGCGAACAATCCGGCCACATCATTTTTCTGGATGACAGCCCTGCCGGCGACGGCTTGCTCACGGCCGCAAAAATCGCTTCGCTGGTCTCCATGCATGGCAAAATCGAATCGCTGGTCGAAGGTCTGAAGGATTATCCGCAGCTCATCGTCAACGTGAAGGTGCGCGCGAAACCGCCGCTCGACACGCTGCCGGAGGTTTCCCGCGCGTTGGCCGAAGCGCAATCCGCGCTCGGAGACAATGGCCGCGTCGTCCTTCGCTACTCGGGCACCGAGCAGCTCGCCCGCGTCATGGTCGAAGCCGAACACGAAGCCGATGTCCAGCGCTTCAGCCAGTCCCTCGCCAACGCCCTCCGCTCCTCTATCGGCGCCTGAGCGTAATCTTTTCCACAAACGCTTACATGAATTTGCGGTGATGGTTTTCACTAGAAATCCGCAATAACGATATTCCAATTTGCTTCACTTTTAGTTCTCCCACGGTGATCACCAATGCGTGGCCGACTGCAAGTCCCGTATGGGGAAACCCACTATATACACTCCCAAAGAATGGAGAGCAGGGCCGTTATTCTGTGGGATTTTGTAGAATTCGTTCGTGTAACATTAGCTTCCATTGCCCGGCGCCCTGGCTAAACGCTGTACTTTCAATCAACTCTGAAGTTCCCTGTGGAACACTTGCCGCTGGCATGCGGTTTGCTCTCTGATTAGTAACATAAAAGATTGGCTTCCCGGGGTGGCCGGAACCGATCCTCGACTCGGTTACCGGTTTGGGGCGTCAATTACGAAAAGGGGGCTTGCACCAGCCCCCTTTTTCATTTTTCCACGCTCCCTCTGGATAGTTTCTTTGCGACTCGGCCAGGACGATTGGTCCAAAATTCCGCAAGTACCTAACCTAACTTCCCACCTTGGGTAACGTCAGAATCCATCAAAACTGGACCCCAAATTGGAAATCAGGGCCGAGCTTGTAAGTGGGCTGTTGTTTCTGCCTTAAAATTAAAGATGAGCGGCCGATGGGGGGACCGGCCGCCCGGGCGTGGGGATGGAGGAAACAGTAATCCGAAGTGGGTCTGGTTTTTCTGCCGTCCAGTTGCGCTCGCGAGCAGCAGGACGACACACAGGAGCAAAAGTGGTCTTACTCCAGAAAATCCAAACAACTCCCGACTACTTGGCCAGTTTGTTCTCTGCCGAATCCCCCGTCGATAGCTCGCCGGATTCATTCTCTCCAGTACTTCCCGACACGGCCGCAGCCGTTGTCTTGGTACGGAAGTACCCCCGAGGAAGCACTAAGGTCAGAGATGCCGAATCACTTTTTCGAGATGATCGATCAATGCGCTCAGCTTCTCCCGGTCTTCGCTAGAGAGCGAGGAGAGGGCTTGTGCTAGGGATTCCACGCGCCGCCGGCGGCCTTCCTGGAGAATCCTGGTACCTTTCGCCGTGGCTTCCAGCCGTACGCGGCGCCCGTCTTCTGTTTTGCCCCTGCGCACCAGGCCGGCACGCACCAGGCCCGCGACTATGCGGCTCATCGTCGGTGGGCGGACTTGCTCCGCCTCCGCAAGCTCGCCGAGCGAGCGTGGACCTCCTCCCAGCACCAGCACGGACAGCGCCGAAAGCTGCGCCGGTCCAACGCCGCTTTCGCGGTCGCGCACCCGCAACCGTCTCAATAAATGAATGGCCGCGGAGTGCAGCCGGTCGGCGGCCTCGAATGTCTCGCTGCCGGAGAGACGTTTGGACTTGACATCCGTCATAGAATATAGTTAGCTATGCTAACTAAATTGCTCCCGGAGGTAAACTACTCATGAGCAGCGCTGCTTCGAGCCTCGGCATCAAGAATATCGGTCAAATTTCCATCATTGTTCACGACCTGGCACGCGCCACCGCATTCTACCGTGACACGCTGGGGCTGCCCTTACTCTTCACCGCCCCCAACCTCGCTTTCTTCGATTGTGGCGGCGTCCGGCTGATGCTCGGCCACGCCGAAACTCCCGAGCTGGATCATCCCAGCTCTATCCTGTACTTCCGTGTTCCCGATCTCAATGTCGCTCACCAGCGGCTTGTGGAGGCAGGCGTGCAAATTGTAGCCCCACCGCGCCTAATTGCCCCCATGCCGGCGTATGATTTGTGGATGAATGCCTTTCGGGACTCGGAAGGGAATATCATGGAGCTGATGAGTGAGGTGCCTCGTGTTGCGTAAATTTTTTCTCTTGTTACCGCTTTTGCTGATACCGCCCACGCTTGTTCTTGGTGCCGAGGGCAAGGACGGCTCTTTCAAAACCTCTGATGGAGTCAAGCTGCACTATCTCGAAGCCGGCAGCGGGCCGGCCATCTTTCTTGAACCAGGCTGGAGCATGCCCGCTTGGATTTGGGACCCGCAATTCAAGTACTTTGCCGAACACTTTCACGTCGTGGCCCTCGACCCCAGGTCGCAAGGCGACTCTGACAAGCCCACGGAGGGCAACTCTTGCGAGCGTCGCGCCCAGGACATCAAGGAACTCCTCGAACATCTCAAGCTCGATCATGTCGTCCTTGTGGGCTGGTCGCTCGGAGTCCCGGAATTGCTCACCTATGCCGAGCAATTTGGCGGGAGCCGCGTCCGCGGCTACGTCCTCGTAGACGGGTTTGCGTGGGACAAGCAAGATCCGCAGTTCATCTCCACCATGGTCGGAATGTACAAGCAGGTCCAGACTAACCGCCGCGAATTCACGGAGAAGTTCGTGCGCAGCATGTACAAGAAGCCCCAGACCGAGGAGTACATCCAGCGCGTCGTCGCAGCTTCCCTCAAGATGCCCTCGGACAGCGCCGTCGCGGCCAGCGTCAGCTCTATCAGCCGTGCCGACTGGCGGCCCGCCTTGGCCAAGGTCGACAGGCCCGTTCTCGTGATGTGCCAAGCGCAGTTGAAGGGCATGGCCGCCGACCCAATTGTTGCCGCCATTCCTACCGCGCGCGTCGAACTCTTCGAAGATGCCGGTCACGCGTTGTTTGTCGATGACGCAGGGCGGTTCAATGCTTTGCTCGGAGATTTCATCCTGCATCTCCCAGAGCACTGAGGATCTCGACGCAACTGGACCACTGAAACCGGAATTGGGAGCCCCGCGCTACAAGGGCCATGCGGATTACGGTATCCTTCCAACGCCATGCATGACCTGAACTATTTCAGAGACCACCTCGAAGTCTTCGCCGAAATGGCGAAGAAGCGCGGCGCCGCTTTGGACCTGGACGCTTTTCGTAAGCTCGACAAGGAGCGCCGCGAACTCATCACCGCGACGGAGCAGCTCAAAGCACAGCGCAACAAGGCCAGCGAAGAAATCGCCCGCCTCAAGAAGGAGAAGAAAAACGCCGACTCCATCATCGCTGAAATGAAGCAGGTTTCGGAGCGCATCAAGCAATCCGATGAGCGCATAGCCGAACTCGACGCCACGCAGCGCGAACTTCTCCTCGCTATCCCCAATATTCCGCATTCTTCCGTGCCCGTGGGTACAAGCGCAGCCGACAACAAAGAAGTCCGCCGCTGGGGTGCGCCTCCTAAATTCGATTTCGCGCCAAAGCCCCACTGGGAAGTCGGCGAAAGAGCCGGAATTCTCGATCTCGCGGTTGCCACGAAAATCACGGGGGCGCGCTTTGCCGTTTACAAAGGCTGGGGAGCGCGCCTCGAACGCGCCCTCTCCAACTTTTTCCTCGACGTCCACACCCGCGAGCATGGCTACACGGAAATTCTGCCGCCCTTCCTGGTAAACACTGCGTCGCTCACCGGCGCGGGCCAGTTGCCGAAATTTGCCGCCGATCTCTTCAAGCTCGAAAACACCGACTTTTGGCTGACGCCCACTTCCGAAGTTGAGCTCCACAATCTCTACCGGGACGAGACAGTCCCCGAGGAAAAACTCCCCATCCACGTTACCGCCTGGACGGCTTGCTTCCGCTCCGAAGCCGGCGCCGCCGGCAAAGACACGCGCGGCATTCTCCGCCAGCATCAATTTCAGAAAGTCGAGCTGTTCAAGTTCACGCATCCGGAAAAAAGCTACGAAGAGCACGAATCCTTGACAAGAAATGCTGAGGTTATTCTCCAGAAGCTCGGCTTGCACTATCGCACCGTTCTGTTGTGTACCGGCGACATGGGCTTTGCTTCGTCCAAAACGTACGACATCGAAGTCTGGCTGCCCTCAAGCAACGAATTCCGCGAGATTTCTTCCTGCTCGAACTGCGAAGCGTTTCAGGCGCGGCGCGCGGGGATTCGCTTCAAGCCGAAATCTGGCGGCAAGGGCGATTTCGTTCATACTCTAAATGGTTCCGGGCTTGCTGTCGGCCGCACATGGATCGCCATCGTGGAAAACTATCAACAGGCGGATGGCTCGATTTTGATCCCTGAAGTCCTGCGCCCATACATGGGCATCGACCGCATCCCAGTCGCGGGTTGATGCAGCAGTGTCCCCAGTCTGCGCTTTTAGGGTCAACGGGCCTCCCGGACCGAAATGACCAAGACATTTTCTGTAACTTATTGTGTGCAAACAGTTTAACCTAATTCTGGCACATTTTTTCCCAGCTAGGCAGAACACAATTCACCTCGCAACCCCTTGAAATCACACCTTTTCGTTTGACGCGCCCTTTTCGCCTTGCTTACACTCCCCTCACGGCCCCATCGAGGGTGATTAGGCAAAATCGGCCGTTTAGCTCACAATCATTAAGATGAACTTTCTTGCTCGCATCGTGAGATTTCTGTTTTGGCTGCTCGTCCTCTCCTGGGGATTGCGGCTCTTGCGCCGCATCGTCGGCGGCATGCTCCGGAATGACACGGCTCCTGGCCCGCAGGCTGCCGAAGCTTCTATCGATACTCCGACGGCGGCACGCCGGTTGGTGCGCGATCCTGTATGTGGAATGCACGTCGACGAAACGCGTTCCATTCCGTTCCGTGACGGAGGTGAGCTTGTGCACTTTTGCTCTACTGCCTGCCGCGACGCGTATGCCGTTAATTCGAAGAAACTTGCGGCGAACGGATAACCAGAATTTCGATGAACGGAACTTGGGCCAAGTGAAAACAGCGTTTATCAGACAAATCGAGTAGACGAAAGGACCGACGCCAATGGCCACGGTCGCAAAGCCCACAACCCCGACAAGACAGATAGGCGTGCCGCCCATGGTGCCCCGCATCGCTCCCCGCGAGGATCTGAACCCTTTTCGCATCGCGCAGATTCAGTTCGACATGGCTGCCGAATTCCTGAAGCTCGATCTTGGCCTGCGGCAAATTTTGCGCACTCCCAAGCGCGTGCTGGAAGTTTCCTTGCCCACGAAGATGGACAACGGCCAGGTGAAAGTCTTCACCGGCTACCGTGTGCAGCACAACGTGTCGCGCGGGCCCGGCAAAGGCGGCATTCGCTTCCATCCCAATGTCACGCTGGATGAAGTAAAGGCGCTCGCGGCTTGGATGACCTGGAAGACCGCCACCGTCAGCGTTCCGTTTGGCGGAGCCAAGGGCGGCGTGGTTTGCGACCCCAAGCGCATGTCCAAGAGCGAGCTTGAACGCATGACGCGCCGCTATGCCAGCGAAATACTGCCCATCATCGGTCCGTCGCAGGACATTCCCGCCCCGGACGTTTATACCGACGCGCAAACGATGGCTTGGATCATGGACACCTACGCCATGACCGTTGGCCATTCCGCGCACGGAGTCGTCACCGGCAAGCCTGTCTCCATCGGCGGCTCGGAGGGGCGCGGGGAAGCCACCGCGCGCGGCTTGCTCTACGTCGTCGAAGAAGCCTGCAAGCTGAAGAAAATATCACTCCGCGGCGCTACGGTCGCGATTCAGGGATTCGGCAACGCCGGTGCCACCGCCGCCCGCCTCTTCGCTGAAAAGAAAGCAAAAATCGTCGCTCTAAGCGACACTCGCGGCGGCGTCACCAATTCCCGCGGCATTGATCCCATCAAAGCCATCCGGTATAAGGAACGTTCCGGTACGGTCGTCGGCATGCCCGGCGCCTCGCGCATCACCAACGACGAGTTGCTCACCATGAAGTGCGACATCCTCATTCCAGCGGCGCTCGAAAATGTGATCACTCTCCACAATGCCGAAGCCGTCAAAGCCCGCATCGTCGCCGAAGCCGCCAACGGCCCCACCACTCCGCACGCCGATGAAATCCTCGCGCGCCGCGGCGTCATCGTGCTGCCGGACATTCTCGCCAACGCCGGCGGCGTCACCGTCAGCTACTTTGAGTGGGTCCAGAACCAGGAAGGCCTCATGTGGGACGCGGACGAAGTCAACGCGCGCCTTCAGAAGATCATGACACGCGCCTTCCACGAAATGGTAGACACCATGCGCAAGCATCACGTTCCTCCGCGCGCCGGCGCCATGATTCTCGCCGTCAGCCGTGTCTCCGAAGCCACCCTCGTCCGCGGCTTGTTCCCGTGAACTCTAGTTCAAAAGTCTAAGGGGTGGATTTTTCTTCGCTAACTCTTCTGGAAGAAGTCGTCGGACGTCGAGGCCGCCTCTCAAACTTCAAATTTTTCCTTGCGTTGGAGATTCCGCGCGCGTACATTCCCAGATGCCGGTCCGTTTTGTCGACGAGACCGGCTATTTTCGTAGTTGGAGTAAGAAAGAACGATGAGTACGAACGGACACGGCCACCCGGCGCCGCCAATCCTGCTGACGATCGCGGGTTTTGACCCTTCCTGCGGCGCGGGCACCGCTGCCGACCTGAAAACTTTTGCCGCGCACGGCTGCTACGGCGTCGCCGCGATCACTTCTCTCACCGTGCAGAACACGCAAGGCGTGGAATCTGTCCATAACACACCTAGCGCGGAATTGCGCGCGCAACTCGAAGCCCTGGCCAAGGATTGCGAGATCGCTGCGGTAAAAATCGGAATGCTCGGCAATCGCGGCAACGCCGTGGTGGTCGCGGAATTCCTTGACGCGCACAAGTTTGCCCACGTCGTGCACGATCCGGTGATGAAATCTTCGAGCGGCGCGGAGCTCCTCGACGCCGCCGGCATCAAATACGTCGCCACTGAACTCCTGAAGCGCGCCAGCGTCATCACCCCGAACGTTCCCGAAGCCGAAGTTCTCACCGGGCTGACGATCAAAGACGTCGCGGACATGGAAGCCGCCGCGCGCAAGATCGTCGAGATGGGTGCGCGCGCGGTAATCGTCAAGGGCGGCCACATGGAGCGCGCCAATGACGTTCTTTTTGACGGCACGGAAATCTTTCAACTAGCCGGTGACCGCGTGAAAGAAGAGACTCCGCACGGCACGGGGTGTACGTTTGCCTCCGCATTTGCCGCGCAGCTTGCCGCTGGGCGCGCGCTGTTCGAGGCGGCCACGCTGGCCAAGGCCTACGTCACCAAGGCCATCGAAAAGGGCTATCCCGTCGGCAAGGGCCGCGTCCCGCTCGATCATTTCTATCGCCAGCGCATCGAGCCGCCCGCTCGCGGCATCCACGAAGTTCCCCAGCACGGCATGCACCCCGCCGCCGAACCCGCTGCCCACTGAGTTTTGGAACGTAGCGGAGTCGGGACCGCAAGGCACTTCTCTGCGGTTTCTGTGTCTCTGCGTTTGTTTTCTTATTGCTTATGGACGACGCGGCCAGCAACGACAGTCGCCATCGGCCCGCCTTTGAACGCCCGCCCGTCGAACGGCGAGTTCCGCGATCTGCTCGGCGATTCTTTGACATGGTAGGTCCATGAGTGATTCACTGAAAAAATGGTTAGGTCGCCGGGCTGGCCTGCGGCGATCTTTCGCTCGATGCCCAGCACGCGCGCTGGACCCGCCGTGAATAGCTCTACCATACGCATCAGCGAAAGCCGCCCACTCTGCACCAGTTGTTCCAACGCCAGCGCCAGCGCCGTTTCAAATCCGAGAATCCCAAACGGGGCGCGATCGAACTCCACGTCTTTCAACGCGGGCTCGTGCGGCGCGTGGTCCGTTGCAATCGCATCCACCGTTCCGTCCGCCAAGCCAGCGAGCAGCGCCTCGCGGTCTTCCCGCGCCGCCAGCGGCGGATTCATCTTGAATTTCGAATCGTACTGCACGTCCTCATCAAGCAATGTGAAGTGATGCGGCGTAACTTCGCAGCTCACGCGCAGTCCGCGCGACTTCGCCCAGCGCACTTGCTCCAGCGAAGCCTTCGCCGAAAGATGCGCCACATGCAGCCTCGCCCCGGTCAATTCCGCAAGCTGCACGTCGCGCGCCACGCAAACCGACTCCGCCGCCGCCGGCATCCCGGGCAATCCCAGCCGTGTCGAAGTCACTCCTTCGCGCATCACCGCGCCCGCCGCCAGCGAAACATCTTCCGAATGTTCAATCACTGGAAGGTCCAGCGACCGGCAATAATCCATCACCTGCCGCGCCAGCTTCGCCGTCGCGATCGGTTTTCCATCGTCCGAAACCGCCACGATCCCCGCTTCTTTCATCGCCGCGATTTCCGCAATCGCCTCGCCTTTGCTCCCCACGGACGCCGCGCCAATCGGCCACACGCGCACGCTCCCGCCCGCTTTCGCGCGGTCCAGAATGAATCGCGTCACCGATGCATTGTCGTTCACCGGTTTCGTGTTTGGCATGCAGCAAACCGCGGTGAATCCGCCGCGTGCCGCCGCCCGCGTGCCCGTCTCGATGGTTTCGGAAGATTCCTGCCCGGGCTCGCGCAAATGAACGTGAAGATCAATAAATCCCGGCGCGACGATCAGTCCCGTCGCGTCAAAAACTTCTGTGCCCTGTGGCGCGGCTATCTTTCCCGCGGGCGCGACCTCTTTTATTCTCTCCCCGTCCAGCAGCACGTCGAGGCTCGCGTCCGTCTTCGACGCCCGGTCGATCACGCGCCCGTTCTTAATCAGAAGCATTCGCCGATTCCTTCGATTTTGCTTGCAGCACCGGGTGCGTGTCCGTCTCCGTGGCTCCCGAAATCAGCAGGTACAGAATCGCCATGCGAACCGCCACGCCGTTGGTCACCTGCTCCAGCACGCACGATTGCGGCCCGTCCGCCACGTCCGGCGTAATCTCAATCCCGCGGTTCATCGGTCCGGGATGCAACACAATCGCGTTCGGGTTCGCGCGCCGCAGCCGTTCCGCATTCAGTTGATACAGCAAAATGTAATCGTCCGCGGAAAGCGGCGGATCATTCAGCCTCTCCGTCTGCACCCGCAGCATCATGATGACGTCGGCTCCGTCTAGGGCCTCTTCGATCCGGTAGACGCAGCGAATCGGCGTCCCCGGCGCGATTTTCTCCAGTTCGCGCGGAACCCACATCGCCGGTCCGCACAAAGTGAACTTGCACCCGAATTTTCCGAGCAGATGAATGTTCGAACGCGCCACGCGGCTGTGCAGAATGTCGCCCAGAATCGTCACCTTCAGATTTTTGATCGTTCCCAGCCGGTCGCGAATCGTCAGCGCATCCAGCAGGCCTTGCGACGGATGCTCGTGCGTCCCGTCTCCCGCGTTCACCACGGGAATGTCCAAGTGCCGTGCCACGTAGTCCGTCGCGCCTGAAGCTGCGTGCCGCATTACCAGACAATCCGGCTTCATGGCGTTCAGGTTGAAAACCGTATCGAGCAGCGTCTCGCCCTTTTTCAAACTCGACGCTTCCGCCTGCAAATTCATCGTGTCCGCGCCGAGCCGCGATGCCGCCGCTCCAAAACTGATGCGCGTGCGCGTCGAAGTTTCAAAAAACGCCAGCGCCACGGTCTTCCCGCGCAACGTCGCCAGTTTTTTCAAAGGGTGCTTCTGAATTTCCTGAAAAGGTTTGCTTTGATCGAGGAGAAATCCCAATTCGTCCGCGGTGAGCGGTTCGAGGGCGAGCAAGTCGCGGAATTTGGTACTCAATGTCCCTTCTCAAATCATATACGAGCCGGTTCGAATAGAAAATCCAAATCTACTCCACGCGGTCGACCAGCACCACGCGTTCTTCCTTGTCGATCTCCTGCAGCCGCACTTCGATGATTTCCGTGTCGCTGGTCTGCACTTTCCGCCCGATGTACCGCGCCTCGATCGGCATTTCGCGGTGACCGCGGTCCACCAGCACGCACAGCGACACGCGCTTCGGCCGACCGAGGTCAAAAAGGCCATTCATCGCCGCGCGAATCGTCCTCCCGGTGTACAGAACGTCGTCCACCAGCACCAGGTCCATGTTGTCCACGCCAAACGGAATGTCCGAGGAGCGCAGCACCGCCTGCGGTGCCACTTTCGAAAGGTCGTCGCGGTACAGCGTGATGTCCAGCACGCCCACGGGCACGTTCACGCCGTCAATTCCGCGCATCGCCTGCGCAATCCGCTGCGCCAGCGGCACGCCCCGCCGCACGATCCCGATCAGCGCCAGGTTCTTCGTTCCCCCGCTTTTCTCCACGATTTCATGCGCTAGCCGCTGCAGTGTGCGGTCGATTTCCGGCGCGGACATCAATTGGCTTTTTTCGACGATGCGCATGGTCGGGGTATCGTATCATTCCTGACCGCGCCGAGGTCAATCCGGCCCACAACCATCGAACCGTAACGCGGTCGTAGTAGACTCTTGGGCGGATTCGGGAGGCTTGTCGGCTATGGTTTTGAACAGATTCTTGTTGGATCGCATTCTTTTGCGCCGCGCGGCGGCGGCCGCAGCAGTCTTTCTCGCCGGGGCTATTTCGTTGCCGCCGCGCATGGCTGCTCAGGCTCCGCCGCTTCGCGTGGCGGCTCCCAAGGCGGCAAAAGCGCCTGCCCGGCCCAAGCTTGTCGTGCTCCTGGTCGTCGACCAGATGCGCGGCGATTACGTGGACAAATTCCTTGGGCAGTGGACAGGCGGCCTCAAGCGCCTCGTCGAGGAAGGCGCGTGGTTCCGCGACGCGGCCTATCCCTACGCCGCCACGGAAACCTGCGTCGGCCACGCCACGATTTCCACCGGAGCGTTTCCCGCCACCCATGGCATGGTTGCCAACGCCTGGTGGGACCGCAAAGAACAAAAGATGGTCACCTGCACCGCCGACCCGGACTCCAAAGTAAAGAACGTTGGTTACGCAGGCGCCACTCCACAAGGCGCGGATACTGCCTGGCGCATGGCCGTTCCTTCATTCGCGGAGGAATTGAAATTTCAGACCAGCGGAACGACGCGTATCGTGACGTTCTCGCTGAAAGCTCGCGCCGCCATAACCATGGCTGGACACAAAGCCGACGCCGCCACCTGGTTCGACGACGGCTCGTGGGTCACTTCGAGCGCCTATGACACGCAGCCTTTCATCGAGGAGCAAGCCAAGTCGCACCCGGCCAAAGCGGACTTCGGCAAGACCTGGGCGCTGTCCCTGCCGGAAAAAGCGTATTGGTACGATGAAAGAGCTCTCGGCGCTGTTCCTCCCGCTGGGTGGGAGCCCACGTTTCCCCATCCTCTGCGTGGAAAATCGGGTGCCGGTGAACCAGACCCCGACTTTTACAGTCAATGGGCCTCCAGCCCTTACGCCGACACGGCCTTGACCGAACTTGCCGAAAAAGCTGTTGACGCGCTGAATCTAGGCAAAGCCGCGGGAACCGACTTTCTCGCCATCGGCTACTCTCCTGTCGATTATGTTGGACACGCGTTTGGCCCGCGCAGCCACGAAATTCAGGACATTCTTGTGCGCTTGGACAAGGATCTCGGCAATCTCTTCGCGCATCTGGATGCCAAAGTCAGCCGCGGAAATTATGTCGTCGCGCTAAGTGCCGACCATGGCGTCGTGCCTATTCCCGAAGACATGCAGACCACCGGCGCCGATGCGGGCCTCTTGCGGTTACCGGAGTTGCAGGAAAAAATCGACAAGGCCCTCGCGGCCTTCAAGTATCCAAAGCCCGCCGTTGCGCGCATCAGCGGAAGCGATATTTACTTTGCGCCCGGCGTCTATGACAAATTGCAGCACGATCGTGCCGCCATGCAGGCCGTTCTGAACGCCGCTCTGGAGCAGCCCGGGGTCACGGCTGTCTATCGCGCCGAAGAACTCCAGAACAGGCCCGCCACGCAAAGCCCTACGCTCCGCGCTTTCGCGTACAGCTACTTCGCCGGCCGCAGCGGCGATCTATTCATCCTGCCAAAGCCCTACTGGCTCCTTGACAGCACTCCTGCCGGAAAGCCGCGCTCTTACGGCACCGGTCACGGCGTTCCCTACAATTATGACCAGCACGTCCCCATTTTGCTGATGGGCTTCGGCATCCAGCCGGGCCAATACTTCCAACCTGTCACCCCCGCCGACATCGCTCCCACGTTCGCCGCCCTTTGCGGCATCACTCTTTCTTCGCGCGACGGCCATGTCCTCGCCGAGGCCCTGAAGAAACCCGCGTCGCTCCTAGCCCCATCTCAACCCGCTCGGTCAAAATCACAGACCCCGACTCCAAACACGAATCCCTAACGCACCCTTTTTCTGCAAAAGGAGAAGAATCCATGATTCGACCACTTCTCGCCCTCACTTTGCTTTCGATAATCGCCACCATTGGTCCGACTTCTGTTCGACTCTGGCACTCGGGAAGCCAGGAACCTTGCGCGCAAGACCGCGAGGCTTGGGTAACCCGCGCGTTGGAAAAGATGGAGACCGTAAAACCGGGCATGACGCGAAGGGATCTCCTTGCGGTTTTCACGACGGAAGGTGGCCTATCAACAGGATTACATCGCACATTCGTAAGTCGAGACTGTCATTATTTTAAGGTTGACATCGACTTCAAGGCGGTGGGTCGACCAAACCGCGACAAGGACGGGCGAGTGACACTGGACGAAGATAGTCGAGACATCGTCGTTAATGTATCGAGACCATACTTGCAGTTCAGCATTGGTGATTGACTGCTTGGCACGTATTTGGAAACGTATCGGCTACACTCTCCACATTTTGCGCGGGGCAGTGGCGGGTTCGTGCTATCCTTCTCTACGAAGTGAGCTCCGCTGGCGCCGTTGACCTCAGCGTAAAAATTGGCGCGTTGCGCCTGCGGAATCCTATTCTTGCCGCCAGTGGGACCTTCGGTTACGGCCTCGAATTCGCCCACATCGTAGATCTGAACCGCCTGGGTGGCTTCGTCACCAAGGGGCTTTCTCGAGAACCTATCGAAGGGGCCCCCGCCCCCCGTCTCTATCCCACGCCCTCAGGGATGCTCAACGCTGTTGGGCTCCAGAATGTGGGAGTCCGAGCCTTCGTAGCCGAAAAACTCCCGGTACTGCGAAAGTTCGATACGGCGATCATCGCCAACGTTTTCGGTTACACCCTCGAGGACTACGTCGAGGTGATCCGCGTCTTGGAGGATGCCGAGGGGCTGGCGGGCTATGAACTCAACGTCTCCTGCCCCAACGTCAAGAAGGGGGGAATGCAGTTCGGCAACGACCCCGCGATGGTAGCCGAAGTCGTCGGAGTCGCCCGCAAAGCTGCTTCAAAACGACCTCTTTGGGTCAAACTTTCGCCCCTTGTTACAAACATTGGACTTATCGCCAAATCGGCCGAAGAAGCCGGAGCCGACGCCCTGACTGTGGCAAATACCTACCCGGCAATGGCCATAGATTTCCATTCTGGGAAATCCCGGCTGGGGAACTCAACCGGCGGTTTATCAGGTCCGGCCATTAAACCCATTACTTTGAGGCTCGTTTGGGAAACGAAGAAGGCCGTGAAGACACCAATTATAGGTCTCGGAGGTATCGAGACGGTCGAAGACGTGCTTGAATACCTAGCTGTAGGTGCTTCGGCGGTACAGGTCGGAACGGCCAGCTTTGCTGACCCGAGGGCCAGTGAGCGGCTTGCCGATGCCCTTACGAACGTACTGGAACGGACTAAAGCGTTTACTTTGAATGAGATAAAGGACAAATTCCAAGCTGAAAACTAGCAGAAAACGGTTGACATAACGAGGTCTTTTTGCTACACTTTTCTGGATCGGAGTAGCACAAAGAACACACTATGAGACACAAACTATTCATGAGCTGGGCTGCACTGCGGTGGGTACTCCTCATGTTCTTGGTTGCACCGGGGATGGAAGCACCTCTCGTAGCGCATCTGAATCAACCCGTGAAGCCGATTAAGACCTGGGTGGGCAACTCCAGTTGGTATGGCCCCGGGTTCAATGGTCGCAAAACCGCCAATGGCGAGCGCTTCGACTCCGAAGCACTCACTGCGGCTCACCCCAACCTCCCCTTTGGGTCTCTCGTCCGCGTAGTGAATCCCCGCAACGGCAAGTTTGAACTGGTACGCATCAATGACCGCGGTCCTTATCAAGAAGGGCGTGAAATTGATGTATCCTATCGAGTCGCCCGGAAGATTGGCTTGATTCACTCGGGCGTGAGCCAGGTCCGGCTCGAACTCATGGCGCTACCCGAGAAACACTGACCCCGGAGGAGGCGGGGTCACACATGACCCTGACCTTCGACGCCCATCCCCGCAGCAGCCTGATTGTCGCGCTTGATTTTGATTCTCTTTCCACCGCGTTGAAATTCGCAAAGCAGGTGGCCGATCTTGTTGGCATGTTCAAGATCGGCAACCAGCTCTTTACGGCTGCGGGCCCCGCTGCGGTTAAAGAAGTCGCCGCGCTCGGCCCAGGCGTTTTTCTCGACCTGAAATTCCACGACATTCCCAACACCGTTGCCGGCGCTGTGCTTTCCTCCGCGGCGCTGAACGGAGTGCAGCTCGTCAACGTGCACGCGCTTGGCGGGAAGGCCATGCTCGAAGCCGCGGCGCAAGCCATCAGCGCCGGCGTTCCGATGGGAGCAGACCGGCCGCGCCTCCTGGCCGTGACCATTCTGACGAGCATGGACCAGAAGACCATGAAGGAAGTGGGAATCGGCGGTGCGCCCAAATTGCGCGTGGTGAAGCTGGCGGAGCTCGCGAAAAGCGCGGGGGTTGACGGTGTTGTCGCTTCCGTGCAGGAAGCCAAAGCCATTCGCAAGGCTTGCGGCCCTGAATTCTTGATCGCGACGCCTGGCGTGCGCCCAAAGGATTCACCGGTGGAATCTAAATCAGAAGATCAGTCCCGGAAGGCAACTCCCACGGAAGCGATTCGCGCGGGCGCCGATTTTCTGGTCGTCGGCAGGCCCATTCTCGCCGCGCCCGATCCGCGTGTGGCTGCGCAATCCATCGTCGACGAAATCGCCGCCGCGAAATAGTTTCTGCAGTTTGACCACCGATTCTTTCCTCCAGTAGCATCCAAAGCGGCAAGACTGTTCGCCCATTCGAATCATGTCCACTGCGATGAAGAGCGTAATTGTCGGCACGGCCGGGCACATCGATCACGGCAAATCCACACTGGTCGAAGCTCTGACTGGAACGCATCCGGATCGCCTCGCGGAAGAAAAGCGCCGCGGAATCACCATTGATTTGGGCTTCGCATTCCTGGAAGAAAACGGCGTGCGCTTCGGATTCGTTGACGTGCCCGGGCACGAACGATTTGTCAGCAACATGCTCGCAGGCGCAGCGGGCATCGATGTGTTGCTGCTCGTGATTGCGGCGGACGAATCCATCAAGCCGCAGACGCGCGAGCATTTTGATATTTGCCGTTTGCTGGGAGTGAAGCGCGGAGTCGTAGCGCTGACAAAGAGTGACATGGTGGACAGCGACACTTTGGAACTGGTGCGCATGGAAGCGGAGGAATTTCTGCGCGGATCGTTTCTGGAAAAAGCGGCACTCGTTCCGGTTAGCGCAAAAACAGGCGCGGGACTTATTGAGTTGCGGAAAGCGCTGAGCGATGCCGCAGCGAACTCGTCAGCAAAAGATGCGGCGCGATATTTTCGATTGCCGATCGATCGCGCGTTTGCGATGAAAGGATTTGGTTCCGTCGTGACGGGGACGCTCATTTCCGGAAGCGTCGGCACAGGCGATGAAGCGGAATTATTTCCGCGCGGCGAGCGGCTGCGCGTGCGCGGCGTGCAGTCCGGCGGAAAATCCGTGGAACGCGCGACGCCGGGACAGCGCACGGCGGTGAATCTCGCCGGAATTGAACACACCGCGCTGAAACGCGGAATGGTTCTCGCGGCGCCGGGAAAATTCCGCAAGACGCGGCGAATCGACGTTCGGTTGGAGTCGTTGCCCTCCGCGAGAAAGTTGAAACAAGGATCGCGCGTCCATTTTCATGCCGGAACAGCAGAGACAATCGCGGAAGTTTTTTTTCACGGTGAGAAAGAAATTCCACCGGGCGGAAGCGCGCTGGCGAATTTGAAAGTGCAGGACGAAGTGCTGGTGCTGCCGGGCGACCGCTTCATCGTGCGGCAATTTTCTCCGGTCGTGACGATTGGGGGCGGTGCAGTGCTCGACCCGCTGGCGCGGCGTCCGATGCTGCGCGATACGGGACGCGCCGCGTTTCTGGAAACGCTGGAGCGCGGAAAGCATGGCGAAATTCTGGCGGCAATGACGGAGCGTGCGCTGCTGGGACTGGGTTACGAAGAGATCGTGGCGCGGACGGGCTGGACGGAAAAAGAAATTCAGGAAGCCCTGGAAAAACTGCGCGGAATGGGACGCGTGAGGATTGTTTCGAGCGAACCGCTGGCGCTAGTCTCCGGACAATTGTTTGAAGAAGTGCGCAAGAGAATTATAGAAAGAGTGGAGCGATTTCAGAAAGAGAACCCGTTGCTGCCGGGAATCGCCCGCGAAGACTTGCGCGCCAGCCTGGGAAAGCGCGTGCGGAGCGAAACGTTTCGCGCGGCATTGGAAGAGCTGGCCGCGCAGAAGAAACTCGACGCGCAAGGCGAACTCGTAAAGAAAGCAGGATCGGAAATTGCCCTGCTTCCCGAAGAAGCCAAAGCCAAAGAACAGATCGAAGCGGCGTTCGCTTCCGCGGGTCTGGCCGTGCCATCAGTGAAAGAAGTGCTGGCAAAACTTACGGTCGAAGCCAAACGCGCGGAGAAGCTTTTGCAAATTCTCCTGCGCGAGAAAAACCTGGTGCGCGTCTCGGCTGAACTGGTTTTTCACCGCCAGGCGCTTGCTCAATTGAAGAAGCAGCTCGCCACTTATAAGAAAACAAAAGGTGATCGTATTTCCGTGCCCGCGTTCAAGGAACTGACCGGCATTACGCGGAAGTACGCCATCCCGCTGCTTGAATATCTCGACCGTGAGCATGCGACGCGGCGGGCGGGGGAAGAGCGTGTTATCCTGTAGGGGCAAGCGACAGAGACTTGCCGCGCAGGCCTACCTGCGCTAGGGTTTAAGTAGCGCGCCGCTAGGCTGAGCGCGTGGAGGCGGTTCATGGGTGAATTCAGCATTTTTCATTGGCTTGTGGTTCTGGCTGTGATTCTGATTTTCTTTGGCGGCAAACGCATCCCGGAAATCATGAAGGGGTTTGGCGAAGGCATCCGCAGCTTCAAAGACGGCATGTCCGGTGCGTCGCAACCGACGCCCCCGGCACAATCGCCGGCTCCACCGGAAGACAAACCTGCCGAAGAAAAGAAGTAGCGCCCAGGCCAAGCAAGAATCGGCGCGAATTGGAATTGGGCTCCGACCCGGTCGGAGCCCTTCTTGTTGTGTGCCGAGCATGTTTGACAGCTTGGAGGTGAAAGTCCTCTTCACAGCCTGATGGAGGCGAAGTGATAGCGAAG
>MNDE01000190.1 GCA_001914785.1 Acidobacteria bacterium 13_2_20CM_57_17 | reverse complement strand
AAGGTCTACACGTTCGGCCCGACGTTCCGTGCCGAAAAATCCAAGACCCGTCGCCACCTCACGGAATTCTGGATGCTCGAGCCCGAAGCCGCCTACGTCGAGTTCGAGGAAATCATGACGCTCGGTGAAGGCCTCGTCAGCGCTATCGTTCAAGGCGTCCTCAAAAACAAATCGCGAGAGCTAGAAACCCTAAAGCGCGACACGACCAAGCTCGAACACGTGAAGCCTCCGTTCCCGCGCATTAGCTACGAAGACGC
This sequence comes from Acidobacteria bacterium 13_2_20CM_57_17, assembly GCA_001914785.1. Lineage (GTDB taxonomy): Bacteria > Acidobacteriota > Terriglobia > Acidiferrales > UBA7541 > Acidiferrum. The sequence continues at coordinate 29,844 of MNDE01000190.1, read as the reverse complement.
CGTCTCATTGCTGAACAAGAACGGCAATCCCGCCAAATTCGGCGACGACTTCGGCGGCGACGAAGAGACCATCATCTCCAGCTCCTTTGACCGCCCCGTGCTGATCCATCACTATCCCACTTCGATTAAAGCCTTTTACATGCAGCCGGACGCCCAGCGCCCCGAGCTCGCTCTCGCCTTTGACATGATTGCTCCCGAGGGCTATGGCGAAATCATCGGAGGCAGCCAGCGCATCCACGATTACGACTTGCTCCTCAAGCGCCTCCACGAGCACAAACTGCCCGAAGAGGCTTTCCAGTGGTATCTGGACCTGCGGCGCTACGGTAGCGTTCCTCATTCCGGCTTCGGACTGGGCCTCGAGCGCACTGTCGCCTGGATTTGCGGTACCGAACACATTCGCGAGGTCATTCCCTTCCCTCGCATGATTTACCGCGTGTATCCTTAGAGCCGGGGGTAGTTCAGCAGTTTTCCCGCTGTTCGCGCAATTCTGTTGAGATAATAACCGGCCTGAATTTTGTGGCAGAGCTGCCGCTGAGCCACTGGTTCGGTTTTTTCACAGTTCACCAGTTGCTAGTCACAATCACGGAGTCATTTCATGGCGCAAAAAGTTCGCATTATCGGCGTCCCCATGGACCTCGGCCAAAGCCGCCGCGGCGTGGACATGGGCCCCTCAGCGTTGCGCGGCGCTGGCCTCCAATCCAGTATCAAGAAGCTCGGCCTCCAGGTCGAAGATATTGGCAATCTCTCCGTCAAACAGCCCGAAGAGATGCCCGTCGGCGAAAAACGCGCCAAGTATTTGCAGGAGATTGCTGAAACATGCGGCGATGTCGCCGCCGCCGCCGAAAAGTCCTTAAATGAAGGGTTTCTGCCGCTCGTGCTGGGCGGTGACCATTCCATCGCTGCAGGCGTAGCCGCCGGCGTCGCCAATTATTTCCGCAAAGATAAAAAGCAGATCGGCTACCTCTGGCTCGACGCCCACGGCGACATGAATACGCCAGAATCCTCTCCCTCGGGCAACGTGCATGGCATGCCCCTCGCCGCCATCATGGGCTACGGCGCGACCGAGCTTGTCGATCTCCTCGGCTTCAAGCCCAAGGCCGAGCCTGGCAACATTGTCATCGTCGGCGCCCGCGATCTCGACGCCCAGGAACGCAAAATCGTCAAGAAATCCGGCATCCACGTCTTCACCATGCGCGACATCGACGAGCGCGGCTTGCGCGACGTGATGTCCGAAGCTCTCAAGTACGCCATGGACGACACCGCCGGGATCGCCGTCAGCCTCGACATGGATTTCGTCGATCCCGCCGACGCGCCCGGGGTCGGCACTCCGGTCCGCGGCGGCGTCACCTACCGCGAAGCTCATCTCGCCATGGAAATGATCGCCGACACCGAGTCGATGGTTTCGCTCGAAGTCGTCGAGATCAATCCCATTCTCGACGAGCACAACCGCACGGCTCTGCTCGGCGTCGAACTCGTCCTCTCCGGCCTGGGACAGAAAATCCTGTGACCACTTATTAGTTGTCAATTCAGAACGCCATAAAAAACAACCGCTCCACCAATCGCCCTTTTTCACTTATAACTGAAAACTGATAACTTTGAACTGCACAGCCCGGCAGAATGAGAACGACTCGTGACTCCCGACAACAAGAAACGACTTCGAATTGGTATCCTCTTCGGTGGCCGATCCGGCGAACACGAAGTTTCCCTCGCCTCCGCTGCCTCCGTCATTCGTGGCCTCGACCCTGACAAATACGAGGCCGTGCCCATCGGCATCACCAAGGAAGGCCACTGGCTTGTCGGCGCGGGCGCGCAAAAAATGTTGCCCGAAGTCTTGAAGGGCGGCCAGCGCGTGATGATGACCGCCGACCCCACCGACGCTGCCCTTGTAAGGCTGGATGGAAGCGGAGGCGGCCAGCGCATCGACATCGTTTTCCCCGTTATGCACGGCACCTTCGGCGAGGACGGCACGATTCAGGGACTGCTTGATCTTGCCGGTTTGCCTTTTGTTGGCGCGGGCGTCCTCGGTTCCGCCATCGGCATGGACAAGGACGTCGCCAAGCGCCTGCTGCAAGTCGCGAAAATTCCCGTCGTGCCCTGGATCACCGTGCACCGCCACGACTGGGAAAGTAAACCGCACGCGATCCAAACTGCGATCGAAACGCAATTCGAGTACCCCGTTTTCGTGAAGCCCGCCACGCTCGGCTCTTCCGTCGGAATGACCAAGGTTCACTCGCGCGAAGAGCTTGCGCCTGCATTGAACCTGGCGTGCGAGTTCGCAATGAAAATTCTCGTCGAGGAGTCCGTCACCGCTCGCGAAATCGAAGTTTCGGTCCTAGGTAACCACAATCCGCAGGCGTCCGTTCCCGGGGAAATCGTCCCTCACCGCGAATTCTACGATTACGCAGCGAAATATCTCGAAGAAGGCACGCAGCTCCTGATTCCTGCGGACCTCAAACCCCCGCAAGTAAAAAAATTCCAGAACTACGCCGTAGATGCTTTCCGCGCGCTCGAACTCAGCGGCATGGCCCGCGTCGATTTCTTCCTGGAAAAAAATGGAGGCAAGATTTATCTCAATGAAGTGAACACCATCCCCGGCTTCACTTCCATCAGCATGTACCCAAAACTCTGGGAAGCCAGCGGCATTCCTTTTCGCGAACTCATCGACAAACTAATCGAATTAGCCCTCGAACAGCACGCGGAAAAAGCCCGCACCAAATACCAGATCGAACTCCCTGCCGGTGCCAGCGGGGCCCTCGAAGGCTGATTCCGCCTAAAGGAAGTTAGTAAGCGGCCGCGGCAATCGATCGAACGGTGGACCAACTCGCATCAACCAATTCGGTTTCCGCCTTTTACTCGGACGCAGTGAGTCTGATACGATTTTGCTGTTGCTGAATGACGCTGGGATGGCGCCGATGCAACAGCACCGTACGATTCTGACGCTCGCAGGGCAGGAGACTACTGAATGTCACTTCTCAACCCACCTGCCAAACCAGATAAATCGCGGGCCATGGCCTTCACTATTGCGGCGCTTGCCGTGGTCGCGATTGTCGTGCTGTGGTACACGTTTCGCTACTACCCGGAAAAGAAGGCTGCGGAGCGTTTCTTCGACGCCCTCATCGCGGGCGATACCGCCAAGGCTTACGAACTCTGGAAGCCCGGTCCGTCCTACACGATGAAGGATTTTCTCGCCGATTGGGGACCGCAAGGCTATTACGGCCCGGTGAAAAGTTACAGAATTGTCCGTGCCAAAGCGCCAAGCGGTTCGAACGCCGTTGCTATTTCGGCCGAGGTCAGCCCCTTCTCGCCAATGTCCGACGCTTCCGACTCGGAAAAAAGCCGCAAGACCAAAGTCGTCGAAGTTTGGGTGCTCGCTTCCGACAAATCGTTCAGCTTCCCCGTTCCCTGACGACCCTGACGATTTATCTCAGTTATCCGTGAATGTCGTCCAGCGCATGAACGAGTTCCTGAGGGCTAGCGCTGGCCGTGCCGAGTTTGCCGACCACAACGCCGGCAGCGGTGTTCGCCAGCATGGCAGCGTCAGGAAGCGGCGCCCCGGCTGCAACGGCCAACGCCAGAACACTGAGAACAGTGTCCCCTGCGCCGGTAACGTCAAAGACCTGGCGGCCGGTGGCGCCGCGCTCGATCCCCGGCTGTCCCACGCGCGCGTAAGTCACCTCAAAACTCGTCGCCGGAATGTGCAAATGCCGCGGCGAAGCTTCTTCAAATACGCTCATTCCCTTTTCCCCCCGCGTAATCACCACTGCGCCGCTACCGAAATGTGCCAGCAGTGACCGCCCCGCTTCTTCGAAAGATCTCTCATCTCCAAGCACCCGGCCCACCAATAGGCTCGCCTCCTTCGCGTTGCACGCCACCAAGCGCGATCCACGGTACGCATAGAGTTTTCGCGTCTTCACACCCACGAACACAGGAACGTTCAAGTGATGCGCGGCGCTCAGAACGCGGTCCGCAAAATCGTCCGTGATCAGGCCTTTGTCGTAATCGGAAAGCACCAGCGCGTCAAGTTTTTTGAGCGCGGAAAATAAAACTCCGAGAAGTTTTTCCTGGGTTTCGGCGCGCAGCGCTTCGCGGCGTTCGTGATCGACGCGCACCACTTGCTGGTGCCGCGCGATGATTCGCGTTTTCACTGTGGTGACGCGTTTGGAATCGGCAATAATGCCTTTGTCCGCGATACTCACGGCGCTCAGGCATTTCTGCAACGCGCGTCCGGCCTCGTCATTCCCAATCACTCCAAAGGCCTCTACTTTCGCGCCGAGCGTCGAAATGTTTGCGGCCACATTCCCCGCGCCGCCCAGGCATTCGCTCTGCTCCACAAAATCAACAACGGGAACAGCCGCTTCCGGCGAAAGGCGCGAAGCCGTGCCCCACAAGTAGCGGTCCAGCATCAAGTCGCCGAGCACGCCGATGCGCTTCCCGCGCAGGCGCGGGATCAATCGCTTCAACCGGGGAACGGCATCGGCAATATTCGCGGGCATGAAGTGTCTTCGATTATTCCTCGGCGATCTTCGCCTCTTCCGGCAGCATCACGGGAATGTCATCGCGCACCGGATAGACGCGGCGGCAGGTGACGCACTTCAAGCCGGATCCGTCACTCAGCAGTTCCACGCGCGTCTTGCAAATGGGACAAACCAGAATGTCGAGAGCATACTTCGGAATCGCCATGATCGTCTCCACAAGAAAACCCTAAGACCTCCAGATTCGTGAATAGGCACTGTATCAAACGGCGTTTCACGCGGGCAACTCGATGCAATCGTCCCAATCGCAATGCCTGCGCTCGCTTTGTCCACGGCACGAGCAAATCAAACTCTTGTGCAAGTAAGAACTCCAAGACCAAAACTGACCCTCCGACCAGTAGTTTTTGGAACGGCAAACGCAGTAACCTTACGGGGATTACGGGGTTGAATCCCTTCCAGTGGGAGTGTAGCCGTGTATTGCGACCGCTGTGGACTGAACTTCCTGCCCAAACAGTCCGTGTGCACTCGCTGTAAGAGAGTGCCCACGCGGTACTGGTTTCAATTCATGAGTTTGGTGACGATCTTTGTGGCCGTGCTGTGCAACACCATTCTTGGCCTGTTCCTGTTGCCCCGGCTGGCGACGTCAAAGCACGGGCAAATCTTGTTTCGCAGTTGGTACTGGTTCGATCAGAAATTCGCCCTGTACGGCTGGGTGCCTCTAGCCGCCGCCCTGCTCGCTTGGGACTATTTTGTCTGGAAAGAGGCCCGGCCGAAGGTCAAGGGCTGGTTCACGCGCAAACTTTTGACGTTCTCGCTGGCCGCTGGCGTAGCTCCGCTGCTTCCCTGGTGGATTCCCGCAGGCCAGCCACCAGCGCAATTCTTCGCTATGATCGGCCGGCACCAGGGCGTGCCCATCCTGCTGGCCTGGGGCGTGGTAACGGTTGTCACCATTGTTCTCTGCATTGATCCCGAATCCCGCGACTACTTGCTGGGCCACGGTAGAACCTTGAGCGTCGTTAGCACCGGAATGCTCTTGCTGGTCCTCACCATGACCGTGATCGGCTGGTCCCTGACCTACTGATCCAGCATTCATCTATCATCACGCTCGAAATCCTGTCATCTCTTTCGCCGTAGTCTCCTAAGGCTGCGTCGCCCGCTCGATGAAGCTGGCGATCTGATTGTGCAGGCTGACGCGGTCCTGGTCATGCAGGTACATCATGTGGCCCGCGTTGTAATAATCCTCCTTGATGTTTTTCTGCAGCGCGTCGGGAAGCCCCAAGTGCTCCATGGTAAATTCCGTGGCGAAAAACGGCGTAGCCAGATCGAAATAGCCACTTTCGACCTGCACTAGCAAGCGTGGATTGGTAATCATCGCTTGGGCGAGATCCTGGTCAACGTTTGGCGCGCCAGGGAAAAACCGCCGCGGTCCGCCTTCCTTGCGAACCCAGTTCCAGCTGCCGCCGCCTGCCCCGCTGGTGTTGTGATAAACCTTGTCCTTTCCGAATTTCAATTCGTCGTGATTGTAGGAATTGATCAACGCCGTGAACGCGCCCCCCACGGCAGGTCCTTCGGGGTCTCCTTGTGCGTTTTCCTCGAGCAGATCGTAGGTATAGCCGGTGAAGCGCGCGTCAATGCGGCCGGTGGTCAGGCGGGAACTGCGTTGCAATTCCGCGCGGAATTGGCTGAGATTGACTCGAAGATCGGCCTTGATCAGATAGTCTTCGCTCAGGCCGGTGAAGTAGGACACCTTTTTTGCAACCGCAGCTTTCTCTCCGGCGGAGAGCTGCCCGCCCTTGAAGAGCGCGGACGCGTAATCGCCCTGCGCGTATTTGCGCGCTTCTTCAACGAATCCCGGGAGATCGGCGGGGCGATCTTTTAGGAGTTTGTGGTACCAGGCCGTGGCCGCATAACTCGGCAGATAAAAAATGAACGGCCGGTCATCTCCCGGCGCGAAGGTCAGTGAAGAAAGATCGAGAACGGAGGAAATCAGCACGATGCCGTTCAAGTGTACTGTGTCTCGCGATTGCAGGTAATTGCCCAGCGCCGCCGAGCGGAACGTGCCGTAACTCTCGCCGATTAGGAATTTAGGCGAGTTCCAGCGGTCGTTGCGGCTCAAATAGGTGACAATGAATTGCGCGAACGCTTCCACGTCCTCGTCAATACCGTAAAAATCCTTGTTCTCTGCTTTGCAGATGGCGTGGCTGTACCCCGTGCCCATCGCGTCAATGAAAACCAGGTCCGTTTTGTCGAGCAAGGTTTCCGGGTTGTCCATGAGTTTGTAAGGCGCGGGGGGCGTGAAGGTGCCGTCAAGAGTGTGCGCCCTCCGCGGCCCGAACGCGCCCATGTGCAGCCACATCGTGGCTGAACCCGGTCCACCGTTGTAGAGGAACGCCACCGGGCGCGTGCTCAAATCCTTCACATCGCTGCGCGTGTAAGCTACGGAATACATCAATCCTGTGGATTCGCCTTTTTCGTTCTTGAGCAGCGTTGTGCTGGCAGTCGCTTTGTAAGGAATCGTTTGGCCGCCGATCTTGATGCTGTGCTCGGTTACCGAAGACTCTTCTTTCGACGTGGCCGCGTCGCACTTATCGGCGGACTTTGCTTCCGGCGCTTTCGCTTCTCTTTCCTGCCCCCGGGCAATGGACAGCGTGGCTTGCGCGAACCACAAACAAATTCCTGCTGCATAAAGAGACCGGCTTTTTTTCATGCGCTTGCTCTCCCTTCTCGAACTCTGTCTGGCTCTGTTCGCCAGCGCGCGATTTTATGTCCCTCGGCAGAATCAGTCAAAGGAGGCACCCGCAGCCAAGAGAAATTTGAGGAGCCGCAAGCCGATCAGCGCCGTTTCTTGCTTTTATTCTGCGCGATCCGCGCCTTAACTAGCTTTTTCACAAGAGCAGCCGGCAGAGGCCTGTCTACCGGGAATTGGATGGTCCCTTTGGACGTGGTGTAGCCCTTAAGCTCTTTCTTGAACGCTTCAATAACCGAGGCAGTGGGGAACAAACTGCAATGGTTGGAGAAGGCTGCGAACCACACCAGCACTGCATTGTGCTTGAACGCAGGCATCCCATAGCTGATAACCTCAGTGGATCCACGCGGCACAACAGATCGAATCACAGCGCGCATCTTGTTCAAGGTGCTGCGAGCTGGCTCAGGAATCTTTGCGATGTATTCGTCTGTATTTTTGGGAACGGCGCTGCCTTTCTTCATACGGGAAATCCTCCAAGCGCCTTCGTTTCTAGTTATGCCCAAGACTCGATGCGGCCGTACGGCGCCGGGGTACGCGCCTCGGCGTCAGGCATCGGCGCGTGTGCGCAGTTGCATCACCCGGAGTCTGCCGCCGGCCCAGGCTTGCGGCATCGCCAGAACGATGAGCGCGAGTGGATACCAGTGAGGCCCGAACGCGGGCCCTTTGCTCCACGTCGCGACGGCGCCCGCAATGCTCACCACAAGGCCGAGGAAGCCGCCCACCAACGCGTGCGTCATAGGCCTATCGGGCGCGAGCCGCGCCATGATGTAGCTGCCCAGGACTCCATAGAAGGTGCGATAGGCCGCCGCCAACAGTAGCGCCCCGTCGAAGCCCACCATCGACGCGCCCCAGGGTGGGAAGACACCGACAATGTGCAAGATCTCGTCGGTGCTGAGGGTGATAGCGATTCCCACCACCATGCCAACCAGTACGGCGATGATGCTGCGGCCAATACGGCGTGGAGGAATCGTATCGCTCATGAAGGGCTCGCTCCTTTCTCTTTAGCGGAAGTCCCCTGGGATGCCAGCAACTCTTCGAGGCGGTCGTAGCTCACCGCCGCTCCGCTTTCCATGCCGGACTTAAGGATCGCGTCACGCGTTTCGCGCGCCTCCCCAGGGCCACGAAGATTAGCTGTCAAAGACAATGATTTAAGGGAGTTTAGGAGAGAAGTCCGTCATCACCATAAACGTGGAATCAACCTTCTCGACGAGTTTTCCGTTGGCTTCGGACTTGTCCTTTACGCTTTGCCATTCCGGATCAGCGCCAAACGCTTTCCAGTTGGCGGTCGCAGCTTCGCGGCTCGGATGCGCCAGGATGTACACGAGCGTCTTGTCCTTGAGCGGATCATCCGTGGGCGTCCAATAGGCGATATTCTTTATTCCGTGCTTCTCAAACAGTTTCATCGTGTGTTCGCGGAAGCGCTTTAGCAGGTCGTCGAGTTTGCCCTCATAAGCGTGATACACGCGAAGCTCGTAGACCGTTGTGGTGGATGTCGCAGAGCCAGGCTTGTCTTGAGCCGAAGCAAGCCATTCCGCAGCGGGAAGCAACGTTATTGCGGGAAGCGATTGAAGCAAGGTTCGTCTTTTCATGGCGGCAATTCTACCAGAAGTTTCTTTCCGCAACGCGCAGAATTGGCATGCGAATCGGATGGATTCGGTGCTGTCCCTGAGAAAATTCAGTATGAATGGCGGTTGAAACCGAGAATCATCGTGAATGGACGCCCGCGACGACATCCTCAGAGGCAGTCTAAGGGGATGCCATCGCGGGCTTATTCTCCCTTACTCTATCCGCATAAAAGCTATGACCGCGTGCCGCGGTCCGTCTGTTCAAAATTGCACACCCACGAACGAGGACAACCGAACGGCGGCGTGGTTGTACTACCAAGGGCCGGACGAGTGGTATAAGAGAGGTGCGCAAAGGAGGCGGGTATGCGCGCGGATCAAGTCGATGTTTCCTGGGACCCAGGCAAGGCCAAGTGGCTGATTCGAATTGTAAACGGCGAAGAAGTAATTCGGCGGTATTGTAGTTTGCCAAAGAACGCGGACGAAAAGGCGGTCGCCGCCGCCGCGCAGAAAACCGTACAAGATGAGGGCTACGAAGCCGATGCCGCCTTAGTGAGTGTCCGCCGCTAGTGTCGGAGAGGCGCGCCCGCGCGGCGCAGGTGACGCCCTTTTAGACATTCATAGCTAAGCTTGCGTCAACTGTCCTATCGGTCAGGATACTCCCACGAGACACTTTGGCACGGAAGCCTTGCGGACGTAATGCATTGGAGTTTCAATGGAATTACTATGAGAAACTCCAAAACACCCGCCCTTTTGGCACTTTTGCTGACCTGCTCCTTCGCTGGACCCTCGTCTGGCCAGCAACCGGATCGCGTTTTCAACTGGCAGCCTGGCAATCAAGAGGATGTGCGGTTGGACCCGGCTAACTATCACGCCGGGCAGACGTATCATGCGGGCGGCAACGGCGGCAACCTGCAGGTCGATATCAAGTCGGAGCTGCCGGTCACGATCTTCCTGGCGCGCTCCGAAGAGTGGAACGGGGCGCTGCAGCATCCCGAGAGCCTGGTCAACCTGCAACAGTTGTGTACCAGAGAACATGTGGTGGAGACCCGGTATTCTTGTTTCGTCCCGCCGGTCGGGATGACGCTTATCATTCGCGACGAGCGATATAGTCCCGATCACGCGGTGATTGCCGAACTTGGCGCCGTGCTGGACCCAAACAGCAGAGTCGAGCGCGCGGTGGGCGCTGGAATCACGGGAATCGCGGCGGTTGTGGCAGGGCGGGAATCGGCCAAGCGGCAGTTCAAAGCGCCCAACGACGTGCACATCCAATACTTCCGCTGGCTGTGCGTGGAAAACTGTGTCCAGCCGGAGTTTCGTTGGACCTGGCAGGTCAAAGAGAAATATCAGCTGACGTCGTTCCTGAAAGTGTATGGCGGGTTCACGCCGGACCATGACGGTTCACAGGTCAGCATCAAGATCAAGTCCCCCGTGCCGATGGTGGTGGCGATGCTGCCCTCGGATGTCGCCAACCAGTTGCATGCCAAGCCGGAGATGTTCGAGCCTGCGCTGGAGAAGAATCCCTGCCAGCAGCGGGGCGTACAGTCTTTGGAGTTCCAGTGCACGTTCAATCTGGCCGACGGCCCGCAATCGCTGATCGTCGCCCCGGAAGCCACCGGCAACGTGCCTCACAAAAAGGCTGAAATCGAGATGCAGTTTGTGAAGTGCATCGAGAATTGCGAGCTTCTGCAAACCAGACGGTAGAGCGCCGAGATTCCGTTCTCTCGCCGGCTCCTTTCGATGCCGTCAGACAAGCCGTCTGAATCCTCCCCATTCGGCTGCGAGATACCGCGTGCGTGCAATATCCGCGTCCTCGTGATGCAGCAACTTATTTCGACGTGGTTGGAATCCCGAGCAAGCTACGAATTCCGAGCCAGTGGGAAGGACCTTGCCCTATTTTCAGCCCTGCTTGCGGTCACTCTGGCCCCAGTTCCACTAAAAAGGAACAACCCCAGGGGCCAGAGTGACGAAGCAGAGTACGACCTGATCCTCTCTCGCCGTCTAAGGACCGCGCTCAAGACGGCTAATCAATGCAAAGAACTTAGGTAAGACACCTGAGGCAAATGTAGGGTTTCGCTGGATGGAACGAATTCTGTTCGCGTACTAAGAGTTAAGAATGAGGCGCGCGACGACGACGTTCCGCGTTTGCATGAGCCCGCCGGGGACTTGAGCCGACTCCCCCGATGCAGATCCCTGCGCCCCTCTGATCCCATGAAAGCTGTCACTAAGGTTGTGCTTTGTCTCTTGTTCTGTGCTACCGGTGCTTCAGCACAAATAGCGCCATCCCCGGCTGGAGTCGCGCCGGTGATGGACGTAAGCCTGGGATATTCGTACATGAGGAGCACCACGCCGTTGTCAACGACGCTCAACTTGAACGGGGTGGTCGCGAACATCACCGAGGGCATCACTCCTCGCCTGGGCATAAAGGCGGACGTAGGATACTTGCGCGCTGCCAACGTCCTTGGCACAGGACGCCACGCCGATGTCCTGGACTACCTTGTTGGACCGGTGTTCTATCCCAAGAGAGACCGGCACCTGGTCACTTTCGCGCATGGATTATTTGGAGGCGCCCGGGTCACAGGCATCGCTCCCATTGGAGGCGTGCTTAGACAGGGATATGTCTACGATTTTTCGTGGGCCTTCGGCGGCGGGTACGAATACTGGTTCACAGACTCCATGGCCATGCGAGCCAGCGTGGATGCTTTGCATACCTCCTACTTCAATGCCTCGGGAGCGATTCAAGGAAGATACGACATCCGGCCCGTCGTCGGAGTCGTCTACTATTTCGGCGCGCGTAAGAGATAAGGCGACGCGTTCTGTGTGGACAAGTCTCTACTAGAAGCGCACGCCGTTGTGAGAGGAACCTGCGCGATTTGCGGCGTCTATTCGTCGTCCTCGTCGCCGCGATGTGCCGCGATCTGTCCACGAATTTCGCCGCCAGGGAAACGAGTAGTGTGCATATTCGCATAGGCGGACCCGGCGCCGAGCGCGCGTAGGAAGCCAGCGAAGTCATGCTGGTCGAGGGCCTGATCGGTGGTTGCGCCAGCCGTGTTCAGAGCAATGATGTCTGCTGCAGTCGTTGTGCCCGTGATCGAACCGGATGTGGTCTGCGGGCAATCGGGCTTTTGCGGGATGTCAGGATTTCCCTTGGGGCCACCGCAGAAAAAAGTCATCACCGGATAGTTGGCGCCTTTAAGACCGAAATGAATGTGTGCGAACAAGGGCGGGCCGCTCAAGCCAGACCAGGTGAATGTCCAGCTCAGTGTGGTCCCGTCTTCGCTAAGCCTTGCCCGGAAAGTCCCGCTGGCGCCATTGGCCTTCGGCGGCACTTCATTGAACGTCGACAGCCGAGTTGAAAAGCGGAGAGCATTCCCATCATTGTTGTTGTTCGCTTGCGTCGAGAGATTGCCGATCAATAGTACAGCTATGGCCGCCAGCGCGGCGCTCAAACATAATTTTTTCATCGCTTGCTCCTTTTAAGGCACCACGAAAACGCCGGACACCGAGAGACAGGGATGTTGCCTTCTGGTCCGTCGAAGGATTATTTTTCGTAACGATATACCAGCGAGGCGTCGCGATTGTCAATAAGTTGTTAATTGTCGTCTCGGGTCGGCGGAATTTCCTCCAAAGACAAATCGAGAAATGCCAAGCAAGAACATTACATAGCGGCTTGGATTAGAAACCTCTGGATTGGCAGAAGGCGCGGACAACAGCGGCGGCGTCGTGATGCTGCGCGTCGACGGCGTAATTAAGGCGGCGGATGTCCGCGGCCGAGAGTTTACCGGAGAGATCGGCAAGCGCGGCGCGGAGTTGCGGAAACTGCGCGAGCGTGGATTGGCGGACAATCGGAACCGCATCGTATGGCGGAAAATAGTGGCGGTCGTCGGCCAGAGCCACGAGACCTAGAGAATCGATAAGGCCGTCCGTGGAATTTCCAGCGACGATATCCACTTGATGATCGACGAGGGCTCGGTAGATGAGGCCAAGGTCCATCACTTTGGGCGACTCGGCGAAATGCAGATTGTAACTATCGCTCCAGCCGCGGAAGCCGTCGGGGCGCTCGAGAAATTCGTAGCCGACGCCGGCGCGCCATTTCGGAGCAAGGGGCGCGATATCGGAGATTTTCTGAAGATGGAGATTTTTGGCGTCGTCGCCGCGGATAACCATGGCGAAAGTGTTTTCAAAACCCAGCGGCTCGGTGACCTCAAGGTGAAAGCGCTCGGAATAGAGCTGCTTGACGCGATTGTAGACGGCGGCCGAACCGCCTCGCGGAGTTTCGTTGAGCACGGTGGTGAGGGCCGTGCCTGTGTATTCAACGTAGAGGTCAAGCTCGCCGGCTAGCAGCGCCTTGTGGACAAGAAGCGTGCCGCCCAGGTTGGTCTTGCGAATGACGGGGATGCCGGTCCGCGCTTCAATGTGCTGGGCAAGAAGTTCGGCGAGAACAACTTGTTCGGTGAAAAATTTGGAGCCGATGGTGATTTTGGATTGAGGAAGCCGCGTGCATGCGGAGAGGAAGTAAAGGAGGTTAAGAAAGTAAAGGAGGCAAAGGAATCGGAGCAAGGCGCGGCGCATGTCACGAAACCTTTAGCCTTCGTTCGAGAAGGCCGAGGAGAAAATCGGCGAGGAGGGCAAGGACAGCGGAGGGAATGGCGCCGGCGAGGATCAGCGAGTCGCTGACTAGGGCGACGCCGCGGAAAATGAAAGTGCCGAGTCCGCCGGCGCCGATGGCAGCGGCAATGGTGGCGACGCCGATCGTGATGATGGTGGCGGTGCGAATGCCCGCAAGGATTACGGCGAGAGCCAGCGGGAAGCGGACGCGAAAAAGAATCTGCGCGCGAGTCATGCCCATGGCTTCGGCCGCCTCGAGCACGGCAGGGTCAATTCCGGTAAGGCCGACGTAGGTGTTGCGCAGGATGGGGAGAAGCGCGTAGAGAACGAGAGCGACGATAGCGGTGCGCTTTCCGATGCCGCCGATAAACGGAATGGGAATCAGGAATCCGAAGAGCGCGAGACTGGGGATGGTCTGGAAGATGCTCGCGGCGCCCAGCGCAATGGCGCGCAACGCGGGGCGTTGTACGATGAACATGCCGAGAGGAACGCCGATGAAAATGGCGATGATCATGGCGATGATCACGAGCGTAAGGTGATCGAGCGTGGCACCGAGGATTTCGTCGCGATGATCCATGAAGAAGGCCCAGGTGGTCTGCGGATTCACGCGGAGCTCCCCGGCGTCACGCTGAGAGACGACGTGAAGGCGCGAACTTCGGGATGGTCGAGGTGAAGAAATTCCTGTGGCGCAGCCCTTGCAACAACATGGCCGGCTTCGAGCAAAACGATGCGCGAAGCGAGGAGGAGAGCTTCGCGAAGGTCGTGAGTGACAAAGACGATCGTTTTGCCAAGACGGTGGACCAGGGCGCTGAATTCGCGCTGAAGCTCCGCGCGCGTGACGGGATCGAGAGCGCCGAAGGGTTCGTCCATCAGGAGAATGGGTGGATCGGCTGCGAGAGCACGGGCAACTCCTACGCGCTGGCGCTGGCCTCCGGAGAGTTCGCGCGGGTGGCGATGCGCGAATTCGCGCGGATCGAGGCCGACAAGATGGAGCATTTCATCGACGCGGGCGGCGATGCGAGCTGCATCCCAACTTTCCAGGCTGGGCACGAGACCGACATTCTCTGCAACGGTGAAATGAGGGAAAAGGCCAGCATCCTGAATCACGTAGCCGATGCCGCGACGGAGCCGGATGGGATCCCAAGAAGTGGTTGACCGGTCCTGGACCAGGATTTCTCCTTTCGTTGGCAATAACATCCCGTTCATCAATTTCAGGAGGGTAGTCTTGCCGCTGCCGCTGCGGCCTAGGAGCACGAGCGTTTCGCCATGAGGAATTTCCAAGGAGACCTGTGAAACGATTAAGCGTTTAAGAATATCGTTTATGTGGAACGACACGTCGCGAAATTCGATCCTATTCGTGGCCGCGGGCGATATTTTCGCATTCATTTCGGTTGACAGCACCAAATCACGGAGCGACTATCTTAATCTACCCTAGCTCGTGAGCGCTGAAATTCGGCGCATCCTTCGCGTGGAAGCTGCATCCAAGAGAAGGGGAAAACGCCATGGGAGCTCTCGCCTCTGCTGTCCGCATCCGTCACGACCTTCACAACAGACTGCTCGACGCTCGCGCACGCACCGATGAGATATTTCGCGTGGTGCGCGAAGAGGCGATATACGACCGGCCCATCCCCGAGAGACACCGCCTTATTTTTTACGTCGGGCACGTCGAGGCTTTTGATTGGAACTTGCTCGCGCAACGGGCGTTTGGATTGCGGTCTTTTCAGCGGACCTTCGACCGCCTGTTTGCGTTTGGCATTGACCCGGTGGACGGAGGATTGCCATCGGATGCAGCGGCGGATTGGCCGACACGCGAAGAAGTCGAGCGCTACAACCGGCGTCTGCGAGAAGAGCTGGATCGCGCGATCGAGCATGCGCTGGAGCGGCCGGAAGAAGGGCATCCGCAGCTGATCACCATGCTGGAAGTAGCGATTGAGCACCGGCTGATGCACGCGGAAACGCTGGCGTACATGCTGCACCGGTTGCCGAGCCACCGCAAGATTGGCGGAGCGGAACGTTCAGCGTGGAAGGCGCACCGCGTGAAGTCGCACCTCGTGGAAATTCCAGCCGGAATCGCGACGCTGGGACTGAGCAGCATTCACGATGACGAGTTCGGCTGGGATAACGAGTTTGGAGCGCATGAAGTCGCCGTGAACGAATTCGCCATCGACAATTACAACGTGACCAATCACGACTTTCTGCGGTTTGTCCAAGCAGGAGGCTACGAGAATCGTTCGCTCTGGAGCGAAGAAGCCTGGGCTTGGAAGACAAAGGAAGGCGTCCAGCACCCGATGTTTTGGGGCCGCGAAGGCAACCTCTGGGTGTACCGAACGATGTTTGGCGAGATTCGTTTGCCCCTAGAGTGGCCGGTTTACGTGAGTCACGCCGAGGCGACGGCGTACGCGAAATGGCTGGGGCGCAAACTGCCGACGGAAGCGCAATTTCATCGTGCAGCGTACGGAACGCCGGACGGCGCATCGGAGCGCAGCTATCCTTGGGGCGAAGAAGGGCCAAGCCCATCCAAAGGGAATTTCCATTTTAAATCGTGGGATCCTTCGCCGGTGGGCGCGCATCCTGCAGGGGCGAGCGCTTTTGGCGTGCAGGATCTTGTGGGGAACGGCTGGGAGTGGACGAGAACGGAGTTCGCGCCATTTCCGGGATTCACACCCATGGCTTTCTATCCGGGTTATTCCGCAAATTTCTTCGACGGCAAGCACTACGTGATGAAAGGCGGCTCGCCGCGCACCGCGGCCTGCATGCTGCGCCGGTCTTTCCGAAATTGGTTCCAACCACATTATCCGTACGTCTACGCAACATTCCGTTGCGTCGAGGACTAATCGAGCCCAAGCCTCTGGAGAATCCTATGGCGACGCCTGCACTATCGCTCCGGCATGTGTCTGCATTCGCTGCAGATGTCCGCGAGAGCCTCACCAAAGCTGGGCAGAGAGAACTTCCGTCAAAGTATTTGTACGACGAAGTGGGCTCGGCTCTGTTCGAGACCATTTGTGTTTTGCCGGAGTACGGGCTCACGCGCGCCGACGCGCGGCTCCTGGAAAAGCATGGGGAAGAGATTGTGAGCAGGCTGCCTTCGCCTGTTCAGGTGGCGGAGCTTGGCAGCGGCTCGGGAAAAAAAACACGCTGGATTCTGGAAGCGCTGTCGCAGCGGCAGAAAACGTATTACTACCCCATCGAAATTTCGCCGTTTGCGCTCGCGGCGTGCGAAAAAGAACTAGGGCACATCGATATGGTCAGCATCGTGGGGTACGAACAACCGTACCTGGAAGGATTGCGCACGGTGGCCGAAGGGCGAGCAGAGGAGGATCATCTGCTCGTTTTGTTTCTCGGGAGCACCATCGGCAATTTTGATCGCGATGCGGGCGAAACGTTTTTACGAGAAATGAGGGAAATTCTCCAGCCGGGAGATGCGTTGCTGCTTGGTACGGACCTGGAGAAAGACGTTGAGCTGCAAATGCTGGCTTACGACGACCCCGCGGGCGTGACAGCGGCGTTCAACCTGAATTTGCTGGCGCGCATCAACCGGGAGTTGGGCGCGGATTTTGATTTGAGATGCTTCCGGCACGAGGCGCTCTGGAATTTCGCGGAGCGGCGCATCGAAATGCATTTGCGCTCGACCCGTCGGCAAACGGTACACGTTCCGGCGGCGAGCCTTCGCGTCATGCTGGACGAAGACGAAACGATCTGGACAGAAAGCTCGCACAAGTACCAAGCCGAGGAAGTCCCAGAGATGGCGGCGCGAACAGGATTCCGCTGCGAGGGACAGTGGATCGACGCCGAGTGGCCATTCGCTCAAAACCTGCTGATTGCGGAATAAGCGGCTCATGACTTGTGATTCGTGACTGGCGACCTGGTGACTCGTGTTCTCTGACGCGTGACTAATGCCCCGCGTAAGCAAGAGCGTATCCCCCCACACCCCCATTCCATGGATGAATATCAAAACAAAGGGCTTACAAAATGCATCCCCCTTAAATTGTTGATTCTAAAGGATATGTTTTCAGTGGGCAAAGCATGCATAAGGCAAACAAGGCAGCCCCAAAAAAGAAAGGCGGCAGCTCGCTGCCGCACTCGAAATATAGTTTCCTATATGTTAGGTATACCATAGTCTTCTCGGATAGTCAAGGAAAAGTTTGGCGCTTCAGTTTCCGAGTAGCCGAGCGTCCGTCCAAGATATTGTCGGTTAAGGGCACCGTTCGCGGGACCGAATCCCCCCAAGCATCGCTGGCGGTGACCCGAGAAATAGCCGACAAATCCTACAACTAGTGTTTCCAGATGTCCACGCGAATCGTACCGGAAACAGGATTGCTGGCCGAGGCACCATGGGGATTGCAGACCCGAATGGTGACCGTGTTGGCTGTGCTTACCCAAGCAAAGTATTGGAGGAAGTCGCCGGTAGTCCCCGCAACCAATGCGTTCGGTACGCCCAAAGCGATGGTGTAGCCATCGCTTGCCCCCGTAAACGTGATTGGTGTAAGCGAGGCACAGTTGTTCGGCGAGACGCTTGGGACACTGACGGTAAACGCCTGCGATAGATGTTCGAGTATGGGAGTTCCGCCCCCGATCGTTACGGAGCCGCTGGCAGCGATGTCTCCTTTGCCATCCACGCTGAACTTGGTTACGCCGGCGCTCTGTCCGAGGAGAATGTTGCCGGCATTGCCGGCAGCGCCGTTGTTGAATATACCAGCGGCTGCCGTCGCGCTCGTGCTCGAAGTCCCCCCAGAAATGCCGACGAAGTTGGTGCTGATGCCGTAAATTCCATAACTATTGGTGCTCGACGCGAAAACTCCGTAGCTACTAGTGTTGTACGCTTGAACGGCAGGTCCGGGCCCGCTAGTGGTCGAATTTAACCCTCCCGTGGCTATATTTCCAGTAACTGTGAGATTGGGCATAGCCTGGTTACCCATAAATGTGTTTGCGCCAAGACCCGCAAATGGCGAGCAGGTGAAAGGGTGCGCCGTAACGGCGCTGCCAGCGGCGCAAGTATTTGTGGCAAGAGCCACCGTGGTGGATCCTCCGAGCGAAACGGAGCCCCCGCCAGTTAGCCCCGCGCCAGCATTCACGCTAAGCCCAGGATTGGCAAGCATGACATTGCTGACTCCCGCCGCCGGGATGCTAAGGCTCACGTTGCCGGTCGTTCCACCACCGAACAGACCCGCGCTGGCTGTCACACCAGTTATTGTGCCGGTGCCGGGAAAGGTCTGGGCCGAAGCAAAAGTAACTGCGTTATCGAATTGCGTGGTGCCGTTCACTTCCAATGTTGCCTGCGGGCTGGCCACAAGTATCAATTCCGATTCCGGGCGCATGACGGGGGTACTCGGAAACTGACCTGCCACCCAAAAGTTTGCGGTCGGATAACGGGATCGTGAGGAACCGTGTTGGCGCAACGAAAAATCAGAAGGCTTCAATGCGCCAGACTAGGCGTGTGGACCAGGTTTTTTGGGTGGTGAGGGGAGGGCGCCAGACGGCGAGAATCTGCGAGCCCTGGTAAACGCGCTCGAAACCTTCCTCGGACTCCGAAACTGTTTCAATCGGCGAGACCCAAAATTCTTCGACGAGCGGGGCGTGCAAAGAGACGCGGACGCGTTGCCAGCCGTCTTCCATGCGCAGGATGGGGCCGGGCATGGAGCCGCTGAAGCGAAGATTTTTTTTGCCGAGCGGCGTCTCGAAGAAACGATCGGGCTCCGTTGGTGCCAGGAGATTGATCACGGACTCGATACCGACGGCCAGGGGCTTTTCGAGAGTTTCCTTGAACTTCAGGGTGATCACGCACGTTGCTTCAAAGCCGTTCGGGGCAGGACTGAAAGTATATTGTTTGAGGAGCAGAAGTTTGGAGGACGCGGAGTCCGTCTTGCCTTGGAGCGTCAGGGAATCCGCGCGGAAAAGCTCGGCTTCGTTGGGCGTGGAGTTCTTCACGGTGAAAACGCCGCCGGCAAATCCGGCGTCTTCGCGCAATTCGAGGATTTCGTAGTCCGCGTGCGTGCGATCGGGGTCGAAAATCATGACGCGGAAGGCATGGCGCGGCCAGCGGTCGTAGCGAAGGAAGCGCTCCAGGCCGGGCTCCTTGACACGGGTCTGTTCGTGAATGGAAGCGACCGCGCCAGTGGCAGGCTTCCCCGCGGCTTCGCGCAAGCGCGTGTGATAAGCCTCTGGGCGGCGCAGGACGGAATTGACGAGTGTGGCAGCCGAGGGACGGAAATCGAGTGCGGCGATGGTGCCGCCGTCATTGGGCTTCACAAGCGCCTGAGCCTCCAGAGAGGTGAAGAGCAGTTCGTTGGCACCGTCGGCATCGTAGTCCAAGAGTTCGACACGTGGCGCGAGCGCACCGGGAGTTTCGCGGTCAGCGATGGCCTCGGCGCGAACGAGATTGCGCCAGGGATCGGTGCGCAGATGCGGGGCATAGATTCCGCCAAAAATGCCGTGCCAATAGGCGTCGTTGCACTGCGCCCGCAAGAGCAGGTCGCGGGCTTGCAATAATTCAGCAGAGGACTTCGCGCCGTCGCGGTGAGCGGGTGCGGCGGCGATGCGTGCGGAAACGCGCAGCATTTTTTTGTGAAGCAAGTTGGACTCGGGGTATTTGCGAAAAAAGCCGCGCCAAGAGCCTCCGCGAAGGAAGGAAAGGATTTCCGGGCGAGCGCCGAACTCCTTTAGCACTTCGTGATAGCGCTGCCGGACACGCGTGGGGAGCGCCCACTCCATCATCTCCGTATAAGAAGCGGTCGGGAGATCGGCGCGGCCGAGAGGCGCATGTGATTCCAGATAGTGGCCGGGAGTGGAAACTTCCAGCCAATCGGAATTCTCTTCCAGAGCCGTAAAGAAAGCGGAGAGCCAGCCGTCCTTGTAGCAATGTTCGTGCGTTCCAGGCCAGACGCCGAATTTTTCCATGTCATCACCCATGGCAGCAACGCCGCCCGGATGGACGGCGGCGGCATCGCGTAGATAAGCAATGACGTCCTCAACTTTGCCGAAGGGAATGAGATAGCGGAGAGCTTTTTGCCCGGGATAGAGCCACACGGTCTTGCCACGGTCCTCGGCGATGTAGGCGCCAAAGAGTTCCTCGGGCTCGAAGCCCGCGGCGAGGAAATGCATGTCGTCAACCAGGGTATAAGCAACATTGGCCGAGGCAAGCGCGGAGGGAAGCTGTGGCTCCCAAACGCGCTCGGCGAGCCACGCGCCGGAAGGTGGCTTGCCGAAGTGCTTCTCCAGGTAGGCGGCCAGGCGAGTAATCTGTTCGTGCTGATCTTCGGGAGGAATCGAGACCAGAATGGGCTCGTAGAAACCGCCACCGACGAGTTCCACCTGGCCGGACTGGACCAGATTTTTCAGCCGGGAAAAATACTCAGGCCGATGTTCCTCAATCCAGGTGAGGAGCGGCCCGGAATAGTGGAGGCCGAGATGAACCTTCCGATGCTTTTCAAGGTGCTCGATGAATGGAAGATAGGATGAAGCGTAGGCCTTCTCGAGGACATGCTCGAAATTGCCGCAGGGCTGATGCGCGTGAATGAGCAGGGCAAGGTGAAATTTCTCGGGCATGGGGACAGTTTTTTCTCACTACCATCATAACCTGTCACGCGAATTTATGAATTCCGCGGTCCGAGGATGCGCGATGTGCGCACTTAATCGGTTACGGGGCAGACTCACATAGTGCCGACTGGCCGCCTTGATCAGGCCGTGGTGTGTCTCAGTACCCAATCGGAAATAGCGTTCAGAGCGTCCGGGGCCATGGTCTCCAGAATCTCGCCATATTCATTGGGCAAACCCGCCGGGGCGTGCTGGAGGAGATGGTTCAGGCCCGGCAATTCGACGGTTTGAAAGTCTTTGTTGCCGCCGTCTTGCAAGGCTTTCTGGATTTTGGCGAGATTCTCCTTCGGCGAGACTTGAAGGTCCTTTTCACCATTCAAGGCGAGGACTGGGCACATCGTCTTCTGCAAGGCAGGGCGAGGGTCATAATCGAGAAAGAAGCGAAACCATGGCGTGGCCATCAGATGCACTTGCGATTCCAAGGCTTCTGGAGGAAGCGACGCGCTCATGGCGCTGGAGTGCACGAGATCATTTAACTTGACTTGTAAAGCTGCGGAATCTTTCTCCTGGCGAACCAGCGCGTACGCTTGTTTGTTGAATTCGCGAGCCACGGCGATCTGGCCGTCGTTGACATCCGCAGCCTTCAAGATAAGTTCCGACTGCAGCAAGAGGGTCTCTTCGCCAGTAAGGCCGGGCCCGGCAAGAAGCACGATCCAGGCAACATCACCGGAATGCGCGGCTATCAGTGGAGCGATCATGCCGCCTTCGCTGTGGCCGATGAGGCCAATTTTCTTGGCATCAAGTTCCTTGCGAGTTTTCAGATAGGCGAGGGCCGCCTCGGCATCCGCAGCAAAGTCCTCCATTGTCGCGTTCGCGTAATCGCCAGTGGACTTGCCGATTCCTCGTTTATCGAAGCGCAGAACGGCGATGCCTTTTCGCGTTAGGTGGTCGGCGAGGACTAGAAAAGGGCGATGTCCAGCAAGGGATTCATCGCGGTCGTTTGGCCCGGAACCAGCGAGCAGAATGGCGGCGGGAAATGGACCCTGGCCGGGCGGAAGAGTGAGTGTGCCTGCGAGCGAGATTTTCGCTGTTGCGTTCGCGAAGGTGATTTCTTCTTCCTTATAGGGATAAGGCTTTAGCGGATTTTGCGGCCGAATCAGTTCAAGAAGCTTGTCGGAGCGTTGAAAATTCAGTTTCTGCTCGCCACCGTTCTGCGTCCAGCTTCCGTTGATGGCCGTTTTGGCGGTGTTGAGCGTGCCGTCATAAACGCCTCGCACCACGGGGATTTCAAAGTGAAAACTGGCGTCGTTCTGGCTCACCTTGACGGCGGGAAGTCCACTTACGCCCATGTCTGGGCTATCGAGCGCAGCGACGAGCTGTTTGCGATAGTCATGCGAAACGTGCAATTGCAAGCGCATGCGCATGCCGTTGCCTTCGAGCGCGCCCTGCCATACTCCTTCGGCGCTGGCAACAGCGTCGGAAGGTTTCTTTGCGCCGGCTCCCGGAGATTGGCGATGAAAAATAAGCGGAAGGCTGACACTGCCCTGCATCCAGTCACCATCGATGCTGCGCTGATCCGCTGCCAGCTTTCCTTCGTAGGAAGCACTCACGGAAGCTACGCTGAAGCGGAGAATTGCACTTTTTTGGGCAAATGATGTCACTTCGATGCCGTAGACGCCTTGATCCAGGCTATCAATGGTGGCTTTGAGAGAACCGTCTTCGGCTTTTGTGACATGCAGGACGAGATGGAGCATCGCTTCGCCGGCTTGAAGCGAACCGCTCCATTGGCCTTCCAGTGTTGAGGAACTCCGTCGGGGCCGCGGTTTGTGTGCGGGTGGAGTCTGGGCCGAAGCCAACGAAAAAGCAGCAAAGCTGAATAGAGAAATGGCCAACGCCAGCCACCTGTTTCCGAGCTTCACTCAAGCCCCCCTCACGCCGCATTCAGGATGGTAGATGATTCCTGGCTCAAAATAGTTGGCGTGGAAACCAGAATCGGAGAAGGTGTGCATGAAAAAAGGGCGGCACGCTGCGGCGTGCCGCCCAAAATTGCAGAAGACCTGTTGGAACCTAGCAGAACAGGCTACTTCCCTTGTTTTGCGTACCAATCGGCGTTGATGGGAGTGAAGCTGTTCCACTTTTCCGGGAGATCTTCGAGAGCAAAAATAGCGGTCACGGGGCAAACAGGTACGCACGCGCCACAATCGATGCATTCGGTTGGGTGGATGTAGAGTTGAGTCTCAGACTCGAAAGCCGGCTCATCCTTGCGCGGATGGATGCAGTCCACCGGGCAGACATCCACGCACGCGGTGTCTTTTGTGCCGATGCACGGCTCGGCAATCACGTAAGCCATTACGGGTCTCCTTTATTCGGGCAGTGGACCGGTGGCTCATCCAGCTGAACAGCTCAACCGGCAAAAAATCCTTATATCACGCGTCTGCCCGGCGCGACAAGCAGCTAAGGGAATTGTACGCGGGGGGAAGGAGTTTCTCAACCTGCAGAGGTATGGATAGAATGAGAGGAGAAGGAAGGTACATGAAAATCCGGACTTGTCTTTTCTTACTGGTTTTGACGGCTGCCGCGACGGCACTGGCGGCTCCGCAGACTTCGAAGACGGTTGCTCCGCGCGATCCAGAGATCATTGACGCACAGGGCTATCAGAAACTGCTGGAACAAAATCGTGGGAAGCCGATGCTCGTCAATTTTTGGGCGACCTATTGCGAACCGTGCCGCGACGAGTACCCCATGCTGAACGAACTGGCGAAGAAATATGCGCCCCAGGGATTGAAAGTCGTCGGCGTGAGCATGGATGACGACGGCGATTTGATCCTGATGCGGCGTTTCCTGGCCCGCTATAAGCCAGTGTTTCCCAATTATCGGAAGAAAGCGGGCGAGGACGGAGACTTCCGACAATTCACACAAACGGTGCTTCCCAGTTGGAATGGGTCTCTGCCAGCCACGTTCTTCTACGGCAAAGACGGCAGGCAGGCCGGACATATGTTCGGCGAAGGCCCGCGGAACGCGTATGAGTCAGCGATTCGAACGCTGCTGGCCCCGGGTTCCAACTAACGCCGAACTGCGCAATCAAAACCCAATCACTTAGTTTTGTGCAAAATCTCTATCGGAGTTTCTCATGCTCAATACGAAGGGCAATCGCATCACGTATTTTGGCCACAGCGCGTTTTCGCTGACTACGCCTTCGGCCCAGGTTGCCTTGATCGATCCGTGGGTGACGACAAATCCCTGGTGCCCGGAGGCGCTGAAGAAACTATCGCGATTGGACGCCATTTTCCTGACTCACGCGCATACCGACCACATGGGCGATCTTCTGGCGCTGGCCAAGCAGTTCAGGCCGAAAATTGCGGCGATGTTTGAGACGTGTCTGTGGATCGAAAGCAAAGGTTTTGGAGAAGAAACTTGCCCGATGGGCAAGGGCGGCTCGCAAACAATCGGTGATTTTGAGATCACCATGACGCACGCGTTTCATTCGAATTCGATTGACGATAACGGCGTGCGGCATTATGGCGGCGAGCCCGCGGGGTATATCATTCGCATGCCCGGCGGGTTCAAGGTGTATCACGCTGGCGATACGGCGCTTTTCGGCGACATGAAATTGATCGGCGAACTCTACAAGCCGGACCTCGCCATGCTGCCGATCGGCAATCGCTTCACCCTGGGCCCGCGCGAAGCGGCGTATGCCATCCGCCTGCTTGGCGTGAAGCATGTCGTGCCGATGCACTACGCCACGTTCCCTTTCTTGACAGGAACTGCGGAAGCACTGCGAAAAGAGGCAAAGAAAATCAAAGGGCTAAAAATTTACGCGCTGAAGCCGGGAGAAAAACTATGATTCGCACCGAGAATCTACGCAGCGGCTACATTCAGGACGACGTCGAGGAGTATGTTTACGAGCTTCTGCCGGAACGTGATGCGGTGGTCACGGAGATCGAAGATTACGCCGCGCAGAACCGCGTTCCGATTATTGGCCCGGCCGTGGCGCGCATGCTGACGCTCTTCGTGCAGGTGTCTGGCGCAAAGCGGATTTTTGAGATGGGCTCGGCCATTGGGTATTCCACCATCTGGCTGGCGCGCGCAGCGGGGCCAAAGGGAAAAGTGACTTACACGGATGGCGATCCGGAAAAAGCGCGGCGCGCGAAGGATTATTTCCGCCGGGCAGGCGTCGGTAAACGCATTGACGTGCGCGTCGGCGACGCGGTTGAACTGCTGAAAAAATCGCCGGGCACATTTGACCTGATCTTCAACGACATCGACAAGCGCCAATACCCTGCCGCGCTGCAGGTGGCACTGCCCAAGCTTCGCCGAGGCGGATTGTTCATTACCGACAACACGCTGTGGTCGGGAAAAGCGGCAAGGCCGGCCGCGCCGGATGACCTCGACACGCAAGGCATTCAGGAATTTAACCGGCTCGTCTACGCAACGAAGCAGCTCTACCCAGTTTTGCTTCCGCTGCGCGACGGCGTCACCGTCTGCCAGAAGAATTAAACACAAGTTATGGCAACCGCCTCCGCATCCGCACCGAAAACTCTCCTGGGAAGTCCCCCTGGACCAAAAGGGCGATTCTTGCTCGGGAGTCTGATCGAAGTTTCGCGCGACTGGCTTGGTTTTTACAAAAACTGTGCGGACGAGTACGGCGACGTGGTTCGCGTGCTTCTCGCACATGTTCCGGTTTATCTCGTGGTGCATCCGCGTGACATCGAGACCGTGCTCGTCACCAACGCGGCAAAGTTCACGAAATCCGAGGACTATCGCGCGCTGGCGCGGGTCCTCGGACGGGGTTTGCTGACCAGCGAAGGAGATTTCTGGAAGCGTCAACGCGGCCTCATCCAGCCTGCCTTTCACCGCCAAAGCATTCTGTCTTACGCGGCTGTCATGACACGCGCGGCCGGCCGCATGCTCGATTCGTGGAAGGAAAAGAGTGAGCGCAACATCCATGAAGACATGATGCGGGTGACGTTGGAAATCGTCGGGCGGTGTCTGTACAGCGCGGAAGTCACCGATGCCGCAGAACGCGTGGGCCACGCCATGGAAGTCGTGACGGGGAGATTTATTATCAACGCGAGTCTGGCGATGCTGTTCCGTTTCGATATCCCCGTTCGATTCGCGCTCCGGGAATGGCGAGCCATCCGCGAATTGAACGGGATCATCGGCGGCATCATTCGAGAGCGGCGTTCTTCTGACCAGCGGCGCGAAGACCTTTTGGACATGCTGCTTCGAGCGCGCGACGCTGACGGAAATCCCATGAGCGACACGCAACTGCGCGACGAAGTGATGACGCTTTTCCTGGCCGGCCACGAGACCACGGCCATCGCGCTCTCCTGGGCTTGCTACTTGATTGCGCGGAATCCGGATATCGAGGCGAAACTCGCCGAGGAACTGCAAACTGTCCTCGGCGGCCGTTTCCCGACGCCGGAGGACCTTCCCCGATTGCGTTATACGGAGATGGTCCTCAAAGAAACGATGCGTCTCTACCCCGCTGTGTGGGGCATCGGCCGGAGAGCCCTGGAGGATTGCGAGCTTGGGGGATACCGTGTGCCAGCAGGCTCAAACGTTTTCATTTTGCAGTGGCGGACGCAGCGCGATGCGCGCTTCTTTCCGGACCCGGACCGATTCGACCCGGAACGCTGGAGGGACGATCCGGTTCGCTCGGGAAAAATTCCGCGTTTCGCGTATTTTCCATTCGGAGGGGGCCCGCGCGTTTGTGTTGGCGCATCCTTTGCGATGATGGAAGCTACGTTGTTGCTGGCTATGATTCAGCAGAAGTTTCATCTCGAAATTGTCCCGGGGCATCCCATCGAAATCTTCGCATCCGTTACGCTGCGTCCCAAATACGGCATCCGGGTGATTCCACATTGCCGAGCAGCAGTGAAAGATACCGATCGGCACCTCCACTAGAGACGTAACTCAGAAATCACCGGAAGCACGAGGAACGAGGGAACTTACTTGCGGAAGAGATTACGGACTAGGAAGCCGAGGTTTGCAGGACGTTCCGCGAGACGTCGCATAAAATAAGGAAACCAGTCTTTGCCATAGGGGATGTAGACGCGGACGCGATAGCCATCCTTGATCAGCTGGCGCTGCAAATCGGTGCGCACTCCGTACAACATCTGAAACTCAAAATCGTCCTTGGAGATTTGCTTCGCCGCGGCAAAGCGAATGGTTGCGGCAATCATGCGCGGGTCGTGCGTCGCAATGGCGTGGTAGAAGCCGCTGGACAACAGGACCTGCATCAGCCGGACGAAATTCGCGTCTACGTCCTCTTTCCGCGGGAAGGCAACTTCTTCCGATTCCTTGTACGCGCCCTTGCACAACCGAATCCGGCAGCCGCAGGACAATAAATCCGCGACATCGGTTTCACTGCGGTACAGATAGGATTGAATGACCGTGCCGACCGCGGGATTGCGAGTTCGAACGCGTTTGACGAGGTCGATGGTACGCTGCGTGTAGGCAGAGCCTTCCATGTCAACGCGCAAAAAATTTTCGAAGCTGGCGGCGCGCTCGACGATGGAGCGAAGCAAACCTTCGCAAAACTCAACGTTGATGTCCAGACCGAGCTGCGTGAGCTTGCCGGAAACGTTGGCGTGCAGCCGTTCCTCGGCGATGCGTTCAAAAATCTCGAGATAAGCATCGCGGGAGTGCTGTGCATCGGTAATCGTGGCAACATTTTCGCCGAGGTAATCGAGGCTGGCGTGCATTCCCGCGTTATTGCACTCGCGGGCGGCGGCAATGGCTTCATCCAGCGTCTCGCCGGCGACAAATCGGCGTGCCATTTGGCGCGTGGTGCCATTGGAAGTGACCCAATTGGCGAAGCCTTTGCTTTCGGAAAGCTTGAGCAGGGTCGACCGGAGCATGCAGGAACAATTATGGCAGCCTGGGAGCGGCGAAACTACTGTTTGTGCTCTTCGAGAAACTTCTCGGCATCGATCGCGGCCATGCAGCCAGAGCCCGCGGCCGTGACCGCCTGGCGGTAGCGATGATCCTGCACATCGCCGGCAACGAATACGCCGGGAATAGATGTCAGGCTGCCGTGCTTGGCGAGTAGGTAACCGTTCGCGTCCATTTCGAGTTTTCCCTTGAAGATAATGGTGTTCGGATCATGACCGATGGCCACGAATACACCGTCGAGCGGAATCTCGCGAGTTTCCCTGGTCTGTGGATTGCGCAAGTTCACGCCCTCGACGTGGCCCTGGGGAGCGAAAATCTCCTCCACCACGAAAGGAGTGACAAATTCGACTTTCTCGTTCGCCTTGGCGCGGTCAATCATGATCTTGGAAGCGCGGAAATCGTTTCGGCGGTGAACCAGGTGAACCTTGCTGGCGTAACGCGAAAGAAAGTTGGCCTCTTCCATGGCTGAATCGCCGCCGCCGATTACAGCGATGGGTTTGCCACGGAAGAAATAACCGTCGCAAGTGGCGCACGTGGAAACGCCGTGGCCGATCAATTCTCTTTCGCCCTTCAGGCCCAGCAGGCGCGCTGAAGCTCCCGCAGCAACGATCAGAGACCGTGCTTCGTAGGTATCTTTTCCGGCGATGATCTTGAACGGGCGCTTACTGACGTCCACTTCGGTTACAGCCCCTGCCTTGAACTCCGCGCCGAATTTCTTCGCCTGCTTGCGCATGTTTTCGATGAGCTCCGGCCCCATGATGCCGTCGGGGAACCCCGGATAATTCTCAACGTGCGTGGTGAGGGAGAGCTGTCCGCCAGGTTCATGTCCGTCCAGGACCAGCGGTTTCAGGTTTGCGCGCCCGGCGTAAATCGCAGCAGTTAGACCCGCGCAGCCGCTGCCAATGATGACCACGTTGTGCATTCGATCGTTCTCCAAACATTAGATTCAACACTGCGCCCGCCGGATACAAGCAGCGCGGTATTGTAGCATTGCCTTCGACGCGATTCGGAACGCCTGAGGCCAATTTGGAGAGGCTTTAAGCGCCGCCTGGCATTGACCAGCAAGAATGGCTGCCGTTATAGTCCATGCAAATATCAGGTTGTCCAAGGAGACAGTTACGATGGACCCGCGCTATCCCATTGGAAAATTTGAGATGCCCGCGCAAGTGACGCCGGCTCGCCGCCAGCAAGCGATCGAAGAGATTGCGGCCACTCCCGCCAAAATGCGCGCCGCAGCCAAGGGTCTGAGCGACTCGCAATTGGACACGCCCTACCGCGACGGCGGTTGGACAGTACGCCAGGTCGTCCACCACGTTCCGGACAGCCACTTGAATGCCTACGTGCGATTGAAGCTGGCACTCACGGAAGACAAACCGACGATTAAGCCGTACAACGAAGCGGCCTGGGCCGAACTCGCTGACTCCAAGTCCACGCCGATTGAAGTTTCGCAGACGCTGCTGGATTCGGTGCACGCTCGATTTGTCCAGTTGTGGCGCTCGTTGAAGTCCGAGCATTTTGCGAGGGTTCTCATTCATCCGGAACACGGCGAGCGCACGGTGGACTGGCTGTTGTTCCTTTACGAGTGGCATGGGAAGCATCACACTGCGCATATCACGGAACTTCGCAAACAAAAGGGCTGGTAGCAGAGTCGCGAAGACTCGGCTGCAGCTAAGTGGCGCGCGGCGCTCCGGCTCGTGTACGATGATGCGGTACACAAGGAGATCGCATGAGCCGGCCTGCAGGAACTTACGCTATCTTTGAAACTTCACAGGGAAACATTGTGGTGCGTTTGCTGGAAAGCGAAGCGCCCAAGACGGTAGCGAATTTCGTTGGGCTTGCCGAAGGCACAAAAGAATTCGCGAGTGAAAAGACCGGCCAGAAGGAAAAGAGGCCCTTCTACGACGGATTGATCTTCCATCGCGTGATTCCACAGTTCATGATTCAGGGCGGCTGCCCGCAGGGCAGCGGAATGGGCGGACCGGGCTACAAATTCGCGGACGAGTTTCATCCCTCGCTGAAGCACTCCAAA
>MNDE01000002.1 GCA_001914785.1 Acidobacteria bacterium 13_2_20CM_57_17 | reverse complement strand
TAGAGTTGCTGCCGTTCCGCCGGAAGATTGGATTTGTGTTTCAGGAGGGGGCGCTTTTCGATTCGATGACGGTTGGGGAGAACGTGGCGTACCGGCTTCGCGAGGACCGCGTGGCCGAAGAAGAGATCGAATCCAGAGTTTTGGAAGTCCTAAGATTCGTAGAGCTGGAACACACAGTCGATATGCTTCCTTCGGAGCTTTCCGGGGGCATGAAGCGGCGCGTTTCGATTGCCAGGGCGCTGATCAACCAGCCAACCATCGTACTATACGATTCGCCGACCGCAGGGCTCGACCCGGTGACGTCGCAAACGATTATCAGGCTGATTCTGCGGCTTCGCGATGTATACGGAGTGACGGCGCTGCTGGCCACACATCGCTTGCAGGATGGCTTTGCGCTGGCGAATTTTCATTTCGATCCTGAGACAAAACGAGTGGTGCCCAACTCGCAGAATGGCAATGGCGCGGCAGCCACGAACGCGGCGAGAACTCGATTTCTAGTCTACCGCGACGGCGGAATTTATTTCGAAGGGGAACCCGGAGAGATTGCCTGCTCCGAAGACCCGTATCTAAAGCGCTTTCTGACGTAATTCTAGAGTAATCTGTTTCACGATAGCGAAGGAGGGAAGCAGCGATGGCGCATAGAAAACAACTGACGTGGACGGAATTGCGGGTTGGCCTCTTCGTGCTGGTCGGCCTCTTCGTGCTTGCGGCGGGGATTTTCTACGTGACAGGCGGTGGAATTCTGGGGCCGAAATACCGGCTGAAGACCTATCTGCCGGAAGCATCACTCTTGTCGAATGGGGCGCCGGTGCGCCTTGACGGCGTGGAAGTGGGAAACGTGGAGTCGATCCGGCTGTTGCCGCGAACGCCGGGCAAGAGCTTAGAGAAGAACAAGAACATCGAAGTAGTGATGCGCGTGGACAAGCGATATCAGAGTGACATTCTGACGGATTCAATCGCGAGCCTGGTGACGGAAGGGCTCTTGGGCAACCGTTACGTGAACATCACGCGAGGTATTACGGGGACTCCCATTGGTGACAACGGCGTGATTCCCGGCACAGAAGAGAAGGCGATGAAAGAAGTGGTGGAGAGGAGCGCGGAGGTGCTGGGAAACCTTAACGCACTTTCAGAAGAGGTACGGGACCTAATTCAAGGCGTGCAAGAAGGGAAGGGCTCGCTGGGAAAACTGTTGACAGATCAGCAGGCGTACAACCACCTGAACAACATGCTTGCGAAGGGCGAAGCGATGATGGCAAACATTCAAGCAGGGCAGGGAACGCTTGGAAGGCTGGTAGCGTCGGACGAAATGTACACGAAAGTGGACAAAGGATTGGACAACGTGAACGTGATCCTGGCGGACGTGCGCGCGCAAAAGGGGACGATCGGGAAACTGATGTATGACCCCACGCTGTACGATCAGGCGAAGGAGGCGGTGACTCACGGGAACGTCATGCTGCGCGACGCGCGGGCGGGAAAGGGCTCGCTAGGCAAGCTGGTGACGGACGACACCCTGTACAACAGGTTGCGCGAAACAAGCACGAACCTGGCTACGGCTTCCGCGAAACTGAATGACAATACCACGACGGCGGGGAAACTTTTCTCCGACCCGAAATTGTACGACAACCTGGCGGGCCTGACCGGGGACATGCGGCTGCTCGTCGGCGATTTCCGGCAGAATCCGAAGAAATTCCTGCACATCAAGGTCACAATTTTCTAATTGACGGCCCGCCGCTTTGCCGGAAGCGGAGGCGTGTGTTGTAATGCCACAGTAACAACGAAGGATTACTGTCCCAAGCAGACGAGCTTCTCGCGGATAAGATGACCGAAACACAAGACGTCGTACAAAAGCCGCCGCGGACTGAGCCGGCGAAATCCACACTTCCGCAGCCAGGCAAGCCTGTTCCCAGCCGCGCGTATCCGGGCGCATTGATCGTGGTGGAAGGAACGGATGGGTCGGGCAAAAGCACGCAGCTTTATTTGCTGAAGCGGTGGCTGGAAATCGGCGGATATAGGCTGCATTTCACGGAGTGGAATTCTTCGCCGCTGGTGAAATCTGCGACGCGGCGCGGGAAACAGCGGCGTTTGTTGACGCCAACGACGTTTTCGCTGCTGCATGCCGCGGATTTTGCCGACCGCTGCGAGCGGCAGATCATGCCGTTGTTGCAGGGCGATTACCTGGTGCTTGCGGATCGCTACATTTACACGGCATTTGCGCGGGATGCGGCGCGAGGCTGCCCGGCGCGCTGGCTGCGAAACCTGTACCGGTTCGCGCCGGTTCCAGACATCACGTTTTATTTCCGCGCGCCGCTGGACGTGGCTGTGCATCGCATCCTGAGCGGGCGTCCAAAGCTGAAATACTACGAAGCGGGCATGGATTTGGGGATGTCGTATGACCGGGCGGAGAGTTTCCGGCTGTTCCAGGCACGAATCTTGGAGGAGTACGACAAGATGGTGGACACCGACAATTTCGTGGTGCTGGACGGCACGCTACCGGTGAACAAACTGCAAAAACAGATGCGCGACATCGTGGCCTCCAAAATTGAACTCAAACGGTTTGCTCCCCGTCTTCCAGAACCGGAGTGACCATGCCGGACCAAGAAAAAGAGAAAACGCCGGCAGCTGTTCCGACGGAAACACCGTCGGCTACCGCTGCCTCAACCGCGCCGCCAGCGGCTGGGGCGAAAACTGCAGCAGTTGCGGAAGATGCTTCGTCGCAGTTTTTTTTTGGCGAGCCACTCGTCGGAGTCGATCCAAGCGAAATTACCGGCAACCTGATCGTCATTGAAGGCATGGACGGATCAGGGCGGTCGACACAGATTGCTTTGCTGCAAGAATGGCTGGAGTCGGAAGGCTTTGCCGTGCAGACAAGCGGCCTGCGCCGTTCGAATCTGGTGGGGCGTGACATCGATGAACTGCTGGCCAAGAATGCCGCGACGCGATTGACGCTGGCGCTGATGTACGCAACGGACTTTTTCGATCAAGTGGAACACCGCATCCTGCCGGCGCTGCGATCCGGCACGGTGGTGCTGGCGGACCGATTTATCTTCACGCTGATTGCGCGAGGTGTGGTGCGGGGTATCAATCGCGATTACATGAGCGGGCTTTACGCGATGGCGCTGAGGCCGCACCTGACGTTCTGGCTGAACGTGCGGCCGGAGACGGCGTTCGGGCGGGAATTTAAGAAAGCGCAGGCGATCAGTTATTGGGAAGCGGGACGGGACATGTCGCTTTCGCACGATTTGTACTGGTCTTTTATCCGCTATCAGACGATGATCAAGCGCGAATTCGAAGTCATGGCCAAGAAACACAACTTCCTCGAACTCGACGGCGAGGCCAGCGTGTCGACTGTAAACAAGCAGTTACGCCAGCGTATCGCCGAACAATTGGGGATTCGCGCGACGAAATATACTCCTTCCGCCGCCCTGGCCCATCTTTGGCGGTAAGACCGGGAATGTCCGAGCCGGTTCACATCGCCGCAATCGACGCCGGTTCCAACGCAGTGCGCCTATCCGTAGCGCGGGCTTACTCTGCGCTAGACATCGAACCGCTGCACAGTGAACGCTATTCGCTGCGATTGGGGGAAGGCGTTTTTTTGCGGCCGCAATTCAGCGAAGAGGTCTTCAAAAAGGGGGTAAAGGCGTTCCGGCATTTTCACGAAGTGATGGATGAATTCGGAGTAACACGCTACCGCGCGGTGGCGACCAGCGCCACGCGGGAAGCGAGAAACCGCGAAGCGTTTGTCCGTCATATCAGGCTGAAAACAGGAATCCTACTGGAAGTCATCAGTGCCGCAGAGGAATCGCGGCTGGGCAGGGAGGCGGTACAGGCGGCTCTGGGACCGGAGACGCCGCCACGGTGCATCGCGGACCTGGGCGGGGGGAGCCTGGAGGTCACCATTCTGAAAGATCACACCGTGGAGCAAACCGCACAGTTGCCCGTGGGCAGCGTGCGGCTGATGACCACGCTGAACCTCCCCGGAGTGATTCGTCCAGCACAAGAGGAACAAGTAAGGCGATACGTCCGAGCATTGCTGGAAGCGAAATTGACGCCGCGCCCGGTATTGGGCGAGTGTATCGCCGCGGTGCTGGGCGGTAACGCAGAAACGCTGGCGATCGTGGCGCCCGGTCCCCGCGAACACGGTTTGCCGACGCTGGAGCTTTCGCTTTTGCGTGAGCGGTTGCCCGACATCCTGGAGCGGGACGTGCGCGAGCGCATGAAGACTTATGCGGTGAGGCGAGACCGCGCGGACGTGATGGGAATTGCCGCGATCACGCTGATCACCCTGGGGCGCTACTTGAACCTGCGATCGTTTAGCATTCCCGGAGTGGGCGTGCGCGAGGGATTGCTGGATGACATCGCTCGTGACGCGTTCTCGCGCAAGGAACCGCATCATTACAACGCTACGGCGCGGCAATTGCTGGTCGGGACGCGCAGTTTTGCAAGACGCCTTGGATACGAGCAGCAGCACGCGGAACACGTTAGGGAACTGAGCATTCAACTGTTCGACCAGCTTCAGCCGGTGCATCATATGCCGGCGCAGTCACGAGTGCTGCTGGAGGCGGGAGCGCTTCTGCACGACATCGGGCACATGATCAGCCACCGCGGGCATCACAAACACGGAGAGTACCTGACGCTGAACGGCGACATCCCCGGGCTGGAAGGGCGAGATCGAGCCGTAGTGGCAGCACTGGTGCGCTATCACAATCGGAAGTCGGAGCCGGCAGGGCACCACACGGCGTATTCTTCGCTGAACAATGCGGACAAACGCATCACACGGCGGCTGGCTGCAATACTGCGAATCGCAGAGGCGCTCGATCATTCACACCGGCAGAAGGCGGTGAAGATCCGCGCTTCCTTTCAGCGCGGCGCCGTCAGTTTGCAAGTACACGCGCGGGGCGATGCCGTTGAAGATTTGCGGGACGCGTCTCACAGCGCGGAACTGTTCGAAAAGGAATTCCATGTGAGGCTGTATTTCCGGCAAGCGCCGGCATAGTGGATAGCGATGCGCCAGGCGCGCCTGGAGTCGATCGACTGAAGGAGAAGAGGAGAAGAGGATGCAACTCTACGTCGTTCGGCACGGGATCGCCATTGACCGCGAAGATCCGAAATGTCCTCCGGACCCAGAAAGGTATTTGACGGAGGAAGGCGTCGAGAAGACCAAACAGGTGGCGAAGGGCGTGGCGGCGCTCGGAGTGACGGGCGATTTGTTCCTGACAAGCCCGTACGTGCGCGCGGTACAGACGGCGGAGATTTTTGCGAGTGCGCTCGACTACGCCAAGCAGAGAATCCGGCGGACGGATTTGCTGCTGCCAGGAGGGGAGCCTTCGCAGCTTTTTCGGGAGCTTGTGAAACAGAAGCAAGCCTCCACCGTGTTTCTGTTTGGGCATGCACCACAGCTCGACGACGTTATTGCCACTGCGCTAGGGTCGAAGAAACATCTGACGGCGCTGAAAAAAGCGGGAGTGGCTTATCTGGAACTGAAACGGCTCTCACCGCCAATTGGGGAACTGGTGTGGCTGGCGACACCGAAGTTGCTGAGGCGAGCGGGAAAGTAGAGCGGCCGCTTCAATCGGAAGCTAGAACCGAAAATTCGGGAACTTGCTGGGGCGTGAGTGTAACGATTTTTTCCGGCTTCGCGGCGGCCTTCACGATCAATGGCAGACGCAGGTACTCTTCCAAGAGATGCTTGCCAGCGGCGAGGCGCGCGGCGGTTCCGACATCATCGGGGAGGGCGGGAACGCGAAGGACGATAGCGTCCGCAGATTTCTCGGCGCGAAACCCTGAGCCGCTGAGGACGCCGCACTTGCGAAACGCGCGCGCCAAACGCAAAACGCCAGCTAGAGCCCGCACATTGTTTCGCTGCTCCGCGGAAAGCTTGGAGAACGGACCCTTCTTCGAGCGAGGCTCGGTCCCACGATGGTAACGAACTGCAAGTGCGAGCAGCTCCCAATCTTCGTTGCTCCATCCGGGAGGAACGGCCACACCAAGAAGAAATTTGCGGGCGGCTTTTTGGGGAGACTTGCGAGTATCCGCGTCGCCGATGCCGTGCAGGCGAGCCGCCGCCAGCAAAATGCGGCGAAGAGCGGCGTCGCTGAACGCAGGAGCGGCTTCCGCACGCTTGAAGGCATCAAAGACGGCCATGGCGACGCGGGAAACCTGGGAAGTGCGGCGCACATGGGGATCAACGGCGCGGGCGGTGGCGCGCAAGCGAGCCAGAGCGGCGGCCTCAACACGGCCATTCGTGGGGAGGCCGGAGCGCCAAGTGTTCCAGAGGCTGGTCTTTCCAAGAGTGAGCTGGCGATATGTCTCGATGCGCTCTTTGCGCTCGCGTTCGATGAATTCCTGCCAGAGACGGAAAGAGTCTTCAGTTTCGTGAAGGTCCGACTTTTTGACGACAGCGGCCAGGACGTCAAGATCATGGATTTCGCCAAGCATGTCCTGAACGCGCTTGAGATCGTCGCTCCAAGCAACGTAATGCTCGAGAAGCAGGCTTTCCACGGTGTAGCGAAAACGTTTTAGCCCAATGCGCAAGGCGTGCCAGGGCTTGGGTTTCTCGGTGCGCAAGGCTTTGGCGTGAAGCTGCCTTGCAACTTCGAATCGTTCGAGGGCGAGACACTCGGCTGCGAGGCTCCCAACGGGCACGAGGCGGGAGCGCTGGCGCAACGTGCGCTCGAGACGCTTCCAGGTTTTCTGGTCGAACTTGCCTGCCAGGCGTATGGCGTTCTCTTTCAGCTTTGGTTCGTTCGTTTCGAATGCGGTTTGCAGGTGCGTTCGCACGGGGTCCGATTCGGGAGCGAGCTTTCTTACCCACTCATCCATGACTTGCGCGTCGCGAAGCGCGCCCAACTCGCGGAAGAGTTTGCGCGGGACTTTACGCATGGCCGGCCAAGCTCGGTCAGGGTCTACCTCTTCCATCACGGCTGCCACCGAGCGGCAGCGGCGGATAGCTACACGAAGATCGTGAACGGCGTCCGGGTCAGGAGATGAACGGACGTTTTCCAGCTCCTTGATGACGCGATCCATCCATGAAGACAGGCCGCGGTGCTCCGCGTGAGAACAGGAGGGAAGCGGCGTAACTGTAGCCATGCACAGCCTCGGAAATCCGCTCGGATGTCTTCGTCGCGAGAAGACCCCTGCCGAACGGGCTCTATAGGCTAGCGCCTGGGTGAAAGGGAGTCCAGACGAGGTCTGTGGAAAAAATGTGGAGGACGGGGGAGTGTTGGATTGCCGCCGGAAGGGCCTACTTGCAGAGAATCGGGACGTTAGGCGATCCCTAGTGCTTTCCTACTATTGCTCCTCCTCCACGTCATCGGTAGAGTTTCGCGCAACGGGGGCTGCGCATTTATCTCGCGAAGGCTGAACGGTTCGTTTCTTGTGCCCGGAAGCGCGCGCTCATTTGAGCTTGTATCTCTTTGGAGGGGCAAACCGCATGAGGCGATCTTGCATACTGCTACTTCTTCTGGGACTTGCGGTGCCCGGGTTTGGCCAGAGCAACTACGCTCTTCTCACGGGGACCATTACCGATTCGCAGCATCTCCCCGTGGCCGGGGCTGCGATTGAGCTTACGGCCGCGAGCACGGGAGCAATCCGCCGCGTCGCCACGAACCAGCAAGGACTCTTCGAGGCCCCAGCACTCTTGCCGGATGACTACCAACTGAAAGTCGAGGCATCGGGCCTTGCTACGGCAAGGCAGATGTTGCGCCTCGAGGTGGGCCAGAAACTGGCGTTGGAGATCACACTTACGGTTGGGTCGGTCGCGGAGGGAGTGAGGGTCACAGCAGGGAGCGAAGTCTTGCAAACGACCGACGCCAGCGTCGGTGAAGTCGTCGAGCCCACGTCCATTCGCGAGCTGCCATTGAATGGGCGCATGTTGATTGACCTCGTGCTCACGGTGCCCGGATCGCACGTCGGGTTTGGGGCGCAGACGGGATCCACGAATCCTTTGTATTGGCGGCCAGGGCAAAGGTCCGCTGCGGTGATAGGTGGCGCGCGTCCCAATGCTAACTTTTTCCTGCTGGACGGCGCCACGAACACCGATCCGACATTCAATACGCAGAACTTGAGTCCTTCTCCCGACGCCGTCAAGGAATTTCAGGTCGAGACGAGTAGCTACACCGCCGACATGGGGGGCGCGGGGGGCGGCCAGATCAATATCGTGACGCATTCCGGATCGAGCCAATACCACGGGACGGTGTACGAATTCTTGCGTAACGGCGCAATGGATGCGAGCACGTTCGCATCCATGGGCAATAATCACCTGGTGCAAAATAATTTCGGCGCTTCGTTCGGAGGGCCGCTCATCGGGAAGAAAACATTTTTCTTTGTCAATTACGAGGGTCTGCGCCTGGCACAGGCCGACGCGCAGATTTTGACCGTTCCGACACAGGCTGAAGTCATGGGGGATTTCAGCATGACCAACGTCAAAATTTATGACCCGACCACCGCGGTGCAGAACCCGAATTACAATCCGAGTCTGCCGACCGGGCCCTCGAATTTCCCCTATACGCGTTCGCAGTTTTCCAACAACAAAATCCCGTCGGGCAGGATCAATCCTCTTCTTGAAAGCTTCTTGCTCCAATACTTGCCGATGCCGAACATGATGATGGTGGCTGGGGCAGCGGATTCAAATAATTATCTCGATGTGCGCAACGAGACGCACTT
Source organism: Acidobacteria bacterium 13_2_20CM_57_17 (assembly GCA_001914785.1). Classification (GTDB taxonomy): domain Bacteria; phylum Acidobacteriota; class Terriglobia; order Acidiferrales; family UBA7541; genus Acidiferrum. Next base: position 3,014 of record MNDE01000002.1, on the reverse strand, counting down.
CCAGGATCAGGGCACGTTTCGTGTGGACCATAACTTTACGAACGGAGACACGCTGCTGGCTCGGTACTCTGCCGGCGGGGAAAATGGCTTCTCGCCGAGCAGCGGGATGACCACGACGACGGAAAACTTGCCTGGATTTGGCGTGAACTTTAACAATCTGTCGCAGCAGGCGGTGGGTTCCTGGAACCACGTTTTTGCGAGCAACAGAATTAACACTGTGTCGCTGGCGCTTTCGCGCTTATCCATGGACCGGACCTCGCAGAATGATGGAGTCAACGATATTGTCACGGCGTTAGGCATTCAGGGAATCGGATTTGGAGGCAAGAACGCGTGGGGCGCGCCTTGGTTCGCGGTTCAAGGATATACGGGAATCGGCGACACTTTTGCGGCAACGCCCATGCATGCGTGGGACACGACCATTGAAGTGCGAGACAGCTATGCGTGGCAGCGCGGCCGTCACGGTATGAAGTTTGGCGGCGAATTCCATCGTTACATCTGGCCGATGTGGGGATTCTTTCAAAACCGGGGCTTTTACCAGTACACGACGGGGTACACCACCGAATTTGGTTTCAACGATGGAAGCGGGTCCGGACTGGCCAGCCTGTTGCTTAGCCTGCCGGCGGTGAAGCAGCGCCAGGCTGGCGTGCCACAAATGGATTTGCGCGCGTGGGGCACGGCGGGCTTTGCCGAAGATAGCTGGCAAGTGACGCCGACGACGACTCTTAACCTTGGCCTTCGCTACGAGTACGCCAGCCCTCTCTACGACAAGCAGAGCACCAACACGAACCTGATTTTTAACAATAGCGTTCCTTCCGTTTTCATTGGGGGACAGTTGGGCAACCCCAAAGGCTTGATGTACGCGAATAAGCACAACTTCGCGCCGCGTTTTGGAATTGCCAAGAATCTTCCAAATAGAGGCTTGGTCTTCCATGGCGCTTATGGAATCTTTTTCACGCCGGTGGACCTAAACACGTGGTGCAACCAGCGGCACAATGTCCCGTACGCTTTCCCTGAGACGCAGCAAGCCGATAACTTCACGCCCCCTGCCGCGCTTTTCAACACTGGCATGAACTTCGGCACGCCCGTGTTGGGAACGGGGACGCTGACGCCGACTACCGTAAGCTTTACTGCGTTTGATTCCCATGCCCCCGCGCAGTACGTCCAGCAATGGAACGCGTCGGTGCAAAAGAGCTTCGGTCAGAACACTTCATTGGAAGTCGGCTACATCGGCTCACGCGGTTTCCATCTGCAAAGGGCGCACCTGATCAACAACACGCTTCCCGGACCTGGTCCCCTTGGGCCGCGCCGCCCTTTCAAGACACTTACGTTTGTGCCGGGCACGATGCTGACGCCAACCAGCACCGCTGCCGTGGTGCAAAGCGAAACATTCCCGGTCAGCACGATCAATTTGCTGGAGAACACGGCGCAGAGCTGGTATGACGCGGGCTATGTGAATGTGCGGCGCCGCTATTCTCATGGCCTCAGCTTCCTGGCCAACTACACACTAGCGAAGAATCTCACCAACGCGCCGGACTTCCGTTCCCCGATGGACGAGTCGTCCATCCCGCAAGACAATAGGAACCTAAACCTGGAGAAGGGCCCCGGCTGCGATGTACGGCATCGCTTCGCGCTGAGCAGCGTTTACGATGTCCCTGCATTGAGGAAGCAGGAATGGATGCGCCTCGTCACGCAGGACTGGCATTTGTCGACGATCTACCAGGCGCAATCGGGAATGCCGTTCACCATCTCTGTGTTTGGAGACACCGCGAACTCCGGGACGGTTCTGGGAGAGAACCCGATACGAGCCAACGTTACCGGACAGCCGGTGTTTGGTCCGGGAACTCACACGGCCGCGGAGTGGTTTAACCCCGCCGCGTTTGCAGCGCCACCGGCGTTTACTTACGGCAATGCGGGGCGGAATTCCGTGTATGGCTCGCCGATACAGACGTTGGACTTTGCGCTGGCGAGAGCTTTCCGGATCAGAGAGAGAACCAGTTTCCAATTCCGGGCGGAAGCATTCAACGCGCTGAATAATGTAAACCTCGGCACGCCGAACCGCTTTGTAAACACGCCGCAGTTTGGAACGATCACCATGGCGATGACGCCGGGGCGCGAAATCCAGCTGAGCGCCAGAGTTTCGTTCTAAAGCATCGAAAAAAAGCTGCTGCGAGGGCGATGCTGTGCCTTGAGTGCAGTTTACTGGTATTAGAAAGAAACAACTGGTAAGAATTGCATTTTGGTGCCCGAGAATGGGGTCGAACCATCACGGCCTTGCGGCCACCGGATTTTGAGTCCGGCGCGTCTGCCAGTTCCGCCACTCGGGCACGGCGACAGAATACCATAGGGTTGGAGTCTTAGCTCCTGGCCGGATCGTGTCTTGCGGACTTCCCAGTGACACGATCCTCGGTAGTGGTCAGTGCAACCGGACCATCCGACGGCTAGAGCTCGCGTTCGCTAATTGGGAGAGGCTGCCTGTTCATGGTCCACAGAGCGAGGAAGAAAAGTTGCTAAAGCCGTGGTGAAAAGTTTGGCGCCCTCGGGATTGAGATGAAGTTCATCGGACTGGTAATACTTGACCGAAAGAGCGGCTGGATCAATGGGTACCAACGCGTCCACGCGAGCTCTTTGTGCAGCCATCGTCATTTGATGGACGGCATCCACGGACGAGGGAGTCGGTGGAACAAGAATGACTAGCTTGGCCCCATGGGACTCACATAACTCACGAAGGCGCTCAAGACGACTATTCGCAATTGTTTGAAATTGTGCCGGTGACGGAATGGAAGGCTGCGGCTTCAGGAGCAAGACGAGCTCCCTGTAATGAGGAACTGCATGCCTGAGAATCTGCGTTCGAAGGACAGTGCGCGTGTCCCAGAAGACGCTGGAATGAGCCAGCAGGAGGTTACTGGTGGCTGTCCGATCCATCTTGAGAGCGGAAGCCACCCCAAGGGAATCCCGCATATCAAATAGCATTAATGGAACATAGTCCTCGCGTACGCTATTCGCGAGGAAGCTAT
>MNDE01000042.1 GCA_001914785.1 Acidobacteria bacterium 13_2_20CM_57_17 | reverse complement strand
GAGATCGAAGAGCGATTGATCGAACGTTTGCATGCCGTACTGGCTGGTGCCGGCGGCGATGGCGTCGTGAATCAGGCGCGTCTTATCCGCGTTGATGATGCAATCGCGAATGTAGCCGGTGGCGATCATGATTTCGCAAGCGGGCACGCGGCCTTTGTCGTCCGCGCGGCGAACGAGGCGCTGGGAAATGACAGCTTTCAGCGTGGCGGCAAGCTGCAAACGAATCTGCTTCTGCTCCGGCGGCGGGAAGACGGCGATAATGCGCTGAATGGTTTCCGTGGCGTCGAGAGTGTGCAACGTGGAAAGAACCAGGTGGCCGGTTTCCGCGGCGAGCAGCGCGGTGGAAATGGTTTCGAGGTCGCGCATTTCGCCGACCAGAATCACGTCGGGGTCCTGACGAAGGGCGGCGCGCAAGGCGGTGGAAAAGTTCGCGGTGTCCACTTCGACTTCGCGCTGGTTAATGAAACTTTTCTTGTCGCGGTGCAAGAATTCGATGGGGTCTTCGATGGTGATCAAGTGGTCGGCGCGCGTGGCATTGATGCGGTCGATGATAGCCGCCAGCGTGGTGGACTTACCGGAACCGGTGGTTCCCGTGACCAGAATCAGGCCGCGCTGTTCTTCGCAAATTTTGTTGACGACTGAGGGAAGGTTCAGCTCTTCGTTGGTGCGGATTTTCGTGGGGATGACGCGAAGCACCATGCCGACGTTGCCGCGCTGCTGGAAAACGTTGACGCGGAAACGGCCTAAGCCCGCCACGCCATAAGCCATGTCCAATTCCGCCGTTTCCTTGAACTTTTGCTTCTGCCGGTTGGTCATCATGCTGAAGGCCATGGAAAGCATTTCTTCCGGCGTGACGCGAGGCACATCGGTGAGCGGGGTGAGCAGGCCGTCTATGCGCAAATAAGGGTGGTTGCCGACTTTCAGGTGCAAGTCGGACGCTTTGCTTTCGACAGCGCGGCGCAGAAGATCGTCAATGCTGATGGCCATATCGTGTGAACCCCGCAAGAATGCAGCTAAGATACGAAACTAGCATCCGAGGGAAGGGCGAGCAAGGAAAGCGCAGAGGCCGGTTGCGCGCTAGTTAACTGGCCTTGGGACTGGTTTTTGTGTGAAAACCCGTGTTTAGGGCTTCTTTAAATAGAGCGAGTCGTAGAGGAGGCCGGCGACAAAGCCTCCGGCCAGCGGACCGACCCAGTAGACGCCGTGATTGGCCCAATGGGTGGACGCCAAAGCGGGTCCAAAGGCGCGCGCGGGGTTTAGGGCTGCTCCGGTGAGCGGTCCGGCGACGAGGATGCCGAGGGTAATGGAGAGGCCAATGCCAAAGCCGGCGATGGAACGAAACGCGCCTTTTTCATCGACGGCGGTGGCGAAAACGGTGAGCACGAGAAAGAAAGTGGTTACGGCTTCGAGAGCCATGCCTGCCCAGCGTGGAAAATCGCGGGCCAGCTCCGGGGTTCCCAGGGTGACGGCGCGCCAGGTCTCTTCGGGAACGACCGTCTTCAGCAAAAATGCCGCGGCCGTTGCCCCGGCGAGTTGCGCGGCCCAGTAGAGGATGGTGTCCAGGGTGTTCACGCGCTTGGTGACCCAGAAGCCGATGGTCACGGCGGGATTGAAATGTCCGCCGGAGATGTGGCCGAACGCGGAAACCATGACGCCGATGGCGAGTCCATGGGCAAGGGCGATGCCGAGGAGACCGAGGCCGCCCGTGCCGTGCAAATATTGGTCGGTGCAAATCGAGCCAGCGCCGAAAAAAATCAGCGCAAACGTTCCCAGGAATTCCGCGACCAGCTTTTGCGATGTGCCGTACATCGATGATCCTCCGCGCAGAGAAAAGGAAGCGTGCTCGATTCGAACGGACGCATTCTAGCCGGAATGCAACACCGAACGCTATAGTCGAATGACAAGGGAAATCAGAACATTCGAATCGAGTGCCTAGCGCGTTGCGGCGCTGACGGGAGCGCTTAGGGGGGTGAGCCAGTTGTGGCGGTCGGGTTTGGTGCCTTTAGTGATGGCGAAGAATTCCGCCTGCAATGTGAGGGTGATTGGTCCGGCGACGCCTTTGCCGACTTGGATGTGGTCGACGGAACGAATGGGAGTGATTTCGACGGCCGTGCCCACGAAGAAAACTTCGTCAGCGATATAGAGCATTTCGCGCGGGATGACCGTTTCCTTGAAGGGAATGTTGAGGTCTGCTGCGAGCTTGACCACGGCGTCGCGCGTGATGCCCGGCAAAATGCTGGTGGCTAGAGGCGGAGTGTAAAGCACGCCGTCGTGCACGAGGAAAACATTCATTCCGGAGCCCTCGCTGACGTGGCCGTCGGAATCGAGAGCGATTCCCTCGGTGTAGCCGTTGAATGACGCTTCCATGCGAATGAGCTGCGAGTTCATGTAATTCGCGGCGGCTTTGGACATGGCGGGAAGAGTGTTCGGAGCGATGCGCGTCCAGGAGCTGACGCCGACGTCGACACCTTTCGAAAGAGCTTCCGGGCCGAGATAGGCGCCCCAGCTCCAGCAGGCCATGTAAAGGTCGATGGGCGAATTCAACGGATTCACTCCCACTTCGCCGTAGCCGCGCAACACGATGGGCTTTACGTAACAGGAATTTAATTTGTTGAGACGGACCAGTTCGCAGGCGGTGTTTGCGAATTGATCGACGGAGTAGGGAAGCTCCATGCGATAGATTTTTGCGGAGTTGATGAGGCGCTGCATGTGCTCACGGAGGCGGAAGATCGCCGGGCCTTGTTTGGTCTCGTAGCACCGGATGCCTTCGAAGACCGCGGAGCCGTAGCTTACGACGTGCGAAAGGACGTGCAATTTGGCGTCGTCCCAGTTGATCCACTTCCCGTTGTGCCAGATTTTCTCGGTAGCCTGAATCGGCATAGATGCTCCCTGTTTGGCGGTGCCATTCGCCGCGGCACGGCTCGAAATCGCAGAATACGGTACGGGGCGGCGAGCGTCAATGCGCTGGCGGTACCGGAGGAGAACCTACAGGAACCAAATTGGCGTGGGGCGATGCTGCGTTGTTACCGCGCAGTCTTGGATGGCTGATCGGAATTGGCGGGGCGCTCCAAAGAGTGGAAGGCGGCTTGCGCCTGTTTCAAGATATCGCCGTTCGTGTTTTCCCAGGCACCAAAGAGAAAAAAAGGCAGCGCAGTAGCCAAAGCCCAAAGCTTCGCTTTGCGCGGAATTTTGACCTCGGGCTCCCAGCGAAAGAGCTGCGCCGCAACGAAAAAAGTGAGAATAGCCCAAACGGCGAGGGCCAGAATTTGAACCATGAGTTGCGAGACGGAAAAAGACTGATAAAGGGCGCCCTGTAGAGCGGTAACAAGGTAGGTGGCGGGCAAAAAGAGGCCGACGTGTTGGACGGAGTTGGGCAAGTAGGCAAGAGGGAACGTGGCGCCAGAAAGAAAGATCAACGGCAGCCAGATAATCTGGTTGAGCACCTGAGTCTCCTGCATGGTGTTGGTGACGCTGGCGACCACGAGGCCGAGCGAGCCGAAGGAAACCGTTCCGACGGTGACCAAAACTGCAAGCGAAAAAAGATTACCGAGACTCGGAACATGAAAGATGAAACGCGCCAAGAATACTTCAATGGAAACCGTAGGAAGCGTGAGCACGTAGTTTGCCAGGAGGCTGGAGGCAAGCATGTCCGTGGCCGTGACCGGCGTGACGTGGAAGCGGCGCAGGATTCCTTGTTCGCGGAACATCACGAGCGTGGCGCTGAGTCCCCAAAAGCTGCCCATCACGTTGAAAGCGATGACGGGGCCGAGGAAATAACTGACGGCGCGAGGATTGCTGCGGGCGAAAATGCCGGCATACAGAAAAAACATGCCGAGGGGGAAGACCACGCTGAAGAAGAAAAACATTTTGTTACGCAGGGCAAGCAGAATGCGCGTGCGGGTCAAACTGGCAAAGTTGCTCAATCGCGGAGCCTCCTTCCGGTCATTTCGATAAAGACATCTTCGAGGGACGGAGTAGCGATCTCGAGACTGACAAGTTCGTTGCCGCCAGCCTCCAGATGCTTGACGAGGGAAACGATGGTTTGCGGCGGGCGCGTCGAATGCAGAACATAGGTGCCGCCAACTTCGCGCGCGTCGGCCACGCCTTCGAGGTTGCTCAATGCGCCGTTCGATTCCGGCTTTGAGAGGCGCACTTCGATGCGAGTGGCGCCGCCGGAATGCGCTTTCAGTTCGCGCGGCGTGCCGAGAGCGATTACCTTGCCGAAGTCCACGATGGCGACGCGGTCGCAGAGGCGCTCGGCCTCTTCAATGTAATGTGTGGTCATCAGAATGGTTTTTTTCTCTCGGCGCAGCTCCTCAATAACGTCGTAGATTTCCCGGCGCACTTGCGGATCCAGTCCCGCGGTTGGTTCGTCCAGGAAGATTACCTTCGGATCGTTGACCAGAGCCATGGCGAGGGCGAGGCGCTGCTTCTGGCCGCCGGAAAGCTGGTTGTAAAAAGTGTTGCGCTTTTCTTCCAGGCCGAAACGTTTAAGCAATTCCTCAGGCTTGCGACCGCGTTTGTAGAAGCTGGCAAATAGACGGAGAGCTTCCATGACACGGAGCTTGTCGGGGAGCGACGTGGATTGCAACGCAGCGCCGATTTCGTGCTTGAGGGCGTCCGAATCGCGCTGCGGGTTGAGGCCACAGACTGAAACGCTGCCGCCGTCGGGATCGCGGAGGCCTTCGAGAATTTCAACGGTAGTGGTTTTGCCGGCGCCGTTCGGCCCGAGCAGGCCGAAGACTTCTCCTTCTTCCACGTTGAAACTGACGCCGCGAACGGCTTCGACGTCGCCGTAGCGCTTGACGAGGTTCTCCACCTGAAGAACGGGATTAGCCATGTTCGTTGTCCCGCACCACCCGGGGCGCACTCACAAAAGAGGGTATAGCATACCGCAGATAAGCAGCCGGTTCGTAACGCCCCAACAGACTGATTGCCGCTTCATTTGTGAATATGCTTTTTGGAGGCGCGGAATTTCGGCGCGGATTTTTTCGGCGGCTTCCAGAGGTGGCGTTTCAGGTCCACGCGGGACTCGCTGATCGCGACGCCTTCGCTTTCGAGGAGTTTTCTTTGCAGGGATGCGTAAGGCTCGCGAATGAGGATTTTGCCGCGTTCGCCGAGGACGCGATGCCAGGGGATGCCTTTTCCGGAAGGAGTCGCGGCCATAGCGCGTCCGGCGCTGCGCGCGCCACCGGGAAGACGCAAAGCTTTGGCCAGGGCCCCATAAGTTAAAACCCGGCCGCGGGGAATTTGTTTTACGAATCGGAAGACAGGATCCCAAGACATGTCGAATCGAGCTCCAAAGAGAGATGACAAGAAACCTGTGACAAATCCTAGGTGTCTCTCGCTGAGGGAACAAGAGAAAAGTGCGCCTCCAGGGTTAATACGCTAGCTAAATAGCGCCGCAGATTCATGGAGTGGCAGAAAACAGCAAGCATTCGATTGGAACGGCAGAGAAATTGGCGAAAACAGCGCGATGAAACGAGAATGCGTTATTTCGATGAAAAACAGCAAAATTTGTGATGGGGATTTCTCCGGTGTTTGCTCTACGTTGAAAGCCGTTACTGATTGGATGCAACTTTATACCAAAACATGTGTCTAATATTGTAGAGCGTAGTGGAAGAGAATTACACTACGCAGCGTGACGGCAGTTTGAGGTGATGTCGTGGCTTTTGTCCGCCGCAAAGGGAATTCGTTGTATCTGGTGCACAACGTGCGCCGCGGCGGAAAAGTGCGCCAGCTCCATCTGGCACGACTCGGAGCCCGGGCGCGAATTACGGATGATGTCGTGCGCGAAGTTTCCAAGAAGCATCCTTTCGTGGAGCTGGACTGGAAAGCGCTGCGCGAACAATTGAACGGTCAAGTGGACCTGGCGAATCCAAACTCGCCGGCGGTTCAAAAACTTGTTTCCTCTCTTCGAGCCCTGAATCTCGAACTAGCGGACATCGTTCCGCCGCTCCTCCGAATTTCTGAATCTCCCGTAGTGGCACGGGAACTGCTTGTACAATTGCAGCTCTTGCATTCCACCATTCAAGTCAAACTCGATCAGTTTGGCCGTGTACGCGGGAGATTCGGCAACGTGAGCCCGTCAGCGCGGGCGCACTAGGAGGCGGTCATGAGCGAAACCATCCTGCCACTCGATCCCAGCAAGCGCAGCACGGACACGATTGATTTCCAGACCGCGCTGAGGGAGAAGATTGTCGGACAGGAAGAGGGCGTCCAGGCGCTGGTCGATTTGTACCAGGTCTTTCGCGCCGGGCTTAACTCGCCAGGCCGCCCGGTAGGAAACCTCCTTTTTCTTGGGCCGACGGGGTCCGGGAAGACGCGCATCGTGGAAGCGGCCGCGGAAATCCTGTTTGGGGACGCTCGCGCGGTGATCAAGGTCGATTGCGCGGAGTTCCAGCACTCGCACGAAATTGCCAAGCTAATCGGATCGCCCCCGGGCTATCTGGGCCATCGGGAAACCCATCCGCTAATCACCCAGGAAACGCTTGCGGCTAGCCATCGTGACGACTTGAAGCTGAGTTTCCTACTGTTCGACGAGATCGAGAAGGCCAGCGACGCATTATGGCAGTTGCTCCTGGGAATGCTGGACAAGGCCACGCTCACCTTAGGAGACAACCGGAAGGTGGATTTGTCTCAAACGGTGATCTTCCTGACGTCCAACCTTGGTGGCGGCGAGATTGCCGAACTAATGCAGGGCGGGATGGGTTTTGTTCAACCCAAGGATAAGCCGGTCACCGGGCTGGACGAGAAAGTGGAGCGCACGGCCGTGGAAGCGGCGCGGCGCAAGTTTTCGCCGGAATTCATGAACCGCCTGGACAAGGTCGTGGTCTTCCATCCATTACGGCGCGAGCAGCTTCAGGAAGTGCTCAATATTGAGCTGGGGCAGGTGCAGCAGAGGGTCCTGGACACAGCCAAGGGGCAGTTTCTCTTTCGCGTGACGGATACCGGCCGCGAGTTTCTGCTAAAGGAAGGCACTGATCAGCGCTATGGTGCCCGCCACCTGAAGCGCGCCATCGAGCGGCATGTCGTTTATCCGCTGGCGAATCTGCTGGCCACGGATCAGGTCAGCCTGGGCGACTTGGTGCGGATTGACTGGGATGAGAGCCACAAGCAGCTCACTTTCGTGCGTGAGGGCGAAGGGGCATTGGTTCAAGCCGCCACGCAGGGAGGCGGAAGCAAGGTTACTGCTGTTGAGGCGAAAGACGGGAAGTCCGCCGAGACGCCTACAGAAACCACTGTGGACGACAGGAAATCGCGCGTGGCGCAACCCGGCGGGGGCTCTGCCGCTCCCGCACAAGGACGCAAGAAGCAAGACCGTTGAAATAGTTAAAGCAGTACTTTAACTATGGACCCTGGGCGCGCCGACAAAGCGCGCCCCTTTTTGTCGTCTGGCCCGTGACACAAACTGTTCTGCGTCTCTGATTTTGTTTGCAGACGAATCACAGTCTCATGGCTTGAGACAATTTTCAGGATTCCAAATCTTGTATGTTGTTGAGACTAGGTCGCTTCTTGACTTTGCAAGCTGTGGAAAAGATTGGCAGCCCCCATGCTATATCTCAAGGATGCGCGACTTTGAGACGCGCTTCGCGTTTGGGAGAGCTAGACGCGATAAAGAGGTTGATGAAATGAAAGCTGCCGTCCGCCATCAACTGGATCCAACCATCCGCAGCAATGACACCTGCGATTTTCACGCTTCCTTGCGAGCCAAGATTGTAGGTCAGGAAGAGGGCGTACAGTCGCTCGTCGACATGTTTCAGGTTTTTTGCGCCGGACTGAATTCGCCCGGCCGTCCTGTTGGCAACCTGCTGTTCCTGGGACCGACGGGTTCAGGAAAGACCCGAATCGTGGAAGCGGCCGCGGAAATCCTGTTTGGAGACGCCCGCGCGGTAATCAAGGTTGATTGCGCGGAGTTCCAGCACTCGCACGAAATCGCCAAGCTGATTGGCTCGCCTCCAGGCTACCTGGGCCACCGCGAGACCCATCCCTTAATCACCCAAGAAGCGCTGGCGGCCAGCCATACGGAGAAGCTGAAGCTCAGCTTCCTGCTCTTCGACGAAATCGAAAAGGCCAGCGATGCCCTTTGGCAATTGCTCCTTGGCATGCTGGACAAGGCTACGCTCACGCTGGGCGACAACCGCCGCGTGGACCTTTCGCAGACTGTCATTTTCCTGACTTCGAACCTAGGCGGCGGAGAAATTACCGAACTCATGCAGGGCGGTATGGGCTTCATTCAGCCGAAGGACAAGCCAGCCGCCGGCCTCGACGAAAAGGTGGAGCGCACCGCCGTGGAAGCGGCTCGCCGCAAGTTTTCTCCGGAATTCATGAATCGCCTCGACAAAGTGGTGGTGTTTCATCCACTGAGGCGCGAGCAGCTTGAGAAGGTGCTGGAGATCGAACTGGGTCAGGTGCAGCAGCGCGTTCTGGAAACCGCCAAGGGACAGTTCCTGTTTCGCGTGACGGATACCGGTCGCGACTTCCTGCTGCAGGAAGGAACGGACCAGCGCTACGGCGCACGGCACCTGAAGCGTGCCATCGAACGCCACGTCGTCTATCCGCTTGCAAACTTGCTGGCGACCGAGCAGGTTCACCTCGGCGATCTGATTTGCATTGATTGGAACAAGGAGCAGGACCGCCTTACCTTCGTCCGCGAAGGTGAAAACCTGGCGATCCCGGCTCGCAAGCCGGAGCCGGTTGCTCCCGCGCGAACCGCTCCCGCAAAAGGTGGCAAGGCCGTGGATACGCCGGGAGTGACGCTTTCGCCGGAACCGACGCCACGATTGGCTCGCTAATCAAACTTTTTCCCAACCCTGAATCCCGCCCGGGTGGTTCGCCACCCGGGCTTTTTCTTTGTCGCTCGCCAGGTGGTAAAGTAACCTTTGGGAGAGAATTGCCATCCTTCCTCACAGCCGTTTTCGGAGATTGATGTGAGCATCCGCAGGCCGAAACGAGAGACTCCCGGAAGAAATACCGGTCACCAGCTTGGAGCGATCAGAGCGCACCGCGGATTGGCGGTTGGCGTCTCTCTTTGCTTGTCCTTGCTCTTGCTTCCAAGTGCGCACGCACAGCGGACACAGCTCAAGCCAGGCTGGAATAAGTTTTCTCCGCAAGACGACATCACCCTCGGCAAGAGAGCAGCGACGGATGCGGCAAAGCAGTTACCGTCTTGCAATGCGCCAAAAGTGGATGCTTACCTGACACAACTGGGCACGCGCCTGGCGCAAAAGCTGCCAACGAGCGGAGTGCAGTACCCGTTCGAATTTCATTGCGTGAATGACAAGGCCATCAACGCGTTTGCCTTGCCCGGCGGATACGTGTTTGTGAACCGCGGCGCGATCGAGGCCGCTGACAATGAGGCGCAGCTTGCTGGCGTAATGGCGCACGAATTGTCGCACGTCGCTCTGCGTCACGGAACGAACCAGGCATCCAAAGCGATGCTGGCCGAGACGGGGCTGGGGATCTTCGGCGCGGTTTTCGGAGACAGCACCGGCGGCGCGCTGGTGACGACACTAGGCACTTTCGCGGCTGGCGGAGTGCTCCTGCGCTATTCGCGAACGGCGGAATCGCAAGCCGACGTCATGGGCACTCAGGTTCTTTACGATTCGGGGTACGACCCACGGGCCATGGCGCAGTTCTTCGAGAAGCTCGAGGCCGAGTCGAAGGGCAAGAATCCTCCGGAATTTTTTTCCGACCACCCGAATCCGGAGCATCGCGTCGAGCGCGTTGATGAGGAAGTCGAAAAACTTGGCGGCGTTCAGCCAAACTTCAAGCGAGACTCCGCTGAATTCGAAGCTATCAAGCGCGAAGTGCTGGCCCTGCCGGTGGTGAAAAAGCCGACGCCTGGAGCGCTTGGCTCCGCTGCCGCACCAGCGCCGCCATCCCGCCGCTTCGCGGAGTATCAGGCGAGTTCGTACACGCTCAAGTATCCGGACAATTGGAAAAAATATCCCGACAGCGACGGAGCTGGCATTTCGTTTGCTCCCGAGGGAGGAGTCTTGGACGATGGCAGCGGCCATAGCAGCCTTGCATATGGGCTGATCATCGGCGTGGCGCAGGCCAAGGGCGATCCCAATGATGGAAAAGCCCTGAATAGCGCGACAAGCCAGGTGATTCAGGATCTTCAAAAGTCGAACCCCAGCATGAAGATTACCCGACAAGGCGAGCATCTGCGCTTAAATGGGCAGCCGGGGCTCTCGACTTATTTAATCAACGTTTCTCCCGCCGGCGGACAGGAGACGGATTGGGTCGTGAGTGTTCTGCGTCCGGAGGGCCTGGTTTATTTCGTGTGCGTGGCCCCGCAATCTGCCTACGACAATTACGACAAGGCGTTTTCCACGATTCTGGACTCCGTGCGGTTCTCAAGATAACCAACAACAGGGAGTTATCGAGTTACGGGTATTTCGCTTGCGGCCTTTTCTGCATGGCGCTGACGATAAACTTCCGCCGCGCGTTGCAACGCTTCGGAAATGCTGCCGCAAATATTTTCCGCGCCGACGTGGCGTTCGAACTCCGCCTGCTTCATCAGTTGCGAGGGCTGCTCGCGCGCGCCGCAGAGGAGCAACGAGCGTCCCGAAGCGTGCAACGTGTCCGCGAGGTCGCGAATGGCGCCCAGGCCGGTGGCATCGATTGCGGTCATGTTGCGCAGACGAAGGATAACAATGGGCGGCAACTTGTCGAGGGAATGGAGAATGTCCGCGAACTTATCGGTTGCGCCAAAAAGGAATGGCCCATGAATACGGTAAACAATCGCATAGTCCGGAATGTCTTTTCCTTGCAAGACATGCACGCGGCTGTCTTCCACGTAATCCTTGGTCACGGGGCTCACGGTGGTCGTTCTTGAAACCTTACGAATGAACGTGAGCGCGGCCAGCACCATTCCGACTTCCACGGCGAAGGTCAGATCGGTCACGACGGTCAACGTCAGCGTTAGCAGCCAAACGGCGATGTCCGCGGCGCTGAGTTTTAGAATCTCGGGAATTTCCTCCCAGTCGCCCATGTTGTAGGCGACAATCATGAGAATCGCGGCCAAAGCAGCTAGCGGTACGCTCTTCACGAGCGGCGCGGCAAACAGAACGATCGCCAGCAGCGTCAACGCGTGAATCATTCCGGCAATGGGTGTTCTCGCTCCGGAGCGCACGTTTGTGGCAGTCCGCGCAATCGCTCCGGTCGCAGGGAGTCCGCCGAAGAGCGGTGAAACGATATTCGCAATGCCCTGGCCAATCAATTCCACGTTGGGATTGTGCTTGTCGTTGCTCATGCGGTCGGAGACGACCGCGGACATCAGCGACTCGATGGCCCCCAGCATCGCCACTGTAAACGCGGCCGACAGGAGCTGCCGGAAGACGTCGTAGTGGAAATGCGGAACGGCAATTCTTGGCAAACCGCTGGGGATTCCCCCGAAACGCGTTCCGATGGTTTCAACGGGCAGATGCAGAAGTATGACGGCCGCCGTAGCGCCAAACGTGACCAGGATGGCGCCCGGGATTTTCCTCGCATATCTCAGGCAGAAAACCATCACCGCAATCGAAAGTATGGATACGGCAGTTGCCGGCACAGAGAACGTATTCCACGCTTGTCCAAAGGCCATCATGCGGTGAAAGAAATCGCCGGGGACATGATCCATTTTCAGGCCGAAGAAGTCGCGAATCTGCGTGCTGGCAATCAGGACGGCGATGCCATTGGTGAAGCCGACGACGACTGGCCGGGGAAAGTATTTCACCATGGTGCCCATGCCGGTCACGCCGAGCAGGACCAGAAGGACGCCCGCCATCATTGTGCAGATGAACAGCCCGTCGATGCCGTGCTTGGCGATAATGCCCGCTACGACCACCACGAACGCACCCGTCGGCCCGCCGATTTGCGTTTTCGAGCCGCCCAGCGCAGAGATCAGGAAGCCCGTAACAATGGCGCAGTACAGCCCCGCTTGCGGGGACACTCCAGAAGCGATCGCAAACGCCATCGCCAGGGGAAGCGCCACGAGGCCAACAGTCACGCCGGCGATTAAGTCGGAAAGGAATTTGTGGCGATCGTAGCCGCGCAGCAGGAGTATCGATTTCGGGAGCCAGGCTTCGAGAGCGGAGGTCATGCGGCTTTCTGTCCAGGGAAAACGTCTGGAAAGATTCTAGCAAGAAGTAAGCGAAGGTGACCGCGCGGCGAGGTGAATGTGTGCCTTGAAGGGAATCCTGAGCTGTCGACTGGCGATTCGGCAGTCGTTCGTTTTGCTTAGTCTGCGGCTTCGCTGCGCGGAACCGCTGGCTTCCAGCGCAGAACGGGCTTGCGAGCGGCGCCTACTTCGTCAAGGCGGCGGACACGAGTGGTGTGCGGAGCAGTCTTCACAACTTCGGGCGTCGCGGCGGCTTCCTTGGCGATGGATTTCATCGCGTCGATAAACAAGTCGCATTCTTCCTTGGACTCGGATTCCGTCGGCTCAATCATCATCGCTCCAGCGACAATGAGCGGAAACGCTGTAGTGTACGGATGAAATCCGTAGTCGATCAGCCGTTTGGCAATGTCCATCGTGCTTACGCCATTCTTTTTCTGAATGGCGTCGCTGAACACCACTTCGTGCATCGAGGGCAGGGAATAGGGCAGTTCGTAAACGCCCTCAAGGCGCTTTCGAATATAATTCGCGTTCAGCACTGCATCTTCCGTGGCCTGGCGGACTCCCGGGCCGTAAGCGAGAATGTACGCCAGCGCGCGCACCAGCACGCCAAAGTTTCCGCTGAAGGCTTTTACTCTGCCGATGGAATCCGGCCGCACCGGTTCGAGCGCCAGCCGGCCGCCTTCTTTTTCCACCAGGATCGGCACCGGCCGGAAGGGTTCGAGGATTTTCTTCATCGCCACCGGACCTGCGCCGGGTCCCCCTCCGCCGTGTGGCGTCGAAAAAGTCTTGTGTAGGTTCAAGTGCATCACGTCGATGCCCAGGTCGCCCGGCCGTGTCACGCCCGTGAGCGCGTTCATATTGGCGCCGTCCATGTAGAGCAGCGCGCCTTTGGCGTGCAGGATTTCAGCGATCTCCGGGATGCGCTGCTCGAAAATTCCCAACGTCGATGGATTCGTGATCATCAGCGCCGCAACGTCTCCGGTCACCAGGTCACGCAGCTTATCGACATCAATCTGGCCGTGCGATTCGGACTTAATGTTTTCGACTTCGTACCCCGCAATCACTGCCGTTGCCGGATTCGTTCCGTGCGCGGAGTCCGGAATCAAAACTTTCTTGCGGGGATTCCCCTGCTTCTCCAGATAGGCGCGGATCAGCATCAAGCCGGTCATTTCACCGTGCGCTCCCGCAGCCGGCTGCAACGTGATCGCATCCATGCCGGTGATTTCCAGGAGGCATTTTTCCAGCAGCCGCATAATTTTCAGACAGCCCTGCGAAAGCTCTTGCGGCTGATAGGGGTGCTCGGTGGCGATGCCATCGAGCCGGGCAACAAATTCATTTACGCGCGGGTTGTACTTCATCGTGCAGGAACCCAGCGGGTACATGCCCAGATCGATGGCGTAGTTCCACGTCGAAAGGCGCGTGAAGTGGCGGAGAACTTCGATCTCGCTGACTTCCGGGAAACCTTCAATACCCGCGCGCCGATGGTTCACGCCAAGAGCCTTGGCGGGATCGGCCGCCGGGACGTCAAGCGGCGGCAATTCGAACGCGCGCTTTCCCGGCGACGACTTCTCGAAGATTAGCCCTTCGTTCTGGCTGGTGTGGCGCGATGCTTTTTTGATTTTTTTGTTCATTTCCCAGTTCTTGCCCGTAGGGGCGCAGCATGCTGCGTCCCTACAAGGAACACGCCCCGTCTAAACCGGCCGCTCGAGCGCGTGCTTCAACGCGCATGCAAATCGCTCGATTTCCGCGCGCGGCGTCGTTTCCGTGACGCAGACCAGCGCGTGCTTGGTCAATTCCGGATACGCCGTGCCTAGTGCGAGCGGTCCGATGAATTTGTCGCGCAGGAGGTGCGAATTCAGAATTTTCACCGAGCGCGGCAGCTCTATCGTGAATTCGTTGAAAAACGGCTCGTCAAACGCGCGCCGGACACCCGGAATTTTCAGCAACTCGGAAAGCGCGAATTGCGCCTTGGACAGGTTCTGTTCCGCCATCTCGCGCAAGCCTTCTTTGCCGAGCAGCGTGAGGTGCACGGTGGCCGCGAGCGCGCAGAGCGCCTGGTTCGTGCAAATGTTTGAGGTGGCCTTCTCGCGACGGATGTGCTGTTCGCGCGTCGCGAGCGTAAGCACAAAGCCGCGCTGGCCTTCGGAGTCCGTCGTTTGGCCGGAGAGCCGTCCCGGCATCTGGCGCACATACTTGTCCCGCGAAGCAATCACGCCGGCGAACGGCCCACCATAACTCGGCGGCAGGCCGAAACTCTGGCCCTCCATCGCGACGATGTCGGCCTCTGCCGGCGGCCTCAAGAGGCCGAGCGAAACGCCTTCCGTCACCACAACAACGAACATCGCGCCCGAAGCATGCGCGAATTCCGCGAGCGGCGCGTACGATTCGATGACGCCAAAAAAATTCGGCGACTGCACCACCACAGCTGCAACATCTTCCTTCAACGCCGCTTGCAGCGCCTTTGCATCTACGGTGCCCCTTACCGTGTGAGGAATCTCCTCCACGCGCAAGCCGGAATTCTTCGCGTAGGTCTTCAGCACCTCGCGGTATTCCGGATGCACGGACCGCGCTACCAGCACGCGCTGGCGTCCGGTCAAGCGCTCCGCCATCAGCACAGCCTCGGTCGTTGCCGTTGATCCGTCGTACATCGACGCGTTGGCCACTTCCTGTCCCGTAAGCTGGCACATCAGCGTTTGAAACTCGAAGATCGCCTGAAGCGTGCCCTGCGTAATTTCCGCCTGATAGGGTGTGTACGACGTCAGGAACTCTCCGCGCTGGATGATCGCGTCCGTCACTACCGAGCGCAAGTGATTGTAGACGCCCGCGCCCAGAAAACTCGTGTAGCCGTTCGAATTTTCCGCCGCACGGTCCTTGAAATACTGAATGACCTCGGCTTCAGAATACGGTCCGGGAATCTTCAGCGCCTCGCGCAGCCGGAAGCGTTCCGGAATGCCGGAAAAAAGTTGGTCGATGGATTTTGCGCCGATGGTAGCGAGCATTTCTTTCCGCTCGGCGGGGCTCTTTGGGAGATAGCGCATCAGGCCGAAGCTTCCGTACTCTTGGCCGCGATATAGGCTTCGTAGGCAGGCGCGTCCATCAGTCCATTTAGTTCGGCGGCATTCGTCAGACGCACTTTGACCAGCCAACCTGAACTGTGCGGATCGGTATTGATTTTCTCGGGCGTATTCTGAAGCTCGCCGTTGGATTCAATCACCTCACCTGAAGCGGGCGCGTAAATCTCGCTGACGGCCTTGACCGACTCCACCGTGCCAAAAGATTTTCCAGTCTCAAGCTTTGCTCCGGGCTTGGGCAGCTCCACAAAGACCACGTCGCCTAATTCGTGCTGCGCGTAGTCGGTAATCCCGATCGTGGCCAGAGGGCCTTCCACGCTGATCCACTCGTGTTCCTTGGTGTAGCGATAATTCTTCGGATACGCCATCAGTCACCCCTTCGGAATCGTTCCCGCTCGTCAGGACACTTGCTGAACCGCAGTTTTCTTTGGCCGCTTGTAAAACGGTGTCGGGACCACTTGTGCCTTGCACTTCTGTCCCCGTATTTCCACGTACAAAACTGTGCCGACAGCAGAGAACGCCGGCGGAACATAAGCTAGCGCAATATTTCTTCCAAGCGTCGGCGAAGGCGAGCCGCTCGTAACAACGCCGATGGCTTCTCCTGCATCATTGCAGCAGCAATACTCGTCCCGCGCAATGCCTCGGTCGATCATCTCGATGCCCACCAGCGTGCGCTTCAATCCTAAGGCTTTCGCGCGTTCTAGCGCCGCGCGCCCGATGAAATCGCCTTTTTCCATCTTGCAATAGCGATCCAGCCTCGCTTCCCACACATTGATCTTGTCGCTAATCTCATGTCCGTACAGCGCCATCTTCGATTCCAGCCGCAGCGTATTCCGGCATCCCAGGCCGCAGGGGACAATCCCGAATTCGCGCCCCGCTTCCATCACCTGGTTCCAGACTCTTTCGCTCGTTGCCACAGTGGAGGGCACGTAAATCTCAAAGCCATCCTCGCCCGTAT
This sequence comes from Acidobacteria bacterium 13_2_20CM_57_17, assembly GCA_001914785.1. Taxonomy (GTDB): domain Bacteria; phylum Acidobacteriota; class Terriglobia; order Acidiferrales; family UBA7541; genus Acidiferrum. Next base: position 7,122 of record MNDE01000042.1, on the reverse strand, counting down.
AACCGGTGCGCGCGATCAGCGTGTTCTTCAAGCCGCACACCGTTCCATGCGTGAACCAGTAATTCTTGATGCCATCGAGACTTGCATCCGTCAGCTTCTTCATCACATCGACGGCGCGCGGTCCCTGAATCGCCAATTGCGTGTAGGCGTCGCTCAGGTCTTCGACAACGCAATCGAAACTCTTGGTATTCTCGCGCACCCAATTGACGTCTTTCTCGCGCGTCCCGGCGTTGATCACCAGCAGAAAATCGTCCTCGCCCAGCCGGTGAACGATCACGTCGTCCACAAACGTGCCTTCCGGATAGAGCATCGCCGAATAGTGCGCCTGGCCGATGGCCAGCTTGGATGCATCGTTCATGCTGATGTGCTGCACCGCCGCCAGCGCCCCGCCGGGCTTCGCCCCGCTGCGGATGCGAATGTCTCCCATGTGGCTAACATCAAAAACGCCCACGGTGCCGCGCACTGCCTTGTGTTCCGCGATCAGCCCGCCGCTCGATGGATATTCGACAGGCATATCCCACCCGCCGAAGTTGACCATCTTGGCGCCCAGGCGCCGGTGCAACGCGTTCAGCGGCGTCTTACGAAGCTCGCTCTTGTGAGGAGTTGCGGCGGATTCCATTCCAATGGCTCAAGCAGAAATCGATACTAGCATGCGCTCTCACATGGGTCAAAGAAGGCCTCCGGGAGGTGTGGTTCAAACTACGATTACTACGTTTATGAGGAGTCGGGAGGCGGCTGGGAGAGCGAAAGAAGGTAAAGCATTCGAACCTACGGATACTCTTCTGCCTTTGGATTTTGAGTGGGAGTTGCTTGTTGCCCGTCCGGATTGTTAGACTCTTTCTTCGCGAACGGATCAACCCAGAAGCCAAATCGGGCACATCCCTTGTCTGCCACATCGACCGTTGTCGACTTCAATGGGGGTGAAGTATGGACTTCGCCATCCGCATTTAGCAAAACCGTATACCTTCCTGACGGAAGCCCGGACAGCCTGAAGTTTCCACGACTGTCAACAATCGTTTCGTACGTTTGACTTGTCCCTTGAACTTCAACTCTATGGCTAGTTTCAGGAATTCCGGGTCGTATAGCCATTCCCCTTGGGCTCTCGGGGGTCTTGTATCGAAACACAGTTCCATAGATTGTCGCCCCGTGTGGGGCCGTAGGAAGGCCACGGAGATACTTTAGGTCCGGGGCGGCATCCTTCTTCCATTTGGTCGAAGAGGAAATACTCACGTACACTTCACCATTCGGGAGTCGACGCCCATACACAAGATACTCGTGTCCCTTGGAAAAGGGAAAACCACACAGGTCACCACCGGAAGTCACGGTCACAACTTTCTCCGAGACTCCTATGAACGCCTCATTCACCCGGAATGTAACGCGCAACTTCAAAGTCCGTTCCCTTTTTCCATCTAGAATGATCGGAACATCCTCTTCGCGCACATCGATTGCGAGCCCGAGGAAAACTGCCGAAATGTTAGCCTGCCAAGCACTCTGACATGCAGGGGTTTCCCAGTCGGAGTGGCCTTCGCAGGAATGCTCTTCCGTCTTTATCTGAATTTGCGAATTGCCACTAGGGGAAAGAAAAAGCAGGAGCGCTGTTATGGTGAGGGCGTAGAAAATCCGCATAGTGGTTCCTCCCTGCCCGGAACCTAGGGAATCAGCAGGCTATCACACTGTTCAGTGAGTTTCATTCGTCGCCCGGCTAGCTCCTGCTAACCGGAGACTGAGCCGCAGTCTGGCAAAGGGATATGGCGAACAGTCCAAGACAGGTCCAAAGGAGCAGGTAAACGACTCGCCGAACCCTCTCCACCTTCGCCTTGCTGCATCCTCACCTGCTCAGGTAGAGTTTTCTCTAGAGGCCTTTATGCAAGGTCAAACACTTTGCGCGCAATGCGACTTGCCGGAAGATCGCTGCTCCTGCGAAAGATATTGCACCATCTGCAAGGGCCAGATAAACGTGCGCCTTTGCTCCGACGGCCTCTACTATTGCCCTGATTGCCGGGAAGCCTGCGACGTTTCTCTGGCCAGTAGCCGTGGCCACTGAAACAAAAACATTCCGCCTGCTACTTGACGCCGACTCCCGTTTGGCGGCCGCAGCGGGAGGCGTTGGACGCTTTCTCGCCGACGCCGCGGGAGTCGAGAACGACGCTGCCGCCCGGCTGCAATCCGCCATCATCGCCGCGTGCTCGGAAGCATTCGAGCATCTAAGCGCGGCTCATCCTCAACTGGAAGTCACCTTCACGCGGTTTTCCGACCGCATGGAAGTCGCTCTGTCCCATATGGACGAAGACTCTCCGACGATTGGCCTTGACACCATCGCCGGCTTTGCCTCGCACATTGGCGCTACAGAGTCCGTCCAGGTTGTTTTCGCTGGGTTCGACCGCGTTCAGTACGAAACGCACGACGGGGAAGCCGTCACTCGCCTAACCAAGTACATCGGCCACCTGGCTCCCAGCGTTTAACCATTCATCGTCACAAAAAAAGCCAGACAGCACAGCTGTCTGGCTTTTTTTCTTGCACGCGCTATTATTCTTAAAAATGCTACATCTTCAGCGCGAATGTATTTTTGCGAATGAGCGACGTCATCTGGTCGTCGCTAAGCGACATCCGCAGCATCACTCGGTCACCCGCCGGCGTCACACGCGCCTGATCCAGCAATTGCGCCAGATCTGGGTTATCTTTCTGCGTTTGATACCGTTTGTAGAGGAATCCCGCCTGCAGCAATTGTCCCAGCGTGTTCGCATCTTCGGTCGATCCGCACACCGCCTGGAACTTTCCATCGATTCCGCTGCTCGCGTCCACGTTGATAATCATGTTCTGCATGCGCGCGACCAGCTTCGCCGCTTCGGGGAACTGCTCCACCTCCGGGGCCAGTTGCTGCATCGCCAAACGCGTGTAAGCGGGATTCAGCACCGCCCAGACCACGCCGCTGCCGTTTGCTTCGTTGATCAGCGGGAAAAGCCTCTCGTTGCGCAGCAATCCTTCTTCAGCGCCAAAGCGCACTTCGACCATTTTTTCGAGTACGGCGCGGTGACCAAACGCGGCGGTGTTCGAGTCGATGAAAAAGAAGAACAAATCGTTCGCTCCCGAACCAGTGCCGAACGCGTAGAGCGTGTAGCCGCGCGCTTTAAACGTGGGGAGCTTTTGCTGCTTGAAGTATCCTTCCGTCGAACCCGGATTGTAATTCCCGAGCGCCACGCCGACGACCTCTTCGCCTGTGGGAACGTCCGTCGAGCCCGCGCCTTCCGTCTTCGCGCTCATCCCCTCGGCAACCAGCCCCCAGGCAAGTTCATCGACTTGCGAATTCGGATCGACTCCCGCCGCGGCCAGGAACTTTTCGAATTGCCGGAAGCGGTCCGGCAGCATCTGCTCCTGCAATTGCGGAAACCATTTCAGCGAGCGCGCCTTCTTCAAATCGGCGTAAGCAAATTCCCCAATCTCCTTGGGGAAGAGCGCGATGATATCCGGGCCAAGGCGTCCCGCCCGCGTGGGCTTCGGTATCGCTAAGGACATCGCCACCAAAACGCCGGCGGCCACAAGCTGGCGCATCGCCCCTGGTTTCCGTGGGGTCACACCTGAATTGCTGGTCAATCTCATGTACTGCTCCTTTCGAACGGGGCAGGGGGAACTTCTAGTCTACGCTCTTGTCGCGCGGGCTGCATTGCCCAGCCGCTCCCGCAGTGTTGTAATCTTCGTGCGCATCGACGCGACGTAAGTTGCGTCCTTCAGGCCGTCGAGGTTGATCTCGATATTGGCCAACGCTCCGCGAGCTCCCGCTTCCGCCATCAACCTAGCCACTTGCAAGTCTGACTTCATGGATGCCGCGACGATACTGTCCAGTTGTCCTAGCCGTTCGAAAAGCTCAACAGCGCGCTCGGCCACTTGCAGCGGCACTTCCGACGCGCCCTTTGTTGCTTTCTGAATGGCTTCCTCGCGCTGCCGTGTTTCCTGCGGGTCCCCCTGCGGTAATTTGAATGCTGCCATGACGGCGTCGTACGACGCTGCATCGCGGTCGATAGCCTCGGCAAGCTCGTCCGCGGTCTTTCGCATTTCATCCAGCGCCGCTGAGAGCTGGTCCGCGTATCCCGCCTGCGATTTCCTTTTCCGCGAAAGCCTCGCAACCATTTGCCCCAGCGCCGCCGCCAGCGCTCCCGCAAATGCCGAGACGCTTCCTCCTCCGGGCGTGGCGGCAGGAGACGCCACCGCCTCCAGAAACGGTCGCGCCAGGCCTGCCAGCTTTCCGTCTTTCGCCATCGCCAGCGGCGCGCCGCTCAACGCATCCGCCAGCCTGTTTTCAAATACCTGGGCGGGCGAGAAGTTTTCCAATTGCAGCAAAAAGTCCGCCGCCATCTCGATCGCTTTTTTCGGAATCAACCCGACGATTTCGCTGCCCACCGGTACCGTGCCGTAGCGTTCGGCTTCACGCTTCACCATTTCATACACGCGATGCATCGGCGTTTGCTCGAAGTCCGTCAGGTTGATGGACACCTGCGCCAGGTTGCGCGCCTTCAGTTCTACGCCCATCGACTTCACGTACCGCAGCCCGCCTGATGAAAATCGGATTGCCTTTGCGATTTTGCTGGCGATGCCGACATCGGACGTATTGAGATTCACGTTGTAGGCGATGAGAAACTTCCGCGCGCCCACCACGGTCACGCCGGCCGTCGGATGCACTTTCGGTTCTCCAACGTCCGGCTGGCGCTCGAGGTTCTTCTTCAACTCCTCGCGCAGCCCTTCGAATTGCCCGCGCCGCACGTTTTCAAGATTTACACGGTCCGGCCGCGTCGCCGCCGCTTCGTAAAAAAAAACCGGTATCCGGTAGCGCTTCCAGATTTCGTTGCCAACTCGCCGTGCCAGCGCCACGCAGTCCTCGATGGTCACGCCCTCAATCGGAATAAACGGCAGCACGTCCGTCGCACCCACGCGTGGATGTGCTCCGGTGTGCTTCGTCAGGTCAATCAATTCCATGGCCTTGCCCGTGCCCAGCAGCGCGGCTTCCGCCACGGCGTCCGGCTCGCCCGCCAGCGTGACCACCGAACGATTGTGGTCCGCGTCCATCTCTCGGTCCAGCACGTACACGCCGGGCACGCTGCTCATCGCCGTGACAATGGCATCGACTTTGGCGGCGTCGCGTCCTTCGGAAAAATTGGGCACGCACTCAATCAGTCGTTTCATTTTTTCGGCTTTTTGTCCTGTTTGCCCGCCCAATTGTTCGGCAGTTTCGGCTTGCGATCCGGTAATGTCGGCCTTTCATACACGAACGCCTTCTTTCCCGGATTGCCTGGCTCGATCGTCGTTCCTGGTGTTTGTCCGGCCGGTGCTGGCGGTTGCGCGGGCTTTACCGACTCCCGCGTCGGCAAGGGGGGCCTTTGCAGCGGCGGCCTTGCTGCCCCTGGCGCCATTTTTACCGGCCACTGCGGCCCGATCATCGGCTTCATGTTCGGAGGCAGCGCGTTTTTCATTAATTGCGGCGCTGCTGGCACCGCTTGTTTTGATTGTTCAATCGTGGCGGTGACGGCTTGCTGTTTTCTGTAATTCACCGCGTCGTATCCACTCAGCCCCCCTGCTTTTCCCAAAATCATCACGGCCACGCAGATCACCGCCACAAACCTGTAGAAATATTCTTCGAGCAGACTTTTGCTCTTGCGCGGCACGATCTTCAGGAGGCGCACCCTCCTTATCGGCCTCTTCGAAAAGTTAGATTGTGGCTTGTTTGGTGACATGGATTACGCGACCACGCTTTACGGTCATCCAGCAATGGTTCACACCAAAATAATAGGGAATTTCACGGTAGTCGGCCACCTCGAATACGGCCACGTCCGCCTGTTTGCCAACCTCCAGCGATCCAATCGACTTTTCCCTCTGCAATGCATGCGCCGCGTTGATTGTCGCGGCCACAATTGCCTCCGCCGGCGTCATGCGCAATTGCGTGCAGGCCAGCGAGAGAATCATGGGCATGCTCAGGGTCGGACTTGTTCCCGGATTGTAATCCGTCGCCAGCGAAACAATTGCCCCCGCCTCAATCAGCGCCCGCGCCGGCGCGTATTCCTTCAGTCCCAGATGAAAATCGCATCCGGGCAGGAGCGTCGCCACCGTCTCCGATTTCCCCAGTGCTACGATGTCGCTCTTGTTCACTTTTTCCACATGGTCGCAGCTTGCCGCTCGCAGCAGGATCGCCAGTCGTGCCGCGCCCGTCCGCGAAAGCTGCTCGGCGTGAACCCGCGGCTCCAATCCCCACTGCCGGCCCGCTTGCAGCACACGCTTAGACTGCTCGACGGTAAACGCGCCGCGGTCGCAAAACACATCGCAAAACTCCGCCAGCCGGCCCTCGCCGATATGTGGCAGCATCTTCTGCTCGATCATCTGAATGTAACGTTCTGCTCCGCCAGCCTTTCCTCGGAACTCTGCCGGCACCATGTGCGCTCCAAGAAACGTGGACACAATTTCGAGTGGCTGCTCCGCCGCCAGCTCTTTATGCAATCGCAAAATCTTTAGCTCGCTCGCCACGTCCAACCCGTAGCCGCTCTTGGCTTCCAGCGTTGTCGTTCCGTGCGCCGCAAACTCCTTCAGCGCCGCCAGCGCTCGCTGCTTCAAAGCCTCGCTCGTCGCCGCGCGCACCTTCTTCACCGAGTTGAGAATCCCGCCGCCCTTTCGCGCAATCTCTTCATAACTCGCCCCGGCAATCTTCAATTCATACTCTTCCGCCCGGCTCGATGCGTGAACCAAATGTGTATGCGAATCGACAAATCCCGGCAGTGCTACACGCCCGCCCAAATCGATCTTCTTGGCCCCTCGCGCTTCCGCCAGCTTTTCGACTTCCGCGCGTGTCCCCGCTGCGGAAATCAATCCATCGCGCACCAGCAGCGCGCCATCTTTGATCAAGCTCAAGTTGGAAAGGGAATTGCCGCGCCGTGGACCATGCCCGCGCAGCGTCAACAATTGCGATGCACCCGTGATAAGCAGCGAATCCGCCAAGGCCCCCGTATTATGCCGGATTGCTTCCGCGTAGCACAGGCTTTAGCCTGTGCCTGTCTTAGCCCACTAATTCTGTCACCCCTTAATGGCCAGGTGAAAATGTCACCCCATGAACAGGGAGACATTCTCATTGAGTCAGAAAGAGTT
>MNDE01000152.1 GCA_001914785.1 Acidobacteria bacterium 13_2_20CM_57_17 | reverse complement strand
TTCGTTTTCCCGCACGCGCTCGGAAACGCCGCGCCCATGTACGTCACTTTGCCGCCCGGAGATTCCAGCCCCAGGATCAGCATGTGCTCCGCCATCCAGCCCTGCTCGCGCGCCATCACGCTGGCAATCCGGAGAGCAAAACACTTTTTCCCGAGCAGCGCGTTTCCACCGTAGCCCGAACCCACGCTCCAGATCAATTTCTCCTGCGGAAAGTGGACAATGTACCGCCGCATGGGGTCCAAGTCGCCCAGCGAATGCAGTCCGGGGACAAACTCGCTCGAAGCTCCCAGCCGCTCCATGGCAACCTTGCCCATCCGTGACATGATTCTCATGCTCGCTACCACGTACGGGCTGTCCGTCACTTCCACGCCGACTTTGCTGATCGGCGAGCTCACTGGTCCCATCACATAAGGCACTACATACATTGTTCGGCCGCGCATTGCTCCGTCCAGCAGCGCGCCCACCTTATGCTTCGCAGCGTTCGGGTCCATCCAGTTGTTCGTGGGTCCGGCTTCATCCTTTTCGGGGGAGCAGATGAACGTCAGGTGCTCGGCCCGCGCCACGTCATTTGGGCTGCTGCGATGCAAGTGGCAATTCGGATAGGTTTTCTCGTTCAGCGTCAATGAATCTCCGCTACGCAACATCTCCGCGATCATTCGCTGGTACTCTGCTTCGGAGCCGTCGCAATACACGACGCGCTCCGGCTTGGTCAGCTTTGCCGCTTGATCAACCCAAGTTTCGAGTGGAGTTGGAGTTGCCACGCTGATCCCCCTGCTGGCCTAATCTTTCGACGCCGCACGCTCCAAAATGCGGCATCCCGGCCGCTTTAGGCGCCGGAGACACGCTGGATGATGACCCCAACCAGGCTGGAGTCGTGGAGCGATTGGACTCTGCCATGCCAACAGGCCCATGCAAAGGCGGGAAATTCCGGCCAGGCTGGCAGGCTCTATTCTTCTACCCGCCACAGTCTATGTTACCCCTCGCCGCCCATGCAAGCGACTGCCGCCCTGCGGTGTCTCGTTGCTTCTTTCCTGCTGTAAACTCGTCTCCGTGTTTCCCAACGCCGATTCCGACCGTTTGCGTGTCATTCTTGTCGCTCCACGGAATCCCCTCAACATTGGCGCAGCGGCTCGCGCCATGAGCAACTTCGGGTTCTTCCATCTCCGCGTAGTGAACCCGTATGAGTTGGCCTTTCGCGAGGCGCGTTCCGCAGTCGGGGCCGCGCCGTTACTCACCCGTGCCGAAGAGTTCAAGAGCCTCGCCGAAGCCGTCGAGGATTGCACACTCGTCATCGGAACCACCGCGGTGGGCCAGCGTCAATTGCAGCACCCGGTCCGGCGCCTGGATCAAGCTGCCCGTCTTTTTGGAAAGTGGCTCGTCGGTGGCCGTGTTGCTCTGCTTTTTGGTTCCGAGAAGCGTGGTCTTTCAAACGAGGATCTCAGCCACTGCCATTGGCTCCTGCGCATTCCCACGCGCGAAGACCACCGTTCCATGAACCTTGGCCAGGCCGTAGCCGTGTGCCTCTACGAACTCGCGCGCGAGCCGCAAGCTTCGGTGAAACCGGAGAAACATGTCCCCGCCATCGCCGCAGACCTCGAGCGGCTCACCGCACTCTTGCTCGATGCCCTGCAAGCCAGCGGCTATTTGAAATCGCCCAGCGCGTCACAGAAGCGGCGCTCTGCCGCTCCCACGGAAGACAAAATCCGCCGACTCGTCCACCGCCTGCGCCTTTCCGCTCCTGACGCCGAACTGACGCTCGGTATTCTCCGCCAAATTCTGTGGAAATCTCGCAAGGACAATGACCGTTCACAGTAGCATTCTGACGTTGCGAAGGTTGCGTGAATGTGGTCCGCCGTGGAAGAATGCCCGCATGTCGGCAATGAAAAAGTCTCATCTGTCTTATTTGACTCTCATCGTGCTTCTAGATTTCGGTCGCGTTAGCGCACAAACGACGCGCCCCGATGCGGAGAGAAAGCTCGCCCACGACATTTACAAGGAATTTGTCGAAATCCAGTCTGGCTTCACCACGGGCGCTACTACTCCCGTTGCCGAGGCTGCTGCAGCGCGTTTGCGCGCCGCGGGCTTTCCCGAATCCGACATCTTCATTGGAGGCGCGAATCCAAAGAAGTCCAATATCGTCGTTCGTTATCACGGCACTGGAGCCCTCAAACCAGTGCTCCTTCTCGCCCATATTGATGTCGTCGAAGCAAAGCGAGAAGACTGGAGCATGGACCCTTTCCAATTGAATGAGCGCGACGGTTTCTTCTACGGCCGCGGCACCGGCGACGACAAAGCCCAGGCGGCCCTGTGGATCGCCAACTTGATCCAATACAAAAAAGAGGGCTTCAAGCCCGATCGCGACATCGTCGTGGCTCTGACCGCGGATGAAGAAGGCGGTGGTCCGTACAATGGCGTTGCTTGGCTGCTCAAGAATCATCGCGACCTCATTGATTCCGAGTTCGCTCTTAACGAAGGCGGCTGGGGCGAATCCGCCGGCGGCAAAAAGATCTCCAATGATCTGCAGGTCAGCGAGAAATACGTGGTCAATTTCCGGCTTGAGGTGCGAAACAAGGGCGGTCACAGCTCGATGCCCGTTGCCGATAACGCCATCTATCGCCTCGCGGCCGCGTTACAGCGGCTCTCAAACTTTGGATTTCCACTGAAGACCAACGAAGTGACCGCGGCCTACTTCCAGCAAATGGCGAAGATCGAATCCGGTCCCATGAAGGAGGATCTCGCCAAAGTTGGCAAAGGTTCGCAGGAAGCGATGCATCGGATTGCGGCGGCTTCCCCCGCCTGGAACGCCACACTCCGTACCACCTGTGTGGCCACGCTGTTGGAGGGTGGGCATGCGATGAACGCATTGCCCCAGCTTGCAACCGCCACGGTCAATTGCCGCGTCCTGCCCGAGGACTCCGTCGACTATGTTCAGGCAGTTTTGCGCAAGGTCGTGGCGGATGACCAGGTCGAAGTAAAAATTCTCGGTGAGCCGGCCCCCGGGCCTGCTTCTGCGCTGAGGCCGGATGTCTTGGCGGCCGTCAGCCGTGCGACGGAAGCTCTTTGGCCAGGTGTGCCGGTAGTGCCCATCATGGTGATGGGAGCGACTGACGGGAAGGCCCTTCGCATTGCCGGTATTCCAACGTATGGAGTCCAGGGCATTTTCTTCGACCGCGACGACATCCGATTCCATGGCCGCGATGAACGCGTGGCCGTACAATCTTTTTACGAGGGCCAGGCCTTCCTATACGATCTGGTCAAAACTCTTTCGAAAACCACGCCAGTCGCACAGGCGGCCGCTCACAACGGCCGATTCTACTCGCCACAACAGAACTAATCGGGCGCAAACGGTGCCCTGTTTTCTTCCACAATTCGCTCTTTCTTTGCTGTTCACTTTTTGTGTTCACTTTTGTACAGTTTTCCTGCGGCCCGCCTTGGAAAATGGTATCGTTAGAAGTGCCTATCACGTTCTGCACACCGGGCACTCACGCAATCAATTAAGCAGATCGCCGGAGAGAATATGGAATTGACCGTAACGCAACAAGAGCGCCCCTGGGACCGGCCCTTCTGGAAACCCGTGCATGGCAAAGAAGGCGTCTTCGCCTATCTCGTTCTAATTCACGTTCTTGCCGTCGTCGGTCTGATCCTGTTTCCTGTGCCAAACCTCAAGGTTGTCGGCATGACTTTGCTCAGCATTGCCTTTGGCGGTCTCGGCACCACCGTCTGCTATCACCGCATGCTGGCGCACAAGACCTTAAAGACGAACCCCATTATTGAGCAATTCTTGATCTTTTGGGCGGTCTTCAACGGCTCCGGCCATCCCGCAAGCTGGGTCGCCTATCATCGCCTTCATCATTCCGTCACTGACACTCCGGAGGATATCTCTAGTCCCAAACAGGGCGGCTTCTGGTGGGCGCATCTTCGCTGGCTCTATCAAACACACCCCGCCGACAAAAAGCGCTGGGCTCCCGAGCTAACCGGTGGCATCTATAAGATTTGGGGCTGGGCCGAAACGCCCGTCATTGTATTCTCAATTTGTATTGGCTTGATTTTGGGTTTCGGCTGGATGGGTTTCTTCTGGATGGGCGCGATCCGCCTCGTCTACTCACTGCACATGCAGTGCCTGGTGAACAGCCTCACGCACCTCAACCATGTCGAAGAAGGCGATTCCAGCATGAATGTCTGGTGGCTTGGCCCATTCCAATTGACGGCTTGGGGTGAGAACTGGCACCAGAATCATCACACGCATGCAGGTTCCGCGCGCCTTGGCCTTCGCTGGTATCAGACCGATATCGGCTGGTACTTCATCTGGATGCTCGAAGCTGTCGGCTTGGCCCACTCCGTCAAGCGCCCCCGCGCATCCTAACCAATAGCGCGCCGGAAAGCTCGTTCTGTCATAAACTGTTTGTGCCGGGCTTCCCTTCCGAGCGCGGCGCTTCATGTACGCACAAAAATTCCATGTCAACGTAGTGATTCGCGGCGAAAGCCGCGCCTGCCCGCTCGATTGGCTCGATCAATTCTGCATGCGCAACTTCACCAACTCCGCCGACTTTGACGACACGCTTCCCGTCGCCGATGGCAAGGTAGAGGCTAGCTTCCGGCTCACTCCGGAACGCTTTGCGGAAGGTCTTGCAGCCTGGCTCACCCAGCGCGGCAAAGGCGAAGGCCAACCCGTGGCAGTGCAAGTCACTCGCGAATAGATTCTCCGGAAGTTTGTATGGGCGCAGCATCGCTGCGCCCAACTCGGCAAAGAAATTAACCTCAAGAAGTCTTTCTTCTTACAGTGGTGTGGAGAATGTTCTTACGCCGCTGAATCCCGCTTCTCGCCCTGCAGCAGAGCGCGAATTTCCGGCAAAGCCGCCAGCGCCGCCGCTTCGCCGGCCGCGACCATATCCGGCGTCTTGGTGAAATCATCCCACACAAAATTTTTCACATCCGGCTCGATGATGATGTCCGCCTGTGTTCGCCAGGCGAGATCGCCATGCCTCTGGATGATATTGAAAGACCGGCTGAGGACATCGGTAAACGTTCGCGGTTCTTCGATGTTGCCCGATTCCAGGTAGACAGCAATGATGATATCCGCGCCAAGAAGCAAGGCGCCCTCGACCGGCACCGGCGCGGTCAGGAATCCGTCGACCAGCGTACGCCCCTCAAACTGGATAGGCACAAAAAGCCCCGGGTATGCGCACGAAGCGCGCAGCGGCGGCGCGATGAGACCGTGAGAATAATAGACGGAAACCCCTGCGGTGATGTCCGTCGTGGCGATAGCCAGCGGTGTCTGCAATTCCTCAAACGTTTTTACGGGAGTAAAACGCGCGATATATTTTTCCATGCGCTGATTGGTAGCCAGCCCGAGCCAGGAGGGCGTCCAGCGCCCGAAATCCGTGAAGCTTGTGCTTGCTCCGACTTCGGTCAGTAGGTCCAGGGATGCTCCCGCGCAATAGCCCACGGCGATCAAGGCGCCAACACTCGTGCCCGCGACGCAATCAATGGGTATTCCCGCTTCGCGCAGAACGCGAAGCACCCCGATGTGCGCAATGCCGCGCGCAAATCCGCCTGCAAGGGCCAAGCCGACGCGCGGGCGCTCCTTGGGTTCGCCTTGTTCGCCGTATGCGAAGGCCCGAAACTTGTCCTTTGCGGTCCGCAGCCAGCCCAGCGGCCCCGCGGATTTGCTCTCTTCCGACATTTCTCTAGTTTAGCTCCATCACCGCGAATCAACCCATCGTTTGACCCGCGCATGCTGGTTTTGTAACCTGTCCCATCGAACTATACGGCCCCGTAAATCCGATAAAAAGGCATGCCATGAACCGTCGCATCGAAAAGGCAGTGGTGTTGGGAGCGGGAACGATGGGTTCACGGATCGCCGCGCATTTCGCGAACGCCGGTTTGCCGTGCATTCTGCTGGACATTGTCCCGCCAAACCTGCCCGCGGACGCGCCGAGCGCCGAGCGCAATAAGATCGTGCGCGCCGGATTGGAAGCGGCAAAGAAGTCCAAGCCCGCCGCCTTTTTCACTGCCGCACTTGCGGACAGAATTGCCATTGGAAACTTCGAGGATGATTTGGGACGCTGTGCCGAAGCCGATTGGATCATCGAAGTCGTCGCGGAGAATCTGGAAATCAAACGGAAATTGCTCGCACGCGTAGCCCAGTTCCGTAAGCCTGGAGCCATCGTAACCACCAACACGTCCGGCTTGCCCGTGCACCTGATCGCGGAGGGCATGGGCGAAGAGTTTCAGCAGCATTGGGCAGGAACGCACTTCTTCAATCCGCCGCGCTATCTGAAGCTGGTGGAAGTAATCCCCGGGCCGAAAACGTCGCCTCACGTGGTCGAGACGTTGCTCGAGTTTTGCGACCGGCGGATGGGAAAAGGTGTGGTAATAGCGAAGGACACGCCAAACTTTATCGCCAATCGCATCGGAACATTCTCCATGCTCAATGCGCTCCGCCTAATGAGCACGCTGGGCATGACGGTGGAAGAAGTGGACGCCTGCACGGGGCCGGCAGTGGGCTGGCCAAAGTCGGCGACGTTTCGCACGGCAGATATTGTGGGCCTCGATGTGCTCGCGCACGTGGTAAAGAATATCTACGAAACCGCGCCAAATGATGAGTCGCGGGAAATGTACAAAATCCCGGCGCTGGTGGAAGAAATGGCCAAGCGCGGCTGGCTGGGCGATAAGACGGGCCAGGGTTTCTACAAAAAGGTGAAAGGCGAAGGCGAAAAAGAAATTCTGACCCTCGACGTGAATACCATGGAATACCGCCCGCGGCAGAAAGCGAGATTCGCCTCCCTCGAAATGGGCAAAGCCATCGAGGACACAAGAGAGCGGCTGCGCGCGCTGGTCGGGCCCGTACTGGAAGGGCAGAAGGGTCACAAAGCCCAACAGTTCCTGTGGGGCGCGCTTTCTGAAATGTGTTTGTATGCGGCACGCCGCGTGCCTGAAATTTCCGACAACGTTGTAGACGTTGATCGTGCGATGCGCTGGGGCTTCGCCTGGGAACTTGGCCCGTTCGAGATCATCGATGCGATTGGTGTCAAGGCTTTCGCGGGACAGGTGCAAAAGGAAGGCCGGGCGCTGCCGCAGGTTATCGAAAAAGTCTTATCGAGCGGCCGCAAGGGCTTTTACGAATCGGAAAAGGGTACGACAACTGTTTTCGACATTTGCAGCGGCGTATCGAAGAAAGTCGAAGAGCCGAAAGGCATCATCATTCTCAAATCGCTGAAGGATGCTGGCCGCGAGGTTGAGCGCAATTCGGGGGCGAGCCTGATTGATCTTGGCGACGGCGTGGTGTGCTGCGAATTTCATGCCAAGATGAACGCCATCGGCGCCGACCTGATCGCCATGCTGCACAAGGGCCTGAAGCGGCTGGAATCGGAATTTGACGCCATGGTTATCGCCAACCAGGCGGTGAATTTTTCCGTTGGCGCCAACCTGATGCTGGTTCTGGTTGGCGCCCAGGAGCAGGAGTGGGACGAATTGCACATGGCTGTGAAGCAATTCCAGAACATCAACCTGGCGATCAAGTACGCTTCAAAGCCGGTGGTGGCCGCGCCACAGGGGATGGCGCTCGGCGGCGGCTGCGAAGTGAGCTTGCACGCCGCGAAAATTCAGGCTGCGGCGGAAGCCTATATCGGCTTGGTGGAAACCGGTGTTGGCCTAATTCCTGGCGGCGGCGGCACGAAGGAAATGTTGATCCGCGCGAACGAGTACGCCAGTGGGACGGGCTTTAGCCTGTCCTCTTCTCCTGAATCCGACCTGGATCTTTTCCACGCGTTGAAGCCCATCTTCGAATCCATCGCTATGGCCAAGGTGGGCACCAGCGCTGAGGAATGCCGCGACCTGGGATATTTGCGCCGGGAAGATGGTGTCTCCATGAACCGCGACCGATTGGTTGCCGACGCCAAGGAAGCTGCGCTGGCGCTTGTGCGCGGCGGCTACAAGCCTCTCGCGGCAAGCTGGCAGGAAGGTGCGCAAACGACGCAGATCAAAGTGCTCGGCGAACAATTTCTTGTCGGCGCGAAGCTCGCTATCCATATGATGCTCCGCGGCGGCTACGCCTCGGAGTACGACGCACACGTGGGTCGCAAACTCGCGAACATCCTTGCAGGCGGGCCGCTGACCTCGCCGCAGTTGGTCAGCGAACAGTATGTCCTCGATCTCGAGCGCGAAGCTTTTGTCTCCCTCTGCGGCGAAAAGAAAACCCAGGAACGCATCGCTCACACTCTGAAAACCGGCAAACCCTTGCGAAACTAGCCTCCGATAGTCGTATAAAAACGTATTGCTATAACGATTCATTGTGAGATATTCTGCACATTCGAAGGAGGCGGATCGTGCAGAAGTTTTTGGCTCCGCGGGAAGCCGCAAACATCCTAGGCATCAGCTATCCCACCTTGAAGCAGTGGATCTACCACGGAAAAATCAAGTCGGTGAAGACGCCCGGCGGTCATCACCGCGTGCCGGAAAGCGAGATCGACCGGATGTTTCCCAGGAAGCTCAGTCATGGTGATGTTGAGACGCGGAGGGGAAATTTCCGCAAGATCAGCGGGCGAAACCAGCTGATTGGGCGCGTCGTGGTCATCAAATTTAGTGGCCTGCTCGCGCAGGTCACACTGGCCATCGGGGAACAGCACATTACGTCGATTATCACAGCGGACGCAGCCAAGGAGCTACGGCTAAAGCTGGGCGACCGGGCCGCCGCGCTGATCAAGTCAACCGAAGTAATGATATTGAGAGTTTAATTTGTGACAAGCGGAAAAACAAACTGGCGTATGTGGTTCCGCCTCTCTGCACTCATTCTTTCTGTGTTCCTTGTCTTGCAGGAAGCGCGAGCTCAAGGAAGGGAAATCCGCGTAGCGGCAGCGGCCGACTTGAAATTTGCCATGGAAGAATTATCGCAACAGTTTGAGAAGCAGACAGGAACCAGGGTGAATGTGACTTACGGATCAAGCGGAAACTTCTTTTCACAAATACAAAATGGGGCTCCATTCGACCTTTTCTTTTCGGCGGACATTGAATATCCACGGAAACTGGAAGCCGTTGGACTCACGGAGCCCGGAACACTATACGAATACGCCGTCGGCACAATCGTCATTTGGATGTCGCCGGATGCGAAGGTGGACGTGACCGTGCAAGGATGGAAAGCCTTGCTGGATGCGAGCGTCGAGAAGATTGCCATCGCGAATCCAGAACACGCGCCCTATGGACGCGCGGCCGTCGCAGCGCTGCAAAAAGCGGGCATCTACGAACAGGTGAAACTAAAGTTGATCTACGGAGAAAATATTTCGCAAGCGGCACAGTTTGTGCAATCGGGGAATGCCCAGGCAGGAATTGTCGCGTTGTCGCTGGCAGTTTCCCCGTCCATGCGTGATGGAAAGCGTTGGGAAATACCGGCGGGGATGCATCCAGCCCTTGAGCAGGGAGCAATTATTCTGAAAGACGCCAGGCACAAAGATGCGGCGCGAGCCTTTCTGGAATTTATAAAAAGCGCAGCAGGGCGACCCACATTGGCGAAATATGGTTTTCAAGTTCCTGAAGAAAACGCAAAGAAATAACGCAGAGATGCTGACGGCGCGGAAAAACCGCGTGGGAAGTTCGTAAAAGGACGAGCGCGTGGAAGCATTGTGGTTATCGCTGAGGTTAGCGGCCTGCGTAGCCGCGATCTTGCTGGCAATCGGCATGCCCGTGGCCTACTGGCTGGCATACTCAACCTGGCGCGGGAAATTCTTGCTCGAATCGATAGTGGCTCTGCCACTGGTGCTGCCGCCGACCGTGCTCGGATTCTACGCGCTTGTGGCCATGGGACCGCGCGGCCCGCTCGGAAAACTGTGGATCGCTCTGTTTGGCCACGGCCTCGCGTTCACATTCACTGGACTGATTATTGCGTCGGTGTTTTACAGCTTTCCATTTGCGGTCCAGCCGCTGATCGCATCGTTTGAGGGCGTCGACCCAAGGCTGCTGGACGCCTCCGCCGTGCTAGGTGCGGGAGCCTTGCGCACATTCTGGCGAGTGATCCTGCCGTTGTCATTACCCGGAGTCGTCACCGCCGCAGTGTTGAGTTTTGCCCATACGCTGGGAGAATTCGGCGTGGTCCTAATGGTAGGTGGAAATCTGGCGGGCGTCACGCGAACGGTTTCGATCGACATTTACGACTACGTGCAGTCCCTGGAATACGGCGCTGCGAACCGCATGGCGCTGCTCCTTCTGGTGATTTCCTTCGCTGTGCTATCCGTTGTCTATGCTGTGAATCGCCGCGTATGGACGCCATGGGCGGCGAAGTAAACGGCACGATGCTCACCGCGCAAATCCGCAAGCAGCGGCACGGCCCGGGCGCCGCGCCTTTTGCCCTCGATGTTTCCATCGAAGTTCCTCCAGGCATAACCATTTTATTTGGAGGTTCCGGCGCCGGCAAATCCACTCTGCTTGATTGCATCGCCGGGCTGGCGCGGCCGGACGAGGGACGAATCCTTGTTGGCGGCGATGTTCTCTTCGATTCCGTCCGCGCGATCCATATTCCAGCGCCGAAGCGGCGAATCGCTTACGTCTTTCAAACTCTGGCATTGTTCCCGCATCTGAGCGCGGAAGAAAATGTTGCTTACGGACTGCTAAATTTGCCACAAGAGCAAAGGCGCGAGCGCGTTGGCGAAATTCTCACGGTTTTTCGCGTCGAAAAATTGCGAAAGCAAAGACCCGGAGAAATTTCCGGAGGCGAAAAGCAGCGGATCGCACTGGCGAGATCCCTGGTGACGGAGCCGCGAGTCCTCCTGCTAGACGAACCACTGACAGGATTGGACGCCGAGCTGAAGGCTGCGATTGTGGACGACTTGCGCGCGTGGAATACAGCGAAGGCGATGCCGATATTGTACGTGACCCACAACCGCGACGAAGTAGATGCGCTGGGCGAACGTGTGATCGCCCTGGACAATGGACGCGTCGTCAGTGCCGGTGCGCCGATGGAGGTGCTGAACGCGCCGCGCCGCAAAAAGCTGGCGCAGGCGGCGGGATTCGAAAATCTTTTGCACGCCACGGTGCTCGATCTGCGTGAGGCCGATGGCGTGATGCGCGTGAAGCTGGGCGAGAGCGCCTGCGAGATCGAAGTGCCGCTCGGCTACGCCGCCGCGGGCAGCCGCGTGCAAGTCGCTGTTCGCGCAGGCGACATTTTGCTGGCGACCGAACGCCCACACGGATTGAGCGCCCGAAACGTGATGGAGGGACGCATCCTTTCGCTGGAGCATCGCGGCGCGATGGTCATTGCGCGCGTCGACTGTGGTGTCACCTTCGTTGCGCACATTACACCCGGCGCAGCGCGCGCCTTGGAGCTAACAGCTGGCCGCCGCGTGTGGCTGGTCTTGAAGACGCACTCATGCCATCTGGTGGATTGAATGACAGGCCGCACTGCAAAGAAAAACTCTTTAGGACTTGGGCTTCGCTGGAGCAGTAACTGCGGTCTTGGCTGCAGCTGGCACGGAGAACTTAATCTCGTCAGCCTCAAGAATCTTGTCCTTGGGTGTGGCGTGAATCACCACGAGATCGCCGGCGGCGAGGTCGCTGGCCTTCGCCGGTTTGTCCTCATTATTGGACCTCGACAAAAAGACGGTCGTAGCGGCGAATTTCACTTCCACACTCTTGCCGTCCGCGGTTTTCACCACTACGGAATCCGCGCCAATTTTTTCGACCGTTCCTTTCACATGAACTTTACTTCCGTGAGCGAAAGCCGTGCCCACCACAACCGCAAAGAACAATCCCAGCAAAGATAGGCGAAGTTTCATGAATGTCTCCCGCGCGAATCCTGCACTTTCGCGATCCGGCTCATTCCTTGTGATGATCTTGTGATTCCGGTTTCCGCCGTGGCGTTGCTCCCTTCAAAAAATCACTTTCCTGCTGTTCTTCCTCACGGTCTCCCGGACCTTTGGGATTATAGCGCTCCATCTCGATGCGTTCCGCGTCCGTGAGGTGCGGAAGGTGGCGAATAAAGTGAACCAGCCTCCAACTATCCTGTGTGCCTCCATGCTCACCACCGCTTGCAAATGCGGGCATTCCCGTGAACCGCACGCCGTTCTCAATAATCCAGAACAACTCGCCGTCGGTAAGATTTTGCGTTTGCGGCAAACGCAGATCGGGCGGTTTGGGATAGAGGCCACTGCCAATCGCGGTCTCTCCGCTGCCGTCGTTGTCATGGCAAATGGCGCAATGATCCGCGAAATGAAGCCGCGCATCGCGCAGATCCTCCACCGAGGCCAACACGGGGTTCTGTGTTAAACGTGCGTTCGCGGGGATCGCCAGACGACGCGCATTGCGAGCAATCACAGTTTCAATTTGCGTGGGCTTGGCGCGCGCGCTGAGGCCATCATGCAGCAGCGAAGCGGCCACAGCGACGATAACGCTGAGCATCGCTACCACGACGACGACAATCACCAAAGTTCTGCGTTTCATAGCTTTGCGTGTATGGTAATGGATGAAGGCCAGCGCGGCCAGTGGCGAATCTTCGGGCCTAACAGTGGTGCGGCCTCTTCATTTCGCTCGCCGATGTGAGTCGGAAAGCGGCTTCCTCTGGTAGGATACACAGGAAATGGCTACGCCCGCGATCAACGGAAGCAGCATACCGGCGACGGAAGCCTGTCCGGCGGAGATTCGCGAGATTCTACACGCCGCGGCTTCAGGCGAGGAGTTGACGTTCGAACAAGGATTGATCCTCGCGGCGGCGGAAGGTTCAGCGCTGGAAGCCCTCGTTGTTTTCGCCGATCAATTGCGCCGAGAAACCGTCGGCCACGCCATCACTTACGTTGTAAATCGAAACATCAATTTCACGAATGTCTGTTTCGTCGGATGCAGTTTCTGCGGCTTTGGACGCGGCCCCGGAGCCGCCGACGCCTACTCGCTCTCCTTCGGTGAAGTCGTTCGCCGCGCGCGCGAAGCCTGGGAACGCGGCGCCACGGAAGTTTGCGTCCAGGGCGGGTTACCGCGTGACCTCGATGGATTTTTCTACCGCGATCTGCTCCGCGCCATCAAGCGCGCCATCCCTGAAATGCATGTGCACGCCTTCTCGCCGATGGAAATCGATTACGGCGTCACGAAAACAGGGATGCCCCTGCGTGATTATCTACGAATGATGAAAGACGAGGGGCTGGGCAGCATTCCCGGCACGGCCGCGGAAATCCTCGATGATCGCGTGCGAAAGGAACTGAGTCCCAACAAATTACCCGCCGCGCGATGGGTGGAAATTATCACCGCCGCACATGAACTGGGCATTCCCACGACTTCAACCATGATGTACGGCCATGTGGAACAGCCCGCCGATTGGGTGCGCCACATCCTCTTACTACGCTCGATCCAAAAACGCACCGGTGGATTCACGGAGTTCGTGCCGCTGGGATTCATTCACGAGAATACGCGGCTTTACCGTCATGGCGGAGCCAGGCCGGGCGCCAAACGGGAAGAGCACCTCCGAGTACACGCCCTGGCGCGAGTGCTCCTGCACGGAGCGATAAAGAACTTACAGGTGTCCTGGGTGAAGCTCGGATTCGAAACATCGCTCGCGTGCCTGCAAGCAGGCGCAAACGATTTCAGCGGGACGCTCATGGAAGAAAATATTTCCAAAGCTGCTGGCGCAACATTCGGAGAATATGTGTCGCCTGAAGAATTTCGCGCGAAGATTCGATCGATTGGACGAGTCCCAGCGGAACGCACGACCACCTACAAAATCCGACGCGTCTTTGACAATCCTGAACACCATCCACCAACAGCCCCGCCGCAACTCCCGATGGTCCGTGCGGATAGCAACGTAACGTACACCGAAGGCGCCTACTGAGCGACTCCCATGCGAGCACTCCTCTTGCCAGTCAAAGATCTGCGTAATGCGAAGAAGAGATTGATCGGCGTGCTGACGCCGGAAGAACGCTTTTCATTGGCCGAGACCATGCTTGCGGACACCGTTCGCGCTGTCCAAGGCGTACGCCGCATTGAAAAGGTCTTCGTTATCACGAATTACGCGCCCGCCATGCAATTAGCCGAAGAAAACGGCTGGGAAATTCTGCGCGAGGAACAGCAAATATCCGAGAGCCATTCCGTGGACGCCGCTTCGAAGCTCTGCGAGCAAAATGGCGTCAGCGGATTGCTGCGTCTGCCCCTCGATCTGCCCCTCATTCAATCGAGTGATATCGACGAACTCCTCGCCCTGAAATGCCGGGCGCCCTCGCTCGTAATTGTTCCCTCGCGTGACGGCACCGGCACAAACGCCATCCTGCGAACCCCGCCCACTCTGTTCCCCTCGCATTTTGGAACTGGAAGTTTCGCGAAACATCTTGCCGAAGCCGAAAGTTCCCATGCCCAGGTAATCGTTCGCCGGAATGCCCGGCTGGAAATGGACGTGGACGGCGAACCCGATTTGCGCGCCCTGCTCGAGAACGATTTGAGCGCAACGGAAACCGGACGCTGGCTGCACGCGAGTGGTGTTGCGGCGAGATTCCCGCCCAACATGCAAGCCGGAGCGGCCGTCGCGCGATGAAGAAGAAAGTCTACGCCAGCCTCGACGAAGCCGTCGCGGATATTCCCGATGGCGCGCAAATCATGGTCGGGGGATTCGGAGGCGCGGGCTTTCCAAATAACCTCATTCAAGCGTTGGCGCGGAAAGGCGCGAAGAACATCACTGCTGTCAGCAACAATTGCGGAACGCGTGACGGCGAGCTGGGAATCATGTTCAAGAACAATCAGATCAAGCACGTGATTGCCGCTT
Source organism: Acidobacteria bacterium 13_2_20CM_57_17 (assembly GCA_001914785.1). Classification (GTDB taxonomy): domain Bacteria; phylum Acidobacteriota; class Terriglobia; order Acidiferrales; family UBA7541; genus Acidiferrum. The sequence goes on along the minus strand of MNDE01000152.1, from coordinate 21,838 downwards.
TTCCCGGACCGCACGCCAATCATTTTCTGGAACGTTTCGCCGCCAAGGAAGTGACCCTGGAACTCGTCCCGCAAGGCATTTTGTGCGAGCGCATACGCGCTGCCGCTGCTGGTCTGCAAGGTTTCTACACCACGGTGGGCGTAGGCACGGAAGTTGCCGCAGGAAAGGAAGAGCGCGTCCTCGAAGGACACCGCTGCATTCTCGAACGGCCGATTCACGCGGACTACGCGCTGATCAAGGCGCAGACCGCCGACGAGCTGGGAAATTTGACCTATCGGCTGGCCGCCAGGAATTTCAATCCCGTCATGGCAATGGCCGCGAAGACCACCATCGCCGAAGTCGAAGAAATCGTTCCGACCGGCGCTATCCATCCGGAACACGTCGTGACTCCCGCGATCTTCGTTCATCGCATCGTGCAAGCGAAAGGGCTCCGCTATGCCGGGTGACGGCATCCAGAAAAAAGTTATGCAAGGTGGCGTCGAGAAAAAAAACTATGCGGGCTGAAGGCATTGCTAAGCCGCGATTGACGCGCGAACAAATCGCGCAACGTGCCGCGCTCGAATTGCCCGATGGCGCCTATGTGAACCTCGGGTGGGGGATTCCCAATCTCATCGCCGGCCATTTGCCCAAAGGAATCACCGTTTATTTCCACAGCGAAAATGGAATTTTGGGAATGGGCCCCCGTGCAAAACCAGGTGAAGAAGATTTCGATCAGGTCGACGCCATGAAAGTGCCCGTCACGCTGATTCCCGGCGCTTCTTTTTTTCATCAAGCAGATGCGCATCTGATGACCCGCGGCGGGCATCTCGACGTCGCCGTACTTGGGGGATTTCAAGTTTCAGAAAAGGGCGACCTCGCGAACTGGAAGATTCCCGGGGCGAAAGGCCCTGGTGGAATCGGCGGCGCGATGGACATCGCGGCGGGAGCCAAAATCTTAATCGTCTGCATGGAACACAGCACGAAAGATGGCGCGCCGAAAATCGTGAAGCGATGCACCTATCCGCTGACTGCTCTTGAATGTGTGGACACTATCGTCACGGATCTTGCCGTGATCGACGTGAAGCCGGAAGGATTGCTCCTGCGCGAAGTGGCTCCCTGCTGGAGCGCGGAAGAAGTCCAAGCGTTGACCGGCGCGCCACTGATCGTCCGCCGGCAAATTCCGGAGATGAGTTTTGCATAATTTGGGGAGGAGGCCGATATGAGCCAGATGATTCCAGAAAGCCACAAGGACTTGCTCGAGAAGCCGGCGTTTGGAAATCTCGGAACGCTGATGACGGATGGAAGCCCGCAAGTGACGCCCGTCTGGGTGGATTACGACGGCAAATTCGTTCGCTTTAATTCAGCGAAGGGCCGCGTGAAGGATAAAAATGTCCGGCGCGATCCGCGCGTTTCGATTTCGCTTCAGGATCCCGCGAACCCGTATCGTTACCTGGAAGTCCGTGGCCGCGTCGTCGAAATCACGGAAAAAGGCGCCGACGACCACATCAACAAACTCTCGCAAAAATATCTCGGCAAGCTCGTCTATCCTTTCCGCCAGCCTGGGGAAGTTCGCGTCACCTACAAAATCGAACCGCAAAAAGTCAGTTCGATGGGCTGAGAGAAAGCTCAAATACTCATCGTTTATTCTTCACGCAGAACCTGCATCGGCTCCACCCTGGCCGCGCGAACTGCAGGGAAGAGCGAAGCCACTGCAGCGACAGTCAATACCAAAACGACGACACCTAGCAACGTTGTGACGTCCGTCGGCGAGACTCCGTAGAGCATTCCGGACAGCACGCGCGCGAACGCCGCCACCAGAACCGAACCCGCTAGACAGCCGAGGAACGAAACTCCCAGCCCTTGGAGCAGAAACTGTTTCACGATTTGTCCCTGCAACGCTCCCAGCGCCAGCCGCAGTCCCACTTCCCGCCGCCTTACGTTCACCGAATAGCTCAGCGTCCCGTAGAGGCCCAGGCAAGCCAAAGAAACGGCCGTGGCAGCAAAGAACGCCAGCAGCACGGTGCGAAGCCGATTCTCCGCGAAGGCTTCGTCAAGATGCTCCGTCAGCGGCGCAATATTGAAAACCGAGCGTGCCGGCTCGATTTCATGAATTCTCTGGCGAATCGTCTCCGCCATGGCCATCGGCTCCGTGCGCGTTCGAACTAGATAAAAAGGGTCGGGACCGGACGCGCCGGTGCACCAGTACACCGTTGGGCCAGGCTCGCGATTGAGGCCTTCTTCCCGCGCGTCTCCGACGACTCCTCGAATTTCACCGGGCGACAAGATGCCGCTGGCAGGAACCTCCTGAAGATGACGCCCCAGGACAGTTGACTCCGTGAGATAAGTATTTGCAAAACTACGGTTCACGAGAACGTTGATGGATTTTGTGGAATCCGCCATTTCGCGGCAGAGTTCGCCGGAGAGAATTGGAATTCGCATAGTGGCAAAATATCCCGGGGAAACGAAGCGGCTCTCCGCGACGATCTTGCGTTCCGGATCTTGCTGGCCCTCGGCAAATTTCAGTTCGATTTGAAAGTGGGACGGGACCCCAGGGAGTGTTGCGTCAGTCGCTGCTGTTTCCACGCCAGGCAGGCTGCCCAAGGAATCGACAATGCGGTCGATTCGCTGCGTCAGTCCTTTCCAGTTCGCGGTTTCCGCATACGAACCGCTGATGTGGAACGTGAGAACCTGCCTGGGATCAAAACCGGGCGACACGCGCCCGAGTTCTTGAAAGCTGCGAAGGAGCAAGCCCGCGCCGGCCAGCAAAGTGACGGCGAGCGCCACTTGCACGCCGACAAGCAGCCACTGCAGCGGGTTGCGCGTCGACACTTGAGTTCGGCTGGCTTGTGTCAGCGAACTGGACACGTCCCTGCGCGTGCCGCGAATTGCAGGGAACAACCCGCAGACCAGCGTTGCAAGCACGGAACACACCAGCGAATACAGCACGATTCTCCAGTCCAGGCGAATCTCTTCCACGCGCGGCAAGTCTCTGGCGAGCGCCCGAAACACCTTCGAGGCCGCGTTAGCCACAAGCAGGCCGAGCGCAGCGCCCGCTACCGCCAGAACAAAAACTTCGGTCAACAGCTGAGTCACGATGGCGGTGCGTGAACCGCCGAGGGAAAAGCGCACTGATATTTCGTGTTGGCGCTGGGCAGCGCGCGCCAGAAGCAACGCAACAATGTTTGTGCAAGCAATCAGAAGAAGCAGCGAAACGGAACCGTACAAAATCCAGAGGGATCTCCGCACGCCGCCGATGGTCATTTCCTTGAGTGGTTCGATCTGCACGTTCAAGTCCGCATCTGTTTTTGGAAATGCGATGCCCAGCTGTTTTTGCACTGTCGCCAGGTTTGCGCGCGCTTGCTCAAGCGTCACGCCGGTCTTGAGTCGTCCAATCCCCAGGTACCATGTCCACTCCCTGCTTTGCGCAATCGGCTCATCCACAGGGACGGAAGACCAGAGGTCGACATCGCGGTCAGGAAACAAAAAGGACACCGGCATAATTCCCACGATGGAAGAAGAATGCCCATTGACGCGCAGCTTCCTTCCGAGAGCGTTTGGATCGGCGTTGAAGCGACGCCGCCAGAGGCGGTCGCTGATTAGAACGGCGCTCGGACCGCCGAAATGTTCTTCTTCGGAAGTGAAATCGCGCCCCAGCGCTGGCGCGATACCCCAGACTTGCAAAAATCGAGATGCCACATAGGCTACCGTCACTTTTTCAGGAAGGATGCCCGACGTTTCCGAATTGTCTTCCGTGTAGTATCCGGTGATTGCCTGGAAGGTGGAATTCATGCGGTTCCAGTCTTCGAGCCGGACCGGCGCCAAACGAGTTCGTGGACTGCTCGTCTTGGGGTTGTACTGACGAAGCTCCATAAGCTGATCGCCGTTGGGGAAAGGCAAGGGCCGCAGGAGAATCGCGTCGATGGCTGAAAAAACCGCGCTGTTCGCGCCAATCCCCAGCGCGAGAGTCACGATCACCGTGATCGAAAACGATGGAGATTTGCGAATCAAGCGGAATGCGGATTTCAGGTTCGCCAAAGTGCTCTCAACAATCGAAACGCGGTGAACGTCTCGCAGTTCTTCCTTGATTTGCTCCCGCCCGCCGAATTCCAGAACGGCTTTCCTGCGCGCCTCTTCCGGTGTCAGTCCCGCCGCGACGTTGGCCTCTGTCAGTTCTTCGATGTGGAAACGCAATTCGGAATCTAGCTGCGCGTCGAGTGCGCGTTTACGAAAAAGAGATTTCCACCATTCCATCGCAGACTCCTATTCCGCCGTTCGAAGCACCAGTCCGATCGCTTCGGAGAGGCGGTTCCATTCAGATTCTTCAATCTGCAATTGTTTCCGCCCTTTCGCGGACAGCCGGTAATATTTTGCCTGGCGGCCGCTCTCCGATTCTCCCCACGTGGCCTGCAGCCAGCCGCGCTTTTCCAGCCGGTGCAACGCGGGGTACAGTGATCCTTGCTGGACCTGCAGCGCTTCGCGGGAAACTTGCTGGATGCGCTGCGAAATGCCGTAGCCGTGCACGGGACCCAGTGCGACGGTCTTGAGAATGAGCAGGTCCAGAGTGCCTTGCAGCAAATCGGATTTTTGGACGGTCACTTTTTTCCTCTCCTAGAGACCCTACCTATGTGTACGCCGCTATATGTAGAATGTCAAGGAGAGACGGAATGGACGACTAGAGGCGCGCGGCAACGCGGGCAGCGATGCGCCCGTCGGTGGTGCGAAAGACCATGACAAGACTGTCCGTGAGCGGGACGTCTTTGCTCGGAACGGCTAACTGATAGGACCACTCGAATCGCTTCGGCAATTGCGACGCCAGATTGGCCGCGTAGGGCACGACCGCTTCGACCGCCGCGTGAAGCTCGGTGATATTTTTCGCGGCGCGCAGGTCCACTCCGCGCTTCCAATAAAAGGAAACTCTAAGGGTGCCGATCATTTCCGGGGTCAAGTACGTGCGCGCTTCAGCCTCTTGGAGTCCGGGCGTGCATGGCTGATCGTGAATATCGAACGATAAGAAAAGTTCGTCGGGGAAGTGCGTGAGCGTTTCCGTGCCGCGGCGGAAAATCGTGCCTTTCTCGTCGTTGATGCGCTTCAGATTGAGAAAGAAATCGGGAGCGTCCAGGTTGCCGGATACGCGGAAACAAACTCCATTTGGGAGCGAGCCATCGGTGGCGAAAAAAACTCCGCCGTCATAGTTCCATATATTTTTATCGCGCCGCGACTGGCTCGCCGACGCAACTGGCGCGAGCAGCAGCAAAGAGAGAATCGCCAAGCCGGCCGTTTTGTATCGCAGTGCGCGCATACGCGATGAACTTCTGCAACTAATTTTTCTCCTTCTTCGCGGCGGCGAGAAGAAAATCAAAACCGTCGAGGCTATGGATGGCTTTGCCTTCTCCGCCCGCCTTGACGGTCCCCTGGCCCGAGCGCACCGCCTGGATCGCGTTGACGAGCCGCGGAAGCACGGAAGGTTCGGCCACCGGGATGTTGTGCGCGCCCAGCACAAGTTTTAATTCTGGCGCGAGCGCTGCAAGCCGCTTCACGGAATTCACGTAAGCGTCGAGATCCGTTTCCGGCCGGAATAGCCAGATCGGTGCGGGATAATACGTGTCGCCGGTAAAGAGCAAGCCGTTGGCGCGGTCGAGCAGCGCAATGGAATCCGGCGTGTGGCCTGGAGTAGAAAGAACTTCCAATTTGCGTCCACCCAGATTCACTGTGAAGCCGTCATGGATGAAGTGCGAAATCCTCCACGGCTTGGTGGCGTACGTTTTTGGATTGAAGCCTTTTGGCAATTCGCCGCAGAGCTGGTCGGGTGCAATTTCGGCCTGAGCATCTTCGCGCGAACCTTTGGCGTTCTTCCGCGTGAAATCGGTGTCCATCCCGTAGACGAACGTGAACTGCCAGTTGCCGCCGACGTGGTCGTCGTGCGTGTGCGAATTGAGAACCACGACTGGGCGCGAAGTCAATTTCGTCGTGACTTTGTGGATGTCGCTGATGCCCATGCCGGTATCGAAAAGCACCGCTTGCTTGTTGCCGACGATCAGGTAGGAAATGGTTTCTTCCGCTTGGTGCGGCTCGTAAATGGCAAAGACTCCCGGCGCAACCTTGTAGACTTCAAACCAGGGGTCGTCCGGAAGGACACGTTGCAGCGATTTGTATTCCGGCCGCGGAAGAGGCTTGCACCATTCGGGTTTTTCGGTTTGCAAGGAAGAAACAGGAAAAAGATTCAACGCAGAGGACACAGAGTTCGCAGAGAACGCCGAGGCCGCCCCGGAGAGCACACCGAGAAATAGCAGCAGCGCATGAAAGAAAATGACTTGAAACTGAACGGGCTTCGGGAAAGAAGCGAAAAAAGTCATTCCGAGGGCGGTGTTTGCCCGAGGAATCTGCTTTGTGCAAGCGCAAGAAAAAGCAGATTCCTCAGGCCTAAAGGCCTGAGCTACAGGTCGGAACGATAATTTCCCTTCGTTCATTTGGATGAACCGGAGACGAAGATGGATTTGGGGAGCATCATGTGGACGCCTTTGTTGCCGTCGACGAGTTCGGTGATGTGGAGATCGGCGGCGACGCTCGAGAGCATGTAGGCATCGTCGCGCGAGAGATGCTTTTCCGTGACGAGGAAATCGATCATCTCGCGGACGGCGAGCGTGGCGCAGGCGTTCAGGTCATCGTTGAGGCCCATGGTGATGTAGTGCGTGGGCGTTTCGGCGCGCGGCCACTTCAGGCGCATGTCCTTGCGCACGATGAATTGAAACGTGCCGATGAGCGAAGTTTCGAGAGCGGTAATGTCCACTTCGCCGTCGCCCTGTCCGGCGTGGCCGTCGCCGACCTCGAAGAGCGCGCCGGGAGCGTGCACGGGAATGTAGAGCGTGGAGCCGGCGACGAGGTCCTTGTTATCGAGATTGCCCGCCATAATCCACGGCGGAGCGCTGTTGAAGCGGCCCGCGCTTTCCGGCGGGGCGTCGCCCATGCTGCCGAAAAAAGGATGCAGGGGAATCTCGATGCCCGGCGCGAATTTCGCGATCATGCGTTTTTCATCCAGCGGAATAATTTTTATTTTCGAGTAAGGATAATCGTCCGGCAGATAGCCGCGCCCCGCACCGAACGCGTTGTAGGCGTAAGGAATCGCCAGCTTGATCGCCAGGATTTTTACTTCGAGAACGTCGCCGGGTTCCGCGCCTTCGATGTAAATCGGGCCGGTCAAAATGTGCCCGCCAGGGCCTTTGTCCTCTACTTGGTCGGTAATGTCGCGCAGCGATTGCTCGACCTGCTCTGGCGGCAGCCCCGCCTCTTCGAGCCGCTTAGGGCTGTTGGTGATTAGCGTCTGAATCTCTACCGTGTCGCCCGACTTGACGCGCAGCACCGGCGCCACCTTCGCATCGTAGTATCCCCACGCCACGGTCTTCGGCGTCGGCTTCAGCGTGTACTTCGCCTGCGCACTTCCTTGCTGTACGAAAGGCGCGAACGCGGGAAACAGAAGACAAGCACTCTTGAACCATAAGTGCTGAATCACGTGGGAATGGTGGACAATCTTTCGTTTAGTAAATCGGCCGGTCATGTGCGCGTCACTCCGAATCGGAAATCCAAATGAATGAAACTCTTCCGTTTCTAATCCCAAAACCCGTCTGATGTAGCTCCATACCTTCGTAGAAGAGGACTTTCTGGCCGAAGTCGGGTAAATGATCACCTTTGCGCGAGCCTGGAATCATGTATTTGCAGCACTTTGCGGCATTCACCGGTTCCTCACGCGTTGGTTTCCCATAAACTTTCACCACTTCTTCTTCCGAACTTCCCAAATGAATGCTCTCTGAAGTCTTCCATTCGGATAGGCTGTTCTTTGTCGTCGAGGCAGTCTTATGAAGGCAATTCGGAAAATCACTCAGAAAAGCGACATCAATATCGGCCTCTCCGTGATGTCCCAAATACGCGCTAAGAAAGCTCTTCCCGTCTTCGGATTGGTAACAGATGACATCAGTATTTGCCGTCATATTCTTCGGTTTGCCGAGTTCCCGGAACACGGCGCGCGCAGACTGAGGCTCGCACGTGTAACCCAGGCATGTGGGGCCAGGGTCGCCTTGAATCCAGAATTCGATTCGAGAAGCCTTACCGTTCCTCATCGTGAAATCTGCCGACTTTACAACCCCGTTTACGCGCCCTCTATAAGAAAGATTCTTCACGGTTACTTGAGCACCGTTCTCCTGAGTCTGAAATTCGTATTGTCCCGTTGGCTTTCCGTAGGCCTTCACTATGCCTTCTTCCGAGCTATCAAGGCCGATGTCTTCACCCGTTTTCCAAGCGCGCAGATCTTTTTTCGCTTTCGAGCTTAGATCTTTCGCGGAAGCCTTCTGATTACTGGAGTCTGTCAGGAGGATTCCGACTACCTCGGAATCCTGAGATACGAAGAATGAGAGAATTGTTCGCTCGTCCCGAATACTATGGCGATCCCAAGCCGAGCTTGATTCACCGATCCGATGAATAAGGTCTTCGGCGGTAACCTCTTGATCGATGCAAAGTGAGCCGAAACACCTTGGTCCAGTGTATGTTTGTGCGGCACTTATAGAAGAAATGCCGAATGTGGCTCCCAGAAGCATAAGCCAATGCAGTGATTTGAAAAAAGCATTCATGGGTGGGTCATGTCCTCGGGTTTGACGAGGGCGTCGAACTCTTCGGCGGTGACGAAGCCGAACTTGATGGCGGCTTCTCGAAGGCTGATGTGAGCATGGTGCGCGGCTTTGGCGACCTGGGCGGCGTTGTCGTAGCCGATTTTGGGGGCAAGCGCGGTGACGAGCATGAGGGAATGATGGAGGTAGTGATTGATGCGGTCGCGATTGGCTTCGATCCCTTGGACGCAGTGGGCTACGAAGCTGTTGCAGGCGTCGGCGAGAAGTTCGACAGAGTGAAGATAATTGAAAATCATCACCGGCTTGAAAACGTTGAGCTCGAAATTACCCTGCGAGCCAGCGAAGCCGATGGCGGCGTCGTTGCCCATTACTTGGACGGAGACCATGGTCAGGGCTTCCGCCTGCGTGGGATTCACCTTCCCCGGCATAATCGAAGAGCCGGGCTCGTTTTCCGGAAGAGTGAGTTCGCCGAGGCCGCAGCGCGGGCCGGAAGCGAGCCAGCGAATGTCGTTGGCGATTTTCATGAGCGAGGCAGCAAGCGTTTTTAACGCGCCGGACGCGAAAACGATTTCGTCGTGCGCGGCGAGCGCGGCGAATTTATTGGGATGCGAGCGGAAGGGCAGCCCGGTGAGCTCAGCGATTTTGCGCGCGGCGCGTTCGGCGAATTCGGGATGTGCGTTGAGGCCGGTGCCAACGGCAGTGCCGCCGATGGCGAGATCGTAGAGTCCGTCGAGAGCGATGGCGATGCGGCCGCTATCGCGGTCGAGCATATTGACGTAGCCGGAGAATTCCTGGCCGAGCGTGAGCGGCGTGGCGTCCTGCAAATGCGTGCGGCCGATTTTGACGATGTCCGCGAATTCTTTGGCTTTGGCGTCGAGCGCGTCGCGAAGAGTCTTGACGGCGGGAAGAAGACGGCGAGAGGTTTCCGTGGCGGCGGCGATGTGCATGGCGGCGGGAAACGTGTCGTTGGAGGACTGCGACATGTTGACGTCATCGTTGGGATGGATGGGCTTCTTACTGCCCATGACGCCGCCGGCCATTTCAATGGCGCGATTGGAAATGACTTCGTTGACGTTCATGTTGGTTTGCGTGCCGCTGCCGGTTTGCCAGACGCGCAAAGGGAAGTGGTCGTTGAGTTTTCCAGCGATGACTTCGTCGGCGGCCCGGACGATGAGGCTGCACTTTTCGTGCGACTGCTTGCCAAGATCCTGGTTGACGAGCGCGGCGGCTTTTTTGAGGATGCCGAAGGCGCGGATGAGCTCCGGGGGCATGGTGTCCTTGCCGATGGCGAAGTGGATGAGCGAGCGGGCGGTCTGCGCGCCGTAATAGCGGTCGGCGGGGACTTCGATCTTGCCCATGGAGTCGGACTCGACGCGAGTCGGGGTGGAGGCTGCTGTCTTGGCGGCTTCAGACATGGGAAGCTCCTTTGAGGGCTGCTCTGATTCTAGCAGCAAGTGAGCGGCGACTCGCGGACAGCGAGTACTTGCGTAGGTTGGCAGTTGACAGTCCCGACCGAGTCGGGATCTTCGATCGAAGTCAAAAGAAAGGATGGGAATCAACACGGATGCCACCGAGAACACAGGGGCCAGAGTGGAGGAATGGGGAATATCAGCGCGGCGCGAGGCTCGCTTAGAGAAATGATGGTCAAACAGGGCCCACCCCCACCCGGGGTGTTTTTGGCAAAGAGTGCGGAAGCGCATAAAGGGAAAGGGGTTGCTTTTTCACCGGTGCAAAAGAGTTCGTAAGTGCATGAAAACAAAGGAAAGCTAAGCTGTGTGGAATGAGAGGGTTGCGCACTCTTTGCAAGTGCCGAAAACAAAGGACTTACGGGCGCGATTCGTAGAGAGAGAACTCTCCTGCGTAGATGAACTGATTTTGAAGAAGTTAGAAGAACCGCTTGGTGGGCGCCCATAACCGGAGAGGCACGGAAGAATCGTACCCGACTTGAATTACTATTATACAATATTTTTAGGATTTGTCAAGTAATTACTGGTAAGTGGCTTGGATACAACGAGATGACAGAAATGAAAGGTGGAATCCCACTGATGAGAAGGAAATCCCACTCCCCAGGCGGGAGTCGCCGCCTTGAACAGGCGCTAATCCGAAAGCCAGATCTTCTTTACCTCGGCGCCCGTCCACGCATAGAGTATCGCCCATGACCCATAACCGCAAAAGACAATGACTGGGTTTCTCGCCAGAATCTGCTGTTCCTCCTCGTACATACCATCATACTTACCGGGCCCTTGACGCCAGACCACGGGCGTTCCGTCTGTCGTCTCCAATGAGCGAATCTCCCGATCGTTGCCAACTTGGTGCGCCACAACGAGTTGCGCTCTTCGCTTCGGGTTCTCTCCCGCAATCAAGACAAGGGCGTACGTTGGCTTCCCGTCACCATAAAAGTTAACGCGGACCAGGCCAGGGCACCGCGTGCCGTGGTCTTTTCGGTACAGCTTTCTGTCGTATTCCTCGAGATCCGCCAAACCGACCAAGTGGGTGCCGGGATATTTTTTTGAGATTTCATCATGCAGGCCCGGAGGATACTCGCAACGGTCTGGCGGTGGCGCGGCGGCAACCACTCGAATGAGTGCGAATAGATAGAAGGTTCCAGCGCAGACGATTTTGGACTTTGTATGCATGCCACATGATGGCATGTTTGGATTGAAACGAGGACAAAGCTCTCCACGTAACTGACACAAGAGTTACAATGACTTCGTAAAGAGCAACGGAGCAACATGATTGAGCCTCCTCCAAACGTACTTGAATTGCCTTTGTGTGAGCGTGCCTTGCTGGCGCTTAGGGCGGCGGTCGAGAATGCTATTGAGGAACACGCCCGCGAAGGGTTGCCAATGTATATCTGGCGCGACGGTGAAGTGGTTGCGGTTCCTGCCGAAGAATTGCGCAAGCGTTCCTAAAAAAACTCCCCAAGTTGCAACCCGCGAAGCGTGGCGTTTCTGCCTGAACCGTCTCCTGAAAATAAGTGGGCGGGCTCTCACTAAATCAAAAGAATACGTTGACGGCACCGGGTGGTGTTAGAATCCGGCTGCAATTCAGCCTCCGGGAACAGCATGGAGGATTCCCCTACAAGCAAAGCGCCATCGGTACGAGGAACTCCCCGAAGGCCGGACGGAATGCGAAAGGAGTATTTCAATGAGGAAAAATGCAGCGGCCCTGGCATCTTTTCTTCTTCTCCTGGTGGCGGCGGTCATTGTGTCTTGCGCCAAGCCATACCACGCGGAAACCGAGAAGTACTACTTTGTGGCGACGAACATCAATTTGCCGTACTGGCAGGAAGCGCAAGCAGGCTTTCTGGATGCGGCCAAGGCGCTGGGCGTGAGGGCTGAACTGATCGGACCGGAAACCTATGACCCCGGCGCAGAGGCGACCATGTTCCGGGACCTCGTGGAAAAGCAGCCTTCGGGAATCTGCCTGTCCGCGGCGCGAACGGATTTTTTCCGAGCGGACATAGACAAGGCCATAGCGGCAGGAATTCCTGTGATTTGCGTGGATGCGGACGTGCCAGAGTCGAAGAGGCTGCTGTATATCGGGACGGATAACGTGCGGGCCGGGAGAGAGAGCGTGAGGCGAATGGCGGCGCTGGCTCCGAAAGGAAACATCGTGGTGATCACGATTCCCGGACAGCGCAATCTGGACGATCGCCTGGCGGGCGTGGCGGATGCACTGAAGAATTTTCCCGCGCTGAAGCTGACAAAGATTCTGGATGACAAGGGGGATTGGCGGAACGCGTTCGACCAGATCTCCGACCTGATCCTGAAGAAGGAAAAAATGGATGGAATCGTTTGCCTGGAAGCGGCGGGAGGTCCCGGAGCCGCGGACGCCTTGGAGCGGTTCAACATGGCAGGCAAACTGCCAATCGTGGCGTTTGACAAGGATCCGAAGACGTTGGACCTAATTGAGAAAGGCGCAATCTCGTCGACGATCGCCCAGAAGCCGTACGTGATGAGCTACTATGGGCTGAAATTCCTGGACGACTTGCACCACAACGCGGTGAAGGAATTTAAGGATTGGCGCACGGCTCCGGCATCCCCATTGCCGAGCGGAGTGGATACCGGCACGGCCGTAGTGGATAAGACTAATCTGGCAGCGTTTCGAGAGGCCATGGCGGCACTACCGAAACCACAGTAAGGGTGCGCGCTGGCTACTCGTAGCGTAGCGCTTCCATAGGATCAACGGCGGCGGCGCGACGGGCTGGGACGAGGCAAGCCAAGGCCGCCGCAACGATCAATAACAGGGTCACGCCAGCGAGGATGAACGGGTCGCGCGAACTTTCCATCACCCACTTTGTGGCGAGTTTGTCGAATGCGATGCTGAGGAGAAGGCCAGCCGCCAGCCCGCCACCCACATTCACCGCCGTAGATGACAAGACAATCCGAAAGACATCGGCGGCTTTCGCGCCGAGAGCCATGCGAATGCCAAATTCGTTGGTGCGAGTCGCGACGCCATAGGACACCACGCTGTAAAGTCCGACGGCGGCAAGGGCCAGCGCGAGGACGGAGAAGATTCCGAATAGCGTGGCGACGAGGCGTTGTTGCGCGTATTCCTGCTGGCCGGTAATCCAGGCGTCGAGGTCGCGCACGCGCATGGTTTGTTGTTCCGGATCGATTTGCACAAGCTGCGCACGAATGTCGCGCAAAAGCGAAAGCGGCGCGGTCCGCGCGCGCACTAGGATTTGCGTAAACATCCACATCTGCGCGGTAAAAGGCACGTAAACCGCGGGTTTGACCGCGTTTCGCAGGCCGTCATCGCGAGTGTCGGCCACAATGCCGATAATTTGCATCCACCCATCACTTCCAGGAACGGCACGCTGATAAGGCGGCTGGTCCTTCAGCGAAGGAATTCGGATCTGATGGTTAATGGCGTCGCCATTTGGCCAATACTGGCGGGCCATCGTTTGATTGATGACGGCGAGCAGCGCGCCGCGCATGGTTTCCGCGTGATCCCACAAGCGGCCCTGCGCAAGCGGAATACGCAGCAGCGGGAAATATTCCGGACTGACGAAGTTCACGCGTACTTCGGGTTTTTCCGCCGCCGTGCCGCCGAGGATTTCAATCGGCTGAGGCCAGCCGCTCGAGGGCGGCGTGGCGTTGGTGGAGATGCCCGCGGCCACCACTGGGGGCATCGCCGCGATTCTGGCGCGAATCTGCTCGAAGTATTCGGCACGCTCCTTCCAGGTTACATGCGTGTTTTCGTGCACGGGAATGGGAACGGACATGGTGTTGTGCGGGTCGTAGCCCAGATCGGCGTGCAACAGGCGGACGAAGCCTTTGCCCGCGGCGCCCGCTGCGGTGAGCAACAACAGGGTAAGCGCGACCTGCGCAGCGACCAACGTGCCGTGGGCGCGTTTGGCAAGCACGCTTCCGGCGACGCGGCGGGTGCTGCTCTGCATCAGCCGCGCAATCTCCGGCCGCGACAGTTGCAAGGCAGGCAAGAGTCCAAACACAATCGCGGTGGTGAACGCCAACGCTACGCTGAACAGCAGCACCGGCACATTCATTTTTATTACGGATTCCGCAGGGAAAGAAAACTCCGGAAGCCGCGCCACGATGAACGCGAGTCCCCTCCAGGCTAGCAGCACGCCCAGTGCAGCTCCGGCCGCGGCGATGGCTAAGGACTCCGTGAGCAGCTGACGTATCAATCGCCAACGGCCGGCGCCAATGGCCGCTCGCACGGCAAGTTCGTGCTGACGCTCGTTGCCTCGCGCGAGCAGCAAGATAGAAACATTGGCGCAACCGATCAGCAGAAGCGAAGCCACCGCGCCCAGCAGGAGATAAAGCGTAGCTCCGAGCGGCCTGGCATATACGTCGACAATACTGGGCATTTTCACCTTGAAGCCGTCCGGATATTCTGTTGGAGACTGCTTAGCAAATTGCTCCAGAATGGGCAGCAACTCGGCGCTTGCTTGCGTAGGCTTCACCCCGGGGCGGAGTTTGAACGAAGCGGCCAAATGGATGTTTGGGTCCTGTGTAACCTTCAGCGGGATATAAATGTCCGCGGCGCCCCACTTAAAACGCGGCGGCATCACGCCAACGATCTGGTAGGGCTTGTGCACCAGCTGCATGGTGCGGCCGACGGCGTTGGGATCGCCCATAAAGTAGCGTTGCCAAAACTGGTAGGTCAACACCACGACGGGCTGCGGAGATTGTCCCGGCGGAGCGTCGGAAGGAATCAGCCAGCGCCCCTTCAGCGCGCGAATGCCCCAGTGACTCGGTGCGTTTGGCGAAATGTACATGGCCTGCACGTCTTCGGGCAGGTCGCCGTCCGTGGTGGTCAGGTTCCACCAATCCATGGCGGTGACGTCTTCGAGGGACTTGGCCTGGCGGAGCTGATCGATTTGCGGGCCGGTGAAGCCTATGTAGTGGCGATCGCTGCCACTCTTGTCCACAAGCCGAACCTCCACAATGCGGGCGGAGCCTGGGTAGGGGAATGGGTCAATCAGGACGGCGTAAATGACGCTGAAAACGGCGCTGGTGGCCCCCACTCCCAGGGCCAGGGAGAAGACTGCGGTCAGTGTGAAACCCGGGCGCTTCCGGAGTTCGCGGGCGGCGTAGCGCAAATCAGAGGCCAGAGATTGCATCGGCACCTCGCATGGCAACCGCTTCGTCTTCCCCGCCCTTGCAGGATAGACGACGGAGGAGCCCCGATGGTTAGGCGAGGCCAACTCCGCTTACAGCTTATTACGTAGCCATCGGGGTTTAGTTCCGATTCAAGGCCCCGGACAAGGTGACAATTCCGCCCCAAATGCCGGTCCGCGTCTGGACGGTCGTGTATAATTACTGGCTGGGGATTCCGTTTCATTCATGACTGAAGAGACAAGAGTGGCGCGGGCGAGTGCGAAAACACGGCTGCGCAGACAGGTGCGGTTCCTGAGGACGCGTGTGCGCGAGCTGAAAATGATCGGGAAGGCGCTCGTCTCGACGAAACATCCCATCCTGGTGCATATCATTCCCATGCGGCAGTGCAATCTGGCATGCACCTACTGCAACGAATTCGATGATTTTTCAAAGCCAGTGCCGCTGGGGGAAATGAAGAAGCGTCTGGATATTCTAGCCGGAATGGGGACTTCGATCATTACCATCAGCGGAGGCGAACCGCTGATGCACCCGGAGTTGGATAAGGTGATCCGGCACATCCGGCGGCGGGGCATGATCGCCGGGTTGATCACCAACGGTTTCTATCTGAACAAAGAACGCATTGAGCGGCTGAATGAGTCGGGGCTGGAACACCTGCAGATCAGCATCGATAACGTGGTGCCGGACGAGGTTTCCAAAAAGAGCTTGAAAACGCTGGATGGTCGGCTGGTGATGCTGTCGCAGTACGCGGTGTTTCAGGTGAATATCAATTCCGTGCTGGGCAGCGGAGTGAAAGATCCTGATGATGCGCTGAAGATCGCGCACCGCGCGGTGGAGTTGGGCTTCACCAGTACTGTGGGGATCATTCACGATAACAATGGGCAATTGAAACCGCTCGGTCCGCATGAACAGGAAATCTTCGAGGAAGTCATGGCGCTGGGAAAGCGCTCCTTCTCGCGATTCAACGAGTTTCAGCACAACGTAGCGCGAGGAAAGGAACATAACTGGCGGTGCCGCTCGGGGTCGCGCTATCTGTACATTTGCGAAGATGGACTGGTGCATTGGTGTTCGCAGCAGCGCGGATATCCGGGGATTCCGCTGTCGCAATACACGCCGGAAATGCGGAACCGGGAGTACTCCACCAAGAAGTTTTGCGCGCCGCGATGCACCGTTTCGTGCGTGCAGCAGGTAGGAATGCTGGATAATTGGCGGGACCCACAAAACCTGAGCCCTATGCCGATGACGCCACCGGCAACCGCGCAAGAAGAGCTGGTGCAGATCGGACATGCGCGCGGCGACTCCTGATCTCGAGTAGTCTGATCTGGCTGTCGCCTTCTTTGTATTTTCACTCCGTGCACATGCTTGTACTGGAACATTGACGGTCACCTCCGACTTGCGAACAATGAATACATGCCAGACCCAGCGATTGAAATTGAGAATCTGACCAAAGAATATCCCTTCGGCTTCTTGCACCTTAAGAAGAGAACCTCGCTCGAAGGGCTAAGCATGCAGGTGGAAATGGGCGACGTGTTTGGCTTTATCGGGCCGAACGGCGCCGGTAAATCCACGACCATCAAGCTGCTGATGGGGTTGATCTTTCCCACGGCGGGGAGCGCGCGAATCCTCGGCAAGCCGATCAGCGACGTGGAGATGCACAGGGATATCGGTTACCTGCCCGAGCAGCCCTACTTCTACGACTACTTGACCGCGGCGGAAGTGCTCGACTATTTTGCTCGGTTTCACGACCTGACTGCGGCCGACCGGAAAGACCGCGTCGATCGCATGCTGAAGAAGGTAGGGTTGGAAACTGCGCGCAAGATACAGCTGCGAAAATATTCCAAGGGGATGCTGCAGCGCGTGGGGCTTGCTCAGGCAATCCTGCACGACCCGAAAGTGGTGATTCTGGACGAGCCGATGTCGGGGCTGGATCCGGTCGGCAGGCGCGAGGTGCGCGACATCATTCTGGAATTGAAAAAGGACGGAAAGACGGTGATGTTTTCCACGCACATTCTCTCGGACGCGGAGACGTTGTGCGACCGCGTGGGCGTGATTGTCGGGGGGAAACTTCGAGGAGTCGGCGCACCGGGCACACTCGTAGACATGAAGACGCTGGGCATGGAGATTCTCTTTGAGCTGACGAAGCCGAGCAACGTGCCGCTGCTCTCCAGCGCCACGCGCACGGGCGAATGTTACCGGCTGCAGGTGCCTGAGCAGGAGCTGTACGGGGCGATCGAACAACTGCGAGGAGCGGGAGCGCGCATCCTGTCGGTCTCTCAGGTGAAAGCGACGCTGGAAGAATTTTTCATGAATCTGGTGGAAGCGGACCGCGCCCAGGGAGCGGCAGTCGAGGTGAGCGAGCAATGAGGCGCGCGGGGGTCGTGGCATTGAACACTTTCCGCGAAGCGGTGCGCGACCGGGTGCTTTACAACCTGGTGTTTTTCGCGCTGCTGATGATTGCCGCATCCGTGGCCGTGGGGCAGATTTCAATTGGGATCGAGCAAACGGTAATTGTGAGCCTCGGCTTGAGCGCCATTTCGGTGATCGGGCTGCTGATTTCCATTTTTCTCGGTGTCGCGCTGGTCTCCAAGGAGATGGACAAGCGCACGCTCTACGCACTGCTCGCGAAGCCGGTGCGGCGATCCGAATTTCTGCTCGGGAAATTCGCCGGTCTGGTGCTGACGCTGGCCGTGAACACGGCAGCGATGGCCTTGGGGCTGCTGCTGGCGATGCTCTACGTGAAGCATTCGCTGGAGAGAAGCGACACCGTGGTGCTGGTGGCGGTGTATTTCATACTGCTGAAGCTGGCGCTGATCGTCGCGCTGGCGCTGCTGTTTTCCTGCTTCACGACGCCACTGCTGGCAATATTGTTCACCGTGGGCCTGTATATCGCCGGCTTGTACGTACAGGAGCTGAGGAATTTACCGATCGAAGTGATGAGCCCGCCAATGTCGGCCTTCACGAAATGGCTGTCCTACCTGCTTCCAAATTTTGAAAATTTCAACGTGATGGCTATGGCCGCGCACGGGCGAGTGGTTCCCGGAGCGTTGATCCTGCAAAATACTTTGTACACCGTGGTTTATTGCACGATCGTTTTGACCGCGGCGGCCGCAGTGTTTTCGCGACGGAACTTGAAATGAAATCGGAGAAGAGCATCGCGTGGCTGCTTTTATTTGTTGTTCCACTTGGGTTTGCGGGCATCTGGCGGATGCAGCGCCGCATCGACGCGGAGCGCGCGTCGATAACCGAGGAGCGTGACGAGGTCCTGCTGCGTTCGCCAAAGCTCGTTAAAGCGATGAGCCTGGAGTACGCGCCGCTGCTGGCGGACATTTACTGGACGCGCGTCGTACAGTACTACGGAAACAAACATTTAAGAGGCCAGGCGAATCTCGACTTGCTCTGGCCGCTTCTGGATATCAGCACGGCCCTCGATCCGAATCTGGTAATCGCGTACAGGTTTGGCGCGATGTTCCTCAGCCAGGCGGCACCCGGCGGCGCGGGCAGGCCGGATCTGGCCGTGCAATTGATTCAGCGCGGGATCCAGGCGAATCCGGAGTACTGGCGCCTATATGAAGACCTGGGATTCGTCTACTACTTCGATTTGAAGGATTACCAGAAGGCTTCAGCGGCTTTTCTGGAAGGAAGCAAAAAACCAAATGCGCTGGTGTGGATGAAAATCATGGCTGCCAAGGTGGCGGCGGAAGGGGAATCGTTTGAAACTTCCTTGTTCCTGTGGAAGGACATCTACGACACCAGTGCCGATCCCTCGGTCAAAAAAAATGCGCTGATGCATTTGCAGTTGCTTACGGTGAAGGAAGATTGCAAGCAGCTCGATGCCCTGGCCGACGAGTATGCCAAGAGGTATGGTAAACGCCCGTCTCGCATGAGCGACTTGGTTCAGGCAGGGCTGGTCCGCGGCATTCCCCGTGATCCCCTGGGTTTCGCTTATGTTTTCGGTGCCAGCGAAAAAACGGAGCTCAATTTGGATAGCCCGCTCCTTGAAAAGCAGTTGATGATCGAACGATTTAGGAAATATGTGCCCTGAATTTGAGCCCGCTGAATCCTGTGTGCCACTAAACAAGGGAACTGAAGACAAAGCTGCTGCAATATCACTGCATTTCAAAACAATGGTTTTTTTATATCACTCCGAGGTGCAAAGCAGCGTCATCCGGGGATCGACGACAATCTTGTGGGGTGGAACCGCGGCGACGAACTGAAACGCTGTTTCCAGGCCGGCCGCTGCTACGGTGCCGAGGAGCGTTCCGTACCCAGCGCCGACGGCATAAAGGGGAACGCTGACGATAAATGAGCGCGGCACTCCGGTCTGAAAAAGATGACCGCGGATCAGATAGCCCTTTTCCGTGTGGTGAGTCGTGAATTCCACGCGATAGTGCGGGATTCCGGTTCCGCGCACCCACTCTTCGAAGAACCATTCCATCGAGTGTCCGCCTTCAAGGTCCATGCTGGGCGTCATGACCCCCTCCACTTCGTGCTGCAGGTCATCGGTGGAAAGCGCGCGGTAGGCGTACTTGGTTACCAGCGTTTGCAGCAGGGTGCAAAAGCGCGAGTCAGGATTTTTGGCGCCGGGCTGCCGCAGCATTTCTCGCAACATGTGAAAGATCCACGTGCCCTTGCTGTAGACGATCTCTTCGTAGCCGGACGGCGACTTTGAGGAATTGAGGCGGAGGCCGAGGGCGAGGGGGCCTATCTCGCCCGGTGGTTCGCTGGCGCCCGGCTTTTTCTCTACGAGTTGCTGCCGGTAGCGAGCCAGCCAGACGTGCAGCTTGTGGTCCGGATTCTTCTTGGTATCGGCAAACAGCACCGCGAGGTAATTCGCTATAGCCTCGTCAATCCACTGGTCGCGGTAGCTCGACCATGCCACGACGTTTCCCCACCATTGATGTGCCACCTCGTGATAAGGAACCAGCTCGGTGTAGTGCTCCCGTCCGGCCGTGCTCAGTCCCGCGCGTTGTTGGGCTTCGGAAGGCAAAAAGGAGTACGTGGAAACATAGAGCAGACCGGGCCAGCCTTGCCCAAAGGTTCCTGGTATCTGCGAGACGCTGAGGTTGTGGAAGGGAAAGGGGCCGCTGAATACTTCGTAAAAACGGACCGCGGAATCGATCTCTTTGGCTAGCTGCTTGAGCGCATCGGCCGGGCTGGGAGTGGGGGGAGGAGGCGGTGCGACCGGATGCCCCGTCGCTGCAGCCCCAAATCGCCGGGAAGAGAGATCCAGGGCTTCCATGTTCCGCGCAGAAAGGCGCTTCACAAGATCGTCTTCGAGTTCGCGATTGGCAAAGACCTCGATGGCACGAGCCTCGGTGACAATGGAGGCTGAAGCATATTCACCGAGATTGAAGCCGGCGACGGATATGGGCTTCTCTGCTTTCCAGTGGCCAACGCGGAAATCTCCTTCCTCGTGCTCTTCGACTTTAGAGCCGGTGGCGACCAGCCGAAGCTTGCGCGGCCAGCGCAGAAGGAGATCATAGTCGGAAAATTCCGCGCTATCTCCCAGGTGGGGGTACCAGCTTTCTCTCGCTCCGACGAACAACACGCCGTTTCCGGCGTTATGGATGACGTCGCCACGATAATGAAAACGAAGAGTGAATTCCTGATTAGGCCGCGGCGCCTGCGGAAGAACGACATTCAGATAGTCGTTGCCTCGCGCGCTGCGCTCCTGGAGACTCATGCCCTCGTTCTGAAAAAAAGCCAAGGAAGCGCCTTGCTCGCTTGTGACGCCGTTAATGGTCAGAGCCCGGGAGAGCTGGAAAGAAAGAACGCGCTCTGTCCCGCTTATTGCGCGCAAATGTACGCTGGCTGTGGCATCCAGTGAGTTATTGGGGGAAATGGTGGTCTCGATAGAGTAGCTCAATGCGCGAAAGGCCGTTGGAAATGCGGGAATATCTGGAACTCGATGCGAGGTCCAGACATCGTACGAACTGTCACCGCCTCCTTTGTGAACTTGTCCGAGAAGGAATTGCTCGTCCCGCTGCGCGTCAAGCACGACATCGAACGGGCCAGTGGCCGTGCCTTCAAATCCGGCGTAGAAGCAGGGCCTGGGGTTGGTCGACAACCGTTCAGTGAGAATGCGAAGAGTGTAGCTGGGATTGAGCTGAGCCACCGCGGAGTCCCACTGCGCGCCGATAGATGTATCCGTTTGAGGCATAAGATTTGCGGCGTGGAATTGCTGGAGAAGTTCCCCGGCGGTGTCGTCCGTGAAACGCAGATAGCCGTTGATGAATTCCTCGTCGAGGACCGGCGCGCCGAGAAAACGCCCCATCTGCTGTTTTTCTACCGGATCGCGCGGGACCGCCAGCGCGTGACCACGCCCGGAAAACACGGCGCCCGTAATCTGCCCATCCAGCGGGAAGAAAAAGGTGAAGGCCCCTTCCTCAAACGAGAGAACCGCCTCGCCACGGCGCAACTGGATGTGGTTTGCGGGAGAGATGCGATAAACACTGGAGAGATCGACTCGGAGCGCCTTGATCGCATCATATAGTTCATGCGGCGATCTCTCTGTATCTGGAAATGCCGCTGGCGCCAGGAGACACCACAGCGCGAAAAAGACTCCCCCCACCTTCATAGAAGAAGTGTAGTCATATTCGGCATGAGGGAACAAGGCAGGCGGCGCAAACTCGCGGCCTCGAATTAAAATGGGAAGAT